>NZ_FNTZ01000001.1:3517500-3817500 GCF_900105555.1 Pseudomonas coleopterorum
CGCCGGTGAAGGTGATCTGCACATCCTCACTCATGAACGTCGCGGCGCGGACCGGATCCGGAGCCATCGAGGCCTCGAGGAAACTGCTAACAATCTGTACGTCTTTGTTTATATCGATCATCGTCATAACTCCTGAATCAAGGTAAGTCCGCTGATGGCGGATGCATCCGCTTGGTGCAAAACGCTTTATTTTGGCGCGCAGACTGCGGTATTCACGGACATATCGGCCATTTTTGTGGATCCAGCGACTGGCATCCTACTTGCTAGCAATAAATATGCAAATGCTAGCAATCAGGAGAGTAAACCATGGCCACCTGGCTTCCAAACCTGCAACGTCTGCTGTTCCCCGTGGCTGCGGCAGCCACGCTAAACCTGGCGATGATCCAAGGCGCGCAAGCGGCCGAACCGCCGATCAAAGTCGGTTTGTTAGCCGCCCTTTCGGGCCAATCGGCCAAGTCCGGGGAAGCCCTGACCCGCGGCCTGACCATGGCCATCAATGAGGTCAATGCCAGCGGCGGCGTGCTTGGCCGTCAGTTGGAGCTGGTGCGTCGAGATGATGAAAGCAACCCGTCCAAGGGGATGCTCGCCGCGCGCGAGCTGGTCCAGCGCGAGAAGGTCACCGTGCTGTTCGGCGGACTGGACACGCCAGTTTCCCTGGCTATCGTGCCGCTGGCCAATCAACTCAAAGTACCGTTCATGGGCATCTGGGCCGCGGGTACGAAAATCACCGAGAACGGTGCGGCAGAAAACTACGTGTTCCGGGTCTCTGCCGTCGATGAGCTGGTGGACGAGGCCCTGGTGCAATACGGGGTCGACAACGGCATGAAAAAGCCGGGCATGATCCTCATCAATAATCCCTGGGGCGAATCCAACGAGGCAGGTTTCAAACGCGCCCTGGAAAAACGCAGCCTGGCCAATGCCGGTGTCGAGCGCATTCAGGACAGCGATTTGGACGTGGTTCCGCAATTGACTCGCCTGAAAAACGCCGGTGCGGACACTCTGCTGATGGTGGGCAATGTGGGTCCTTCGGCACAGGTGGTCAAATCCCTGGACCGCATGGGCTGGGACGTGCCTGTGGTTTCTCACTGGGGGCCGGCGGGTGGTCGTTTCGGCGAACTGGCGGGGCCGAACGCGTCCAAGGTCCATTTCATTCAGACCTACGTGTTCACGGAACACAACGGCGCCAAGGGCGATGCACTGCTGGCCGCATTGAAGACGGCCTACCCGCAGATCAAGACCGTGGCCGACGTCACCCCGGCAGTCGGCATCGCCAATGCGTACGACGCGCTGCATCTCGCCGCTCAAGCCATCGAAAAGGCCGGCACCACGCAGGGCCCTGCCGTGCGCGACGGTTTCTACGCAGTCACGGACTATGACGGCTTGATCAAGCACTACAAGCAGCCGTTCAGCCCATCCAAGCATGATGCCCTGGGCCCTGACGACTATATCTTCACCCACTTCGTCAACGACCAGATCGTACCGCTCAAGCCTCAGGAGTAAGCGATGTTCACCGCCGCCGTTATCACCGGGCTCGGCCTGGGCAGCATGTACGCTTTGTTGGCATTGGGTTTTCACCTCACCTACGTCGTATCGCGCACCGTCAACTTTGCCCAGGGCAGCGCCATGATGGTCGGTGCGGTGCTCGGCTACCTGTTTTGCATCAACTGGGGCTGGCCATTGTGGCTGGGCGTGCCACTGACACTGATCCTCTGTGCGTTGTATGGCTTGGTGATCGAGCGCTACCTGGTACGGCCCTTCCACAGCCGTGGTTCGCAGGCCTGGCTGATGGCAACGGTGGCGGGCGGAATTCTGGTGGACAACCTTGCGCTGTTTACCTTCGGCAAGGAACCTCGGCAGTTCGAGAGCCGCTTGGTGAACCTGAATGTCGAGCTGTTCGGCAGCCACATCAGTGCACTGCAGCTGCTGATTCCACTGGCAGGCGCGGCCGTCGCCCTGGCGCTGTACCTGGTACGGCGTTACACCCGACTGGGCAAGGTACTGGAAGCCTGCGTGCAAAATCCGCGCGCCGCGATGCTGATGGGCATCAACGTCAATCGTGTGGTCGCCATCGCCTTTGCGCTGTCGACCGTCTTCGCGGCGGTGGCGGGCCTGTTGATTGCGCCACTGTTCAGCGTCAACGCGGAAATGGGCCTGTTGTTCGGCCTGAAAGCCTTTGCGGTGGCGATTCTCGGTGGCATCGGCAGCGCGGGCGGTGTGTTCGCCGCCGGATTGCTGTTCGGCCTGGCCGAGGCGTTGATCACCCTGTACTTCGGCTCGGCATTCACCCAGATATTCACGTTTGCGCTGGTCATTCTGGCGCTGGCGATTCGGCCTAACGGCCTGTTCGGCAGCCGGGTATTGGTGAAAGTATGAACAACCCCAAAACCCTGGTCGCTCCAGCGTTCATCGCCTTGCTCGCTGTGGTCTGCGGCGTCATGGCGTTCACGCTCGACAGCTACTCGTTACTGGTTTTTACCCTCTGCGCCCTGGCGGCGGTGGTCGGCGTCGGCCTCAATATCCTGATTGGCCTGAGCGGACAGATTTCATTCGGGCATATCGCGTTCTATGCGATAGGCGCCTATGTATCGGCACTCCTGAGCATGGCCGGATGGACGCTGTGGCTGGCCCTGCCAATGGCCGGTGCGGTAGCGGGTCTGATTGGCGCGCTGCTGGCGATCCCCGCGCTACGGGTCAGCGGCCCTTACCTGGCGATGATCACCATCGCCTTTGCGTTCGTGGTGCATCACGGCTTGATCGAATGGCGGGACGTGACCGGTGGCTCCAACGGCTTGATGGGTATCCCGCTACCGGAATTCGCCGGCCTGGATCCGGCGATCCTGCTCGCCCTGCTGGCCGCCGCGCTGATGATCGGCGCGCTGCTGTTCTATCGACGCCTGAGCCAGAGCGGCTGGGGCAAGGCCATGCGTGCGGTGAAAACCTCGGAAATCGCGGCACGCTCGCTGGGCTTCAATCCGGTGATCAGCAAGACCCTGGCGTTCGCATTGTCCGCCGCCCTGACCGGGCTGGCAGGCGGTTTGCTCGCGCCACTACTGATGTTCATCAACCCGGAATCCTTTCCCTTCTCCCAATCCATCCTGTTCGTTCTGGCCGTGATCGTGGGCGGCAGTGGCATGCTGTTCGGGCCGCTGATCGGCGCAGTGTTGATCGTGCTGGTCCCGGAACTGCTCTCGGATTTTGCCGAATACCGGCTGCTGATCTTCTCCCTGCTCCTGCTCATCGTATTGTGGATCGCGCCCAACGGACTGCTGGGTGCCCTTGCCCGACGCCTGATCAAACCGGTGCGCTTGCTGCCGCCGACGTCCATCGATCAAGCACGCATGGCCGCGCATCTACGCAGCCGTGGCCCGTCCTCAGGGTTGCGGGTTTCCGATATCGGCATTCGCTTCGGTGGTGTACAGGCCGCGCAACACGTCAGCCTGCAGGCACCCGCTGGCAGTATCACCAGCATCATCGGGCCCAACGGTGCGGGCAAAACCACCGTTCTGAATATGATCAGTGGATTTTACGCACCGGACAGCGGCCAGATCGAGTTGCAGCAACCGCTGGCCGGCCTACCCGCCTGGAAAACCGCCAGGGCCGGCATCGCCCGTACTTACCAGACCACCTTGCTGTTCGGCGAAATGTCCGTACTCGACAATCTGTTGGTGGCGATGCAGAAGGGACGCCTGGGTCTGCCATTCAGCCGCGCCCTGGACACACAACGCAGCCTGGCGCTGGATCTGCTGGCATTGGTGGGCTACCGCGGCGAGGTGAATATTCCCGCCGAAGATTTGCCTCACGTAGACCGTCGCCTGGTGGAAATAGCCCGGGCGCTGGCGACCGCACCGGCCGTATTGCTGCTGGATGAACCTGCGGCGGGCCTCAGTCGTCGCGACACCGACGACTTGGCGACACTGCTGCGCAAGCTGGCGGACTTCGGCCTCACGGTCATTCTGGTCGAGCACGACATGACGCTGGTCATGTCGGTGTCCGAGCATTTACTGGTGCTTGATGCTGGCAAGCCGATCGCCTCGGGGCCGCCGTCTGAAATCCGCCAGAATCCGCAAGTGATCGCGGCCTATCTGGGCGGCACCGACTATCAGGCCACCGCGCGTGCCCAACCCTGGGCCGGTAGCCGCGACACGCGTCTGTACGTCAAGGATCTGGTCATTGACTACGGCGCGTCCGCCGTGGTCAACAAAGTCAATCTGCTGGTCAATCCTGGCGAGCTGGTGGCCATTCTCGGCGCGAACGGCGCTGGCAAATCGAGCATTCTGCAATGCCTGGCCGGCCTGCATCGCGCCAGCAGCGGCAGCATCCTGCTCGACAACGAAAATATCGAACAGACCAGCGCCAGCCTGATTGCTGCGCAGGGCCTGGCACTGGTGCCCGAAGGCCGTCAGGTCTTCCCTTACCTGAGCGTGCGCGACAATTTGCTACTGGGCGGTTACTCACGCCGCGAAGCCTTCGATGCCGACGCTGAAATCGAGGCCATCCTCAAGCGCTTCCCTCGCCTGCGCGATCGCATCGACAACCCGGCCGGCCTGCTGTCCGGTGGTGAACAGCAAATGGTTGCCGTGGGTCGCGGTCTGATGGCGAAGCCGAAAATCCTGTTGCTCGACGAACCCTCCCTGGGCCTGTCGCCCGCCATGATCGGCGAGCTTTACGACGCGCTGGCTGCCCTGCGTGACGAGGGCGTGACCATTCTGCTGGTGGACCAGATGGCCAACCTGGCGCTGCAAGTGGCAGATCGTGCGTATGTGCTGGAAATCGGAACCATCGTGAAAACCGGCAGCGCCGCTCAATTGCGTGAAGACAAAGACCTGGCTGCGGCCTACCTGGGCGAAGGTGTCAGTGCATGAAGGCGATGAAGATCATCAATGTGCGGCTTGGCGCCGATAACCACTTGAGCGAGCTACAGGTGGAGAACGGCTATTTCGTCGAAGCCTTGAGCGCCGACGCAGGCCCATGGGAAACCCTCGATCTGCGTGGGCAGCTCGTCATGCCCGGCCTGATCGAAACCCACATTCACCTGGACAAAGCCTGCATCATGCAGCGATGCCATCTTCAGGAAGGCACGTTGGCGGAAGCGGTGGCCCAAACCCGAGCGGCCAAAGCCGGGTTTACCGAAGACGATGTGTATCGGCGCGGTGCGCAGGTGCTGGACAAGGCCATCGTGCAAGGCACCACGCACATGCGCACTCATGTGGAGCTGGATCCACAGATCGGCTTGATCGGTTTCCATGCCATTCGCCGTTTGCAGGCCGACTATGCATGGGCGATCACCCTGGAACTGTGTGTGTTTCCGCAGGAAGGAATGCTCAACAACCCAGGGACCGAGGCACTGTTGTGCCAGGCGCTGGAAAGCGGTGCAACGGTCCTGGGTGGGTGCCCGTATATGGACAGCGACCCGCTGGGGCAGATCCAGCGGCTATTCGAACTGGCCACACGCTACGACTGCGACCTGGACCTGCATCTGGATTTCGATTTGAACCCCGAAGGCCTGACCGTCATGGAAGTCGCGCGCTGCACTCGGCTGCATGGGTGGGGCGGACGTGTGACCATCGGCCACGTGACCAAGCTGTCCGCCTTGCCCCAGGAATCACTGACGGTGCTCGCACTGGAGCTGGCCGAAGCGGGCGTTCAGGTGACCTGCCTGCCCAGCACCGACCTGTTCCTGATGGGTCGCGACGTGTTCCACAACAAACCTCGGGGGCTGGCACCGCTGGCGCATCTACACGCCTGCGGCGTGACGTGTTCGGTGTCCACCAACAATGTCGGCAACCCCTTTACGCCCTATGGCGATGCTTCGCTGGTGCGTCAGGCCAACCTCTTCGCCAACGTCAGCCAGATGGGCACAGTGCCGCAGTTGCTGCAGTGCCTGGCCTGGGTATCCAGCGAATCGGCACGCCTGCTCAGGCTGAAGGATTACGGCCTGCTACCGGGCTGCCGCGCCGACTTCATCGTCTTCGACGCGCCTTCGCCAGCAGCGGTGATCGCCGAGATAAGCGCTCCGGTAATGGGCTTCAAGGGTGGCAGGCAAACATTCAGTCGACCGGTCGGGACGTTGCTGAGGCCATGATTGAACGGGCAGGCCTGCTCGTCAGCCACTCAGCGCCTGCTTGAGGTTGAACTCCTCCAAGGCGCGCTCTTCCAGCGCCAACTGCCCTTCCAGTTCGTCCAGGTGCTCCAGCATGACCCGTACGGCCCCCGCGTTATCGCCCTGTTCCAGCGCGGTGATGATCTGCTGATGTTCGTCCGGCGCGCATGACGGCACATCGTTGCGCTGGTACAGCGCCACGATCAATGAGCTGCGCACCATCAGATTGCCAAGGATATCGCTGAGCACGACGTTTCCACTGATCTCGCCGAGCATGAGGTGAAATTCACTCAGCTCGCGAACGATGGCGCGTCGATCGGTATCGCTGGTGGCTTTGCGCTCGTTGTTCATATGGCTGGCAATGCGCTGGCGGTGCTTGCGCATCACGGCCGGGGTAATGGCCTCGACGATCGCCCGTTCGATGGCGCGACGGGCGCTGAAGATATCCCGCGCCTCCTTGGCTGTGGGCTGGGCCACCATGGCGCCCCGATTGGCTTCGATGGTCACTACTTTCTGCATCGCCAGCCGCTGCAGGGCGACCTGCACGTGATTGCGGTTGGCCTGCAGGGTTTCGACGATGTGGGCTTCGACCAACCGAGTGCCGGGCGGCAGGCGATGGTGGGCAATAGCCTTGAACAGCGCATCGACGATACGCTGCACCTCAAGCTGTTTGGCAGTGACGGTACTCAACCCCATCGTTTCCTCTGTTGTCTAGAAAGCCTCATGCCTATACACGAGATGGCTAGTATCCGGCAAATACCCGTTCAACCTTCAGTCTGCCTGACCAAGTGCGGTACCCTCGCCTCGCGGATCATGCATGGCACTGCGCCGCCCGTGGGCATCGATGGCGATGATACCGGCATGGCCCGTCATCGGGCTCTGCGCCGGTATGATTTCCACCCCATGACCCAGCGCCGCCAGGCCTTCGATGCTCGCGGCGCTCATGTCGCCTTCGAGTTTGAGGTTGTCGGTGCTGTCGAAAAAACTGCGGCCCAGCAAAAAGCGGGGGAAGCCCAAGGCCTGATCGATAGGCTGCTGATAGTCGATGAGCTGCGTCGCCAGGACCATCTGCGTCTGCGGTTGACCATCGCCTCCCTGAGTGCCGAAGAACCAGCGGCGACCATCGTCGGCCAGGTAACAGGATGGGTTGAGCGTATGGGCGGGACGCTTGCCGGGGGCCCAGCCGTTAACGTGTTCGGGATTGGCGTTGAAACCCGCAGCACGGTTCTGCCACAGCACTCCGGTGTCGCCCAGAATACAGCCCGAGCCGAAGTCGTGAAACAGGCTCTGGATGAGGCAGGCCGTCCGGCCCTGGGCATCGGTCGCAGCCATCCAGACCGTATCGGCCGGGCGTCCCGGCTCGTTCCACGGCGCTGCACGCTGATCGTCGATGGCATCGGCATACCTCTGAACGTGACGCTCATCGAGACTGGCGGCGAAATCCCAAGCGGTGCTCAGCGGATCGCACAACTGCGCGTTGCGGCGCAGCAGACCTTGCTTGATGGCTTCGACCAGGTAGTGGTAGTAAAGCGCGCTGCCATTGCCGACCTGCGCGAGTGGCTTATGCTGCAGCGCGGCCATGGCCTGCAAGGTATAAAGACCCTGGCACGGCGGTGCGACGTTATAGAGTCGGCCCTGCCGGTAAGGGACCGAAACTGGGTCCATCAGCGGTGCGCGCGTGGCCGCCAGGTCGGCCTGGGTCAGGCCACAACCGAGCCGATCGAACGCCGCCCCGAACGCGTGAGCCAACTCGCCCTGATAGAAGTCCTCGACCCCGTACCTGGCCAGATGCCGCAGCGTGTTGGCAAGCGCCGGCTGACGCAGCGTATCGCCTGCGCGCAACCAGCGCCCATCGGTCTTGCAGACACCGTGCAAATCCGGCAACTGCTCGATGAGTGGCTGCCGCAATGTCTGCCAAAACAGCTGGGACTGTGAAACAGGCGTGCCCGCCTCTGCCACGCTTGCGGCGTCCTGCAACAGGTCGGCCCAACCAAAATGCGAGCCCCACTCCTGCCGGCTGATAGTCGCCGCCGTCTGCCAACTCGCCAGCGCACCCGCCGTGGTGGCGACGGACGATGGACCTCTCAAACCGATGACTCCGCCGTCGGGCAACCGCTGCCCGGCCTGCCCGATCCCCACGATGGTGCGGACCTGGGTGTCGTGGATCATCCAGAGGGCATCCCCACCCAGGCCGGTCATGTGCGGGAACACCACGGCCAGCATGGCACTGGCTGCCAGCATGGCATCAATGGCCGTGCCACCCGCATCGAGGATCTGCATCCCTGCGGCACTGGCTTGGGCGTGAGGCGTGCAGATCACAGCATGAGAAGAGGTAGCGATCATGATTCGAGGCCCTGACTTTGCTAGCTATCTATGAATTTATTGTTAGCAGAGCAATAAGTGTGCCGCGCTTTTTCCTAGTGGCCGGTGAGGCTCGGGTTGGGCAAACGGCAGTGGGCTGAATCAATGGCGGCGAAGAGGATCTTCAGGCTTTCAGACAGTGTTTCCTATCAGCAGGGGCACGATCTGCGCCCCCGCTACGGTCATTGCGCGGCGTTGAACTGCGGGGTGGCCTCGATAGGCGCCTTGACCAACAGATACGGCGGCTGCCGGGTGTCGAACCCCTTGCCCATACGGCTCCACTGCCCCAACGTCACGTACACCGAATCGGCGGTCACGAATACGCCGTCCGGCCACACCAGCCGCGGGTCGCGCACGACCACGTCGAGGCGGCCATCCGGCCAGCGACGCAGCACTTGGTGATGCTCTGCATCGGTCATGTACAGACGGCCCTGAGCGTCCATGTCCATCCCGTCGACCATCACCTTCTCCCCTTCATCCTTGATCTGGGCAGCCAGTTGTCGATCATCGAGGCCGAAGTCGGAAAGTGCTGCGGTCGGCAGACTCCACAGGTGTCGACTGGTGAGCGGCGAATAGAACAGACGCGAACTATCGGGCGTCAGCGCCAGACCATCGACGCCACCGTGAGGGAATGCGGTGTTCTTGCCGTCGTAGCGCATGGGCACACCGTCGAGCTGGGTGACGAAATCCTTCTGCGCCACGATGGAAGGATGACCGGCAAGCACACGACGCTGCTTCCCCGTGGCCAGATCCACCACCACCAAAGCCGGGTCGTCGCCGAAAGATGAGTCGGCGACATAAGCGGTGCCTTGACTGCCGTGGGTCAGATCGATGCGCAGGTCATTCATGTGGCTGTCCTGACGCAGGGCATCCTTGAGCTCGATGGACGTCACGATGCTGTTGCTGCTCAAGTCGATACCCACCACCTTCGCCGCCCCCGCCGGAATGCCCTGCTTGCCGGCACGCTTGCCATCGTCGATCAACCAGAGGCGCCCACGCCTGTCCAAGGTCATGCCATGCAGGGAAACGAGACGCTTGGCGTCGGACAGCCCAGACGGCAGGCTCACATCGGCGGAGGGATAGGGAACCAGCTTGCCGTCGACCAACTCGCCCAGCGTCATGCCAGCGTGATCATCGGCATGACGCGGAAAACCGACAAAAGTGCGCCCTTCCGGAGTAACCACGATGCCTGACGGCCCTGGGCCGCTGAACGCCGCCACCTCCTGGATCGAACCAATGGGAACCAGGCTGCGATCAATGGTTTCGGCCTGGGCTGCAGTCGCTGTCAAAGCCAACATCGCGGCCGCCAGGGCGGTGATCGAGGCTCGCTTCAATGGGTTTTTGGTCATCCTTTCCGGGCTCCTGCGGGATGAGGTGGGCTGGTCTGCACTAGGCTCTGAAACCGGTTTCAGAAACGTGCGAAAAAAAACCTGTACGGGCGTCGAAGGGAACATACGGCGCGACAGGTTCATGGGTATTGAAGGGAGTTGGGTAGGGAAGTTCCACTGGATGAAGGGTGACGTGTGGCTGGGAATGGACTGAACGATGGTTGACGGCCGGTGCGTCACGATCGAAGTCGGGGAGTCAGAGACGATCAAATCGACGCAGCCGCCAAACCGAGGCTTGATGGTTAATTCCACCGCGTGAAATGGCGTCCAAAACAAAAAGCCCCCGAGAACGTCAACGTTTCCGGGGGCTTAGCGTGTAGCAATAATGGCGGAGAGATAGGGATTCGAACCCTAGGTACCGGTGAAGGTACAACGGATTTCGAATCCGTCCCATTCGGCCACTCTGGCATCTCTCCAACGGCGCGAATCATACCAGCGTCTGCGCCAAACGCGAAACCCCTGATGCAAAATAATTTGCGAATTCAGGCGCTTGCGCGTCTACAGTGGTGTTACAGCGGCACGCCCAGGCGGTTGGCCACTTCTTCGTAGGCTTCGATGACGTCGCCCAGACCCTGGCGGAAGCGGTCCTTGTCCATTTTCTTGCGGGTGTCCTTGTCCCACAGGCGGCAGCCGTCGGGGCTGAATTCGTCGCCCAGGACGATGGAGCCGTCGCTGAACACGCCGAATTCGAGCTTGAAGTCGACCAGCAGCAGGCCGGCGTCGTCGAAGAGCTTGGTCAGCACGTCGTTGACCTTGAGCGACAGCTCTTTCATCTTCGCCAGTTGCTCGGCGGTGCCCCAGCCGAAGGCCACGACGTGGGATTCGTTGATGAACGGGTCACCCTTGGCGTCGTCCTTGAGGAACAGCTCGAAGGTGTACGGGTTGAGCTTCATGCCCTCTTCGACGCCCAGGCGCTTGACCAGGCTGCCGGCGGCGTAGTTGCGCACCACGCATTCGACCGGAATCATGTCGAGCTTCTTGACCAGCACTTCGTTGTCGGCCAGCAGCTTGTCGAATTGGGTCGGGATGCCCGCCGCTTCCAGCTTCTGCATGATGAAGGCGTTGAACTTGTTGTTCACCATGCCCTTGCGGTCGAGCTGTTCGATGCGCTTGCCGTCGAACGCCGAGGTGTCGTTGCGAAACAGCAGGATCAAGCGGTCGGCGTCGTCGGTCTTGTACACCGACTTGGCTTTGCCGCGGTAGAGTTCTTCACGTTTTTCCATGATGGGCTCCGCTTGCTAAAAGTATGGGCTAGGCGCCCCTTTGGGACGCTAGGCGATGTGGCGCCAATCGAGCCCTGAATCTTGATCGGCCACTTGCAGCCAGTCCGCGTCGCACCCCAGGGTGTCGACGAAGCATTGCCGAGCCAGCTGCGGCAGATTGTTCTTGCTGCTCAGGTGGGCCAGTACTAGGTGTTGCAGATTCTTCCAGCCCAACTGTTCCACCAGGCCGGCAGCCTGGTGATTGTTCAGATGGCCCCAGTCACCGCCGACGCGCTGCTTGAGGAAATAGGGGTAGTGCCCACGGGCGAGCATGTCGCGGCAATGGTTGCTTTCGATCATCAAGGCGTCCAGGCCCTGATAGTGGTCGCGAACCCTTGCGCAATGGGAGCCCAGGTCGGTCAGCAGACCGAAGCGGCGCTTGCCGTCGGTGAATACGTACTGGGTAGGTTCCAGAGCGTCGTGGGCCACGGAGACCACTTCGATGCGCAACGCCCCGACGTCCAGGACGTCGCCACAGCGCACATGGCTGCGCACCGGCACCGGCTTGCGCAGACCGCGCTCGGTGCCCTGGCTCATGTAGACGGGCACGCCATGACGCCGCGCCAGCAGCTCCACGCCATGCACGTGGTCGGCATGTTCGTGGGTCACCAGCACGGCGCTCAATTGCGCGGCGCTCAGGCCCAGACGGGCCAGCCGACGTTCGGTTTCCCGCAGGGAGAAACCGCAGTCGACCAGCACGTGCGTGTCTTCGCTGCTGACCAGTGTGCCATTCCCTTGGCTACCGCTTCCGAGAACGGCAAAACGCATCGCTTAGCCCAGGTTGTCTTGAATCACACCCAACACGCGGCGGGCAACGTCTGCCGGGGCCACGGTGTTGATGTTCTTCTCTACAGTGACCTGAACGGTGTCGCCCACCTTGCTCAGGCGCACCTGGTAACGCTCGGCGCGGGCTTCGATTTCTTCCTTGCTCGGCGCATTGCCGAACACGCGGCTGAAGAAGCCGGGCTTGTCGTCGGCGCGTTGGGCGGACTCGGCGAGGTTGATGTAGTACAGGCCCAGGCTGCGGTTGATGTCTTCGATGCGCCACTGGCCCTGTTCAAGGGCACGGCCCACGCTGGACCAGGCACGGTCCAGGTCGGCGCCGACGTTGAGCACCGGGTTGCCGCTGCCGTCTTCGCTCATGGCTACACGGCTGGGCGCGTCGAAATCACGCGCGGCAACCAGAGACACCGAGCCGCCGCGTTCCGAGTCGCGGGTCATGCTGGCGAGCATCTGGTCGACCAGAATCGAATCCAGGCCAGTGTTCACCGAACGTGCGGGGAAATCGGGCTCGCTGGTGCTGCCACCCGGACGCTCGACGCTGACCACGTAGATTTCGCTGCTGTTGCGTTGCACGCCTGGCTCGATGCGCACGCGCACGCGGGTTTCGCTTTCACCGGAGGTGGTCGCGCCGCTCAGGCGCTGCGCCATGGAGGCGGAGAGCTCGTCGAAGCGCTGCCAGGTGGTGGTAAATTCGCCGGTCTGCGGGCGGTCTTCGGCGATGCGGAAACCGTTGTCCTCGAAGAACTGGTGCGCGATCGGCCAGACTTCGGCAGGCGCGCGCTGGGCCAGGATCCAGCGGTTTTCACCGCTGCGCTGCAGCGAGAAGTCGCTGGCCTGGGCCGCCACCTGCAAAGGCAGTGGACGCGGCACTTCGAATTCGGATGCCTTGGCGTTGTCGTCGGCGACGTTGCGCGGGATCGGCAGCAGCGGATCCAGACGCTTGTCGGTTTGCACGCCGGGCGGCAGTTGCATCGGGGCGGTTTGGGTCGCCTCGAGGTAATCATTGCCACGATCGCGGAAATAACCGTTTTCGCCCCAGAGCCACCCGCAACCGCTGGTGCTCGAAATGACCAAGGCAAGGGCAGAAAGGCCAGCCAATCGCTTCATGCGTCTTACTTCCTCAATTAAACCAGGACGCCGGACTGGCGCAGGGCCTGCCGCAGCGGTTCATGACAGGTGGCGCTCAACCAGGTGAGCGGCAGGCGAATGCCTTCGGGCATCAAGCCCATTTCGTGCAACGCCCATTTGACCGGAATCGGGTTGGCTTCCAGGAACAGGTTCTTGTGCAGCGGCATCAGCTTGTCGTTGATGGCGCGGGCCAGTTCCGCCTCGCCGTTCAACGCCGCGTTGCACAGGTCGGCCATGGCGCGCGGGGCGACGTTGGCAGTGACCGAAATATTGCCCTTGCCGCCCAGCAGGATCAGCTCGACGGCCGTGGGATCGTCACCGGACAGCACGAGGAAATCGCTGTCGACACGACTGATGATGTCCTTGGCGCGCTCGAGGTTGCCGGTGGCTTCCTTGATGCCGATGATGTTCGGCACCTTGGACAGCCGCACGACGGTGTCGGCCAGCATGTCGCAGGCGGTGCGGCCGGGAACGTTGTAGAGGATCTGCGGGATGTCGACGGTTTCGGCGACGTGCTTGAAGTGCTGGTACAAGCCTTCCTGGGTCGGCTTGTTGTAGTACGGGGTCACCAGCAGGCAGGCGTCGGCGCCGGCGCCCTTGGCATTGCGGGTCAGCTCGACGGCCTCGCGGGTGGAATTGGCACCGGTGCCGGCGATGACCGGGATACGCCCGTTCACCTGCTTGACCACGTGCTCGATGACCTTGATGTGCTCTTCGTAATCAAGGGTCGCCGACTCGCCGGTGGTGCCGACGGCGACGATGGCATGGGTGCCCTCCTGCAGATGGAAGTCCACCAGCTTGCTCAGGCTGTCCCAGTCCAGACGCCCTTGGGCGTCCATGGGTGTGACCAGTGCCACCATACTGCCCGCAATCATGCAACCGCTCCTGCCGGAAAAAGAGAGCGGTAATGGTACTGGCGCCAACCACCTTGCACAAGCGAAGTACCACGCCGCGAGCATTCCCCTTCGCGCCGCTTTTCTATACCCTTTCAGACTTTGATCGGCAGGGGTTGCCTTTCTTGCCTGGTCATCGCCTGCCGTAACGGCGCTTCGAACCCCGTCCCTGAGCCTTGTCACCTGGTGTCACCCCGTATCTGCGGGCGTTGCCGGGCAGTCAGTGCAGGTTCGCACGAGGTACGGCGCAGGCCTTGAACCAGTCATCCGGCCCCTTCAAGCTGCCGACCGCTCATCGCTTTAGGAATGCTGCATGTCCACCCCCACAGTTCGCGAACAATTCCTCGTCATCAGCGCCCTGGGCCGCAACCCCATGGAACTGACCAATGTACTGTGCCGCGCGGCCCACGACGCCCGCTGCTCGGTGTCCACCTCGCGCCTGACCCGCCATGGCGAATACAGCGCCCTGGTTCTGCAGGTATCGGGCAACTGGGATGCCCTGGCGCGCCTGGAAACCGGCCTGAGCTCGCTGGCCAAGAAGCACGACTTCACTGTCAGCCTGGTGCGCAGCGCCACTCTGGACAGCCGCCCGCAGGCGCTGCCTTACGTGGCCTATGTCAGTTCGGCGTATCGTTCCGACATCATCAACGAGCTGTGCCAGTTCTTCATCGACCACAACGTCGAGCTCGAGAACCTGACCTGCGACACCTACCAGGCGCCGCAGACCGGTGGCACCATGCTCAATGCCACGTTCACCGTGACGCTGCCTGCCGGTGTGCAGATCAGCTGGTTGCGCGACCAGTTCCTGGACTTCGCCGATGCGCTGAACCTGGATGCGCTGATCGAACCCTGGCGTCCACAGAACCCCATGTAAGGATTGACCGATGGCTGTCGCTCTCAATGAACCTGTTGCCGATTTCCAAGCCCAGGCCACCGGCGGCCAGACCGTCAGCCTGAGCGAGCTCAAGGGCCGCCAGGTGGTGGTCTATTTCTACCCCAAGGACAGCACGCCGGGCTGCACCACTCAGGGCCAGGACTTCCGCGACCTGCTCGAGCAGTTCAAGGCCGCCGACACCGAGGTGTTCGGTGTGTCGCGCGACGGGCTCAAGTCCCACGAGAACTTCAAGGCCAAGCAGGGCTTCACCTTCGAGCTGATCAGCGACAAGGACGAGGCGCTGTGCCAGCTGTTCGATGTGATCAAGCTGAAGAAGCTGTATGGCAAGGAGTACCTGGGCGTGGACCGCAGCACCTTCCTGATCGATCGGGACGGTGTGCTGCGCCAGGAATGGCGTGGGGTGAAGGTGCCGGGGCATGTGCAGAGTGTGCTGGAAGCGGCCCAGGCGTTGAGCCAGGGTTGATATCGGCGGTGGCCCCTTCGCGGCCGCTGACCGCTCCTACAGACAGGATCACCTGTGGGAGCGGGGCGGGCGGCCGAGCCCTCTGCCCGCGAAGCCCGCACCGCGGTCTCAGAGCATCGGCGCGACGGTAGGCTCCTGCCTTGGCCAGGCATCCAGCACGGCCTTGAACAGGGTCGCCAGGGGAATGGCGAAGAAGATGCCCCAGAACCCCCACAACCCGCCGAACAACAGCACCGCACAGATGATCGCCACTGGGTGCAGGTTCACCGCCTCGGAGAACAGCAACGGCACCAGCACGTTGCCATCCAGGGTCTGGATGATGCCGTACACCACCATCAGGTAGATGAACTGGTCACCCCAGCCCCACTGGAACAGCGCGATCAGCGTGACCGGGACCGTCACCACCACCGCCCCCACGTAGGGCACCACCACCGACAACCCCACCAGCAGTGCCAGCAGAGCGGCGTAGTTCAGCCCCAGTGCGACGAAGGCGATGTAGGTCACCACGCCGCAGATGAAGATCTCGATGACCTTGCCGCGGATGTAGTTGGCGATCTGCCGGTTCATTTCCTGCGCCACCCGAGTCAGCAGCGTACGCTCGCGCGGCAGGTAACCGCTGACCCAGCGGCCGATCATGACCCGGTCCTTGAGGAAGAAGAACACCAGGATAGGCACCAGTACGAAATAGATCATGACGTTGACCAGCAGAGGCAGGCTGGACAGAGAAAAGGTCAGTGCCCACTGGCCGAATTTGCCGATCTCGCCGCGGGCCGCTTCGATGGCCTGCAAT
This sequence comes from Pseudomonas coleopterorum, assembly GCF_900105555.1. Taxonomy (NCBI): domain Bacteria; kingdom Pseudomonadati; phylum Pseudomonadota; class Gammaproteobacteria; order Pseudomonadales; family Pseudomonadaceae; genus Pseudomonas; species Pseudomonas coleopterorum. The sequence continues at coordinate 3,533,564 of NZ_FNTZ01000001.1, forward strand.
ACCTGCTCGTCGCTGACCAGGTGCGGATAGCGCTCGGGCAGCAGCAACAGCAGCGACTGCCATTTGCCGAGCATGCCGGGCAGCTCGTTGAACAGGGTGATCACTTGGTGCCAGAGCAGCGGCACAAGCACCAGCATGAACAGCGCCAGCGCGCCCATGAACAACGCGAACACCGCTCCGACGGCCACGCCGGAAGGCACCCGCAAGCGCTCCAGAATGTTGACCAGGCCTTGCATGAGGAACGCCAGCACCATCCCCGCCAGCACGGGTGCCAGCATCCCGCCCAAGGTCAGAACGGCGGTGAACGCCAGCACCAGCAGCACCGCCAGAATGACGGCCTCCTCATCGGAAAAGTAACGCTGGATCCAGTCGCGTAGCACTTTGAACATTGAAATTCCCTTGAATGACCCAGCTACCAGGGTGGTGGCTCAGGCCTTGCGCAACCAATACGAGTAGACCCCGTCCAGCGCCTTTTCGTGTAACAGCGCATGACCTGCCAAGGTGGCAAACGAACGGAAGTCGCGCTGCGAGCCGGCGTCGGTGGCGATCACCTTCAGTACCGTACCACTGGCCATGCGGTTGAGTTCCAGCTTGGCCTTGAGCAATGGCAACGGGCAATTAAGACCGCTGGTGTCCAGCTCGACGTCACATTCGGGCACATCGTTCATCGATATCTTCTCCAGCCAAAGGATGCCGTGGCGCTGCGGTGAATCCCGGCAGACTGCGGCGCGACAGAATAACCCAAGGTTGCCGCCTCTGGTGGTCGCCGAATGGGGCGGCTACAGTAGGGCCTTTCATCTGCCGAGCTCAGTGCATGCCCTTTCTGCGCCCTACCCTGCTGACCCTCGCCTGCCTGCTGGCGCTACCCGGCCACGCCAGCGACCTGCCCTCGCTTGGCGACGCCAGCTCGGCGATCGTCTCGCCCCAGCAGGAGCATCAATTGGGTCGTGCCTGGCTGAGCCTGTTGCGTGGCCAGGTCAAGCAGCTCAATGACCCGTTGCTCAAGGACTTCGTCGAGACCAGCGTGTATCGCCTCTCCGAGACCAGCCAACTGAACGATCGGCGCCTGGAATTCATCCTGATCGACAGCAAGGAGCTCAACGCCTTTGCAGCGCCGGGGGGCATCGTCGGGGTCAACGGCGGGTTGTTCTTCAATGCCGAAACCGAGGGCGAGTACATCGGCGTGCTGGCCCACGAACTGGCGCACTTGTCGCAACGCCACTTCGCCCGAGGCGTCGAGGCTCAGCAACGCATGCAATTGCCGATGATGGCGGCGTTGCTGGCCGGTATCGTGATTGCCGCCTCAGGTGCCGGTGACGCCGGCATCGCGGCGATCGCCGGCAGCCAGGCGGCAGCCATTCAGGAGCAACGGCGCTTCTCTCGGCAGAACGAGCAGGAAGCCGACCGCATCGGCATCATCAACATGGAAAAGGCCGGGTACGACCCGCGCAACATGCCGACAATGTTTGAACGGCTGATGCGCCAGTACCGTTTCGATGCCCGGCCGCCGGAATTCCTCCTGACCCACCCGGTCAGCGAATCGCGTATCGCCGACACCCGCAACCGCGCCGAGCAGGCCGCCCCAGGGGGCAAGGAAGACAGCCTGTGGTACCAGCTGATGCGCGCCCGGGTGCAACTGTACTACGAAGAAACGCCGGGGCTGGCGGCCAAGCGTTTTCGCGCGCAACTGGATGACAACCCCAACGCACTGCCTGCGAACTATGGTCTGGCATTGGCCCAGATCAAGGCCGGGCAACTGAACGAGGCGCGTGAAAATCTCAAGCTGCTGTTGGCCAAGCAGCCGGACGACATCACCGTCAATCTGGCGCAGGTCGACCTGGACATCACCAACAACCGCATTCCCGACGCCCAACAGCGCATCGATCGGCTGCTGACGCAGTACCCGGGCAACTATCCGATCAACCAGAAGCGGGTCGATGTGCTGCTCAAGCAGAACCGCATGGCCGATGCGGAGAAAGCGCTGGAAAACCTCCTCAAGACCCGTTCGGACGACCCGGACGTGTGGTACCTGGTAGCCGAAACCCGCGGGCAGAATGGAAATATCATCGGCCTGCATCAGGCGCGTGCCGAGTTTTTCGCACTGGTCGGCGAGTTCGACCAGGCCATCCAGCAATTGGACCTGGCCAAGCGCCGTGCTGCAGACAACTTCCAGCTCGCTTCACGCATCGACGCACGGCAGCGGGAGCTGATGGAGCAGGACCGGCTGGTCAAGGACATGCTGCGCTGAATACCCCTGCGGGCCTGCCTCGGCCCGCTTGTTCACGCAAAACCTTCTCACACGCTTCGACATATCGGTTTTCACATTTTTTTCACGCGACCGCTCTAGCGTCTAGACTTGCTCCAGGTGCGATGAATTTTCCGTGACCGGTGTGAATATCTATGGGCGTCCTGTGGCAAACCGAACCTGACAAGACTGCAGCCAAAACTGCCAGTCCTGATCCGTCGCCATTGCCAGATAGCCCACGTCAACGTCACTTGTGGCGGCGTCTGTTCTGGTTGTTGGTCGTGATCACGATCGCCGCGCTGGCGTACGCGATGTATGCCGAGGTGCGCACCTCGCGGCTGCAGGCGCGCGAGTTCAGTCGCTGGGCGAACTCGCTGACCTATGAGGTGCGGCCGGGACCGAGCCAGGCCATCGTCTACCCAGGCGCCGGCCCGTTCGACAAGCGCCTGGGCTACAGCGCACTGGGTGACTTCCTGCCGCGCCTGCTCAAGCGCAACTACGTGATCGAACGGCAGACCCAGTTCTCGCCGGCCTTGATGAGCTATGCCGGGCATGACCTGTTCGTGCCCTACCAGGAAAAATCCCAGGCTGGGCTGGTGATCACCGATTGCCGGGGCGATCCGTTGTACCTGTATCGCTACCCGCAGCAGCTCTACACCGAATTCGCTCAGATACCACCGGTGATGGTCGACAGCCTGCTGTTCGTCGAAAACCGCGGCCTGCTCGACAGCCCCGAACCGCTGCTCAACCCGGCTGTGGATTGGCCGCGCTTCGCCAAGGCGGCCTGGTCGCAAGTGGCGCGGATGTTCGCGCTGCCTGGGCAGTCGGCCGGTGGCAGTACCCTGGCCACGCAGTTGGAAAAGTACCGCCACTCGCCCGACGGCCTGACCGGCTCGGGGCCGGAGAAGATCCGTCAGATGATTTCGGCCAGTGTGAGGGCCTATCAAGGCGGTCCGCAGACGCTGGAAGCGCGTCAACGCATCGTGCGCGACTACCTCAACAGCGTGCCGCTGTCGGCGGTGCCCGGCCACGGTGAGGTACATGGCATGGCCGAAGGCCTACGCGTCTGGTACGGCGCCGATTTCGAGCAGGTCAACCGCGCGCTTGCCAGCACCACCACCGACCCTGCCAGCGAGGCCGCGCGCGGCCTGGCCCTGCGTCAGGTGCTGTCGCTGATGATCGCCCAGCGTCGGCCGTCGTACTTTCTCAACAAGGGCCATGACGACCTCGCCGAGCTGACCGACAGTCACATTCGCCTGCTTGCCGCCAACGGCATCGTCGATCCGACGCTGGCAGCCGCCGCGCTGGCCAGTCAGGTCATCTACCGCGACTGGGTGCAGGAGCCGACTTGGCAACCCAACGAGTCGAACAAGGGCATCAGCGTGGTGCGCAATCGCCTGTCGTCCATGCTCGACCGGCCGCTGTACGACCTCGACCGCCTGGATCTTTCAGCCACCACGACCCTCAATGCCGACCTGCAGAAACAGGCCAGCGACTACCTGCGCCAACTCGCCGACCCGGCCTTCGCCCAACAGATCGGCCTGATCGGCGAGCGCCTGCTGACCCCGGCGAGCACCCGTGAAGTGAGCTACAGCTTCACCCTCTTCGAGCGCACGGCTGACGGCTCGCGCGTACGGGTGCAGACCGACAACACCGACCAGCCATTCGACATCAACGAAGGCAGCAAGCTGGAGCTGGGCTCGACCGCCAAAATGCGTGTGCTGACCACTTACCTGGAAATCATCCACGAACTGCATGAACGCTATGCCGGGCAGACGCCCGCGCAACTGCGCCAGGTGAAGATCGAGGACGCCGATCGGCTGTCGCGCTGGGTGCTCGATACCCTGATCCAGAACCCGGGCATGGACGCACGGACGCTGCTCGCCGCGGCCCTGGAGCGCAAGTATTCGGCAAGCCCCGCCGAAAGCTTCTTCACCGGCGGCGGGATTCATACTTTCGGCAACTTCCGCCGCGAGGACAACGGCCGCATTCCCACGCTCAAGGAAGCGCTGCAGGAGTCCATCAACCTGCCCTTCATTCGCCTGATGCGCGACCTGGTGCGCTATAGCACCTACTCGGCGCCGGGCAATAGCGGCCAGTTGCTCAAGGACGATGACGATCCGCGTCGGCAGGAATACCTGGCACGCTTCGCCGACCGCGAAGGCACCGAATTCCTCAAGCGGTTCTGGAAGAAGTACCAGCGCAAGACCACCGAGCAACGCCTGGAAACTTTTCTCGACGGCATGCGCCCGACCCCGCAGCGCCTGGCCGCCGTGCACCGCTACCTCTACCCCAACGCGACGCAGGCACCCTTCGATCGCTTTGTGCGTGAGCACAGCAAGAGCGAAAGCGTCACCGACAAGCGCCTGAACGAGATGTACGTCAGTTATGGCCCTGGCCGCTACAACCTGCCGGACCAAGGCTATATCGCCAAAGTCCATCCACTGGACCTGTGGCTGTTGGGCTACCTGCTCAATCACCCGGAGGCGACTTTCGGCGAAGCGAGTGCGGCCAGCCGGTTCGAGCGTCAGGAAGTCTACGGCTGGCTGTTCAACAGCCGCCACAAGCGCGCCCGCGATAACCGCATCCGCACCATGCTGGAGATCGAAGCCTTTACCGATATTCACCAGCGCTGGCAGCGCGTGGGCTATCCGTTCGATCATCTGGTGCCCTCGCTGGCAACCGCCATCGGCAGTTCGGGTGACCGTCCTGCAGCGTTGGCCGAGCTGATCGGCATCATTCAGAACGACGGCATCAAGTTGCCCACCGTGCGCATCGACACCCTGCATTTCGCCGCCGACACCCCCTATGACACACGGGTGATCAGTGACCCGGACCGGGGCAAGCGGGTCCTGCCTGCCGAGGTCGCGGCGGCCATGCGCGAAGCCCTGTCGCAGGTGGTGGACGCTGGCACTGCGCGGCGCGTATCCGGCAGTTTCAAGACCGATGACGGCACTGCGCTGGTGATGGGTGGCAAGACCGGCACCGGTGACAACCGCATCGCAAGCTTCGGCGCCGGAGGCCGGGTGATCAGCTCCAAGGCGATCAACCGTACCGCGACCTTCGTGTTCTTCATCGGCGAAAACCATTTCGGCACCCTGACCGCCTTCGTACCGGGCAAGGCCGCCGAGGGCTTTCGCTTCACCTCGGCGCTGCCGGTGCAGGTGCTCAAGGGCATGGCGCCGATCCTGACGCCCTACCTGCAGCCGGGGGCTCATACACAGTGCCATGCGCCCTTGCAGGCGGCGCGTTGAACGGAACCGCGAATTCATCGACTCGCGTGTGGCCGCGTAATAAGCTATATCGATAGCCCCCTATCGGCCCAGGAGCCCCTCGCAATGAAGGCAGAAAATCCGTTCGGTATTCAGCGCGTCATGCACGAGATCAAACGTCGCCGCCTGCAGGTGCTGCGCGTTGCGCAACTGACCCCGCGCATGCGGCGCATCACCCTCGGCGGTCCGGAGCTGGCCGGTTTCGTCAGCGAAGGCTGCGATGACCACATCAAGCTGATGTTCGCCACCACCCCGGAGCAGCAGGCGGCGCTCGACACCATGGTGCTCGGTGCGCCCACGCCCGAAGGCGCCAAGCCCGAGATGCGCGACTACACCCCGCGGCGCATCGACCTTGCGGCTGGCGAGCTGGACATCGACTTCGTCCTGCATGGCGACGGCCCCGCGGCCACCTGGGCGGCCCAGGCCGAGCCAGGGCAATTCCTGCACATCGGCGGCCCCCGCAGTTCGATGCACGTACCGGATGTGTTCGATGCCTACCTGTTGATCGGCGACGAAACCGCCATCCCGGCCATGGCCCGACGCCTGGAAGAGCTGCCGGGCAACCGCCGCGCGCTCTTGGTCATCGAAGTGGAGAACGCTCAGGAGCAGCAGTCGTTCGACAGCGCGGCGGCCTTCGAGGTGATCTGGATCGACCGGCACCAAGGCGACCTGCTGCAGACCGTCAAGGACCTGCGCCTACCCGACGGCGTGGTCTATGGCTGGATCGCGACCGAGGCTGGGCTGTCACGCAAGTTGCGGCGCGTGCTGCTGGACGACCACAAGTTGAGCGAGGAGCAGATCAAGGCCGCCGGCTACTGGCGTCATGAGGGTGACGACAGCGAGTGAGGCTGTCGCCAGGGGTACTTGCGCGGGGGCCTAGCGCGCGCCTGCGCGTCCCCAGCAGCGGTCCATCACCAGCACCAGCGCGGAGCAGCCAATGAAGGCCAGCAGCACTCCCAGTGCGTTCAGCCATACCTGGCCCATGCCCAGTTTCGAGACGTCCAGAAACGGATAGGGATACACGCCGATGCTGTGCCCACGCAGCAACAGGTAGGCGAAGTAGACCACAGGGTAGATCGCCCAGGCCGCCACGTGCCGCAAGCGCAGCGTGCCTTTCGGCACACAGCACGCCCAATACACCACGAACGCCACGGGCAGCACATCGTGTAGCAACTCGTTGGCCAGCCATTGCCAGCCCTCGGGCTGCCACAGGTTGCGCAGCAACAGGCTATAGGCGACACCCACCACCACGATGCTGACCAGTACCCCGCTGCTCACCGCTGGTCGCAGGCAGAGCCGACGCCACAGCGAGTCGCCCCTCGACACGTGGGCAGTCAACACGCCGGCCACTGCGGTATTGGTGAGGATGGTGAAGAAGCTGAAGAAATGCACCAGCCCCCCGAGCAGACTCGCTTCGATCTGCCAGCGCGACCACAGCACCAGGTACAACTGCAACGCCAGGGCGAACCAGGTAGCGGCCGCCGCGAGCGCGACCAGAGGGCGTTCGGCGCGGATCAACGCTTGCCGCGCTGCAATTGCACGTACAGCCGCTCGACCTTTTCCCGCGCCCAAGGCGTCTTGCGCAGGAAGGTCAGGCTCGACTTGATGCTCGGATCGCTCTTGAAGCAGCGGATGTCGACACGCTGCGCCAACCCTTCCCATTGGTAATGCGCCACCAGCGCATTGAGGATCTGCTCCAGCGTCACGCCGTGCAGGGGGTTGTGTGTGGGTTCATGCATGCCAGGCTCCAGGAACGGCGGGGCAGAAGGTGCGCACCTTAACCAACGGGCAAGATGTCGGGAAGCGTTAATTGCAGGGGCGCCCCGCCCCTTTGCTGGAAAAAGGCTGGCGGATGCAATTATTAATGTTATGTTATAACGCTAACATTTTGTAACACCTCAAGGACTCGAAGATGTTTGCCGTCACCACCCGCCCCTCTTTCAAAGGGCTGACGCCCCTGGCCGCCGCATTGCTCATCGCCTCACCGGCCTATGCCCTGGATCTGCAACCCCAAGTCATCACCGCCAATCCGTTGGGCAACGCGCAATTGGCTTCGCCCACCACCGTGCTGGAAGGCGATCGCCTGACGCTGGCACAGAAAGGCAGCCTGGGCGAAACACTGAACAACCAGCCAGGCGTGTCGTCTTCCTACTTCGGCCCCGGTGCGAGCCGTCCAATCATTCGCGGGCTGGATGGCGACCGCATTCGCATTCTGCGCAACGGGGTCGGCGCGCTCGATGCCTCGTCGCTGTCGTATGACCATGCGGTCCCCCTGGACCCCGTCAATACCGACCGCATCGAGATCGTTCGTGGCCCGGCCGCTCTGCTGTATGGCGGCAATGCCATTGGCGGAGTCGTCAACAGCTTCGATAACCGCATTCCAACCGAGGCGATCGAAGGCATCCAAGGTGCCGGTGAACTGCGCTACGGCGGAGCCGACACAACCCGTAGCAGCGCTGGCAAGCTGGAGGCCGGCAACGGTACCTTCGCTCTGCACCTGGACGCCAGCGCACGTGAATTCAACGACCTGCGCATTCCTGGCTACGCCCATAGCAGCCGTCAACGCGCCAGCGAAGACACCGACGAGAACGGTGGCAAGCACCGGCTCGACAACAGTGATGGACGTCAGGACGGCGGAGCAGTGGGCGGTTCCTACACCTGGGACCACGGTTATGCCGGGCTTTCCTACAGCAATTACGACTCCAATTACGGCTCACCGGCGGAAGAGGACGTGCGCATCCGCATGCAGCAGGATCACTACGCCTTCGCTTCGGAAATCCGCGACCTGGAAGGACCGATCAGTTCGGTGAAACTGAATGCCGGCTATACCGACTACGAACACCGCGAGATCGAAGGCGGTGAAGTCGGTACCACGTTCAAGAACGAGGGTTACGAAGCCAGGATCGAAGCCCGCCACCGGCCAATCGGTCCACTGGAAGGGGTGATCGGCGCTCAGGTCAACCGCAGCCAGTTCCAGGCGCTGGGCGAAGAAGCGTTCGTGCCCAAGACCGACACTGACGCCCTGGCGCTGTTCGTGCTGGAAGACTGGCAGGCCACCGAGCGTTTGAAACTGAGCCTGGGCGGTCGCCTGGAGCATACCCGGGTCGAACCGGACGCTGCCGGGAACCAGCGCTTCCTGGCAGCAGACAATGCCAGCAGCTTCACTGCCGGGAGCCTTTCGGCAGGCGCGGTGTACACCCTGACGCCCGTCTGGTCGCTGGCCGCGACCTTGGGCTACACCGAACGGGCTCCGACCTTCTATGAGCTGTATGCCAACGGCGCGCATGTGGCCACTGGCACCTACGAGGTAGGTGATGCTGGGCTGAGCAAGGAGAAGGCCGTGTCGAGCGATCTGGCGCTGCGTTTCGACAACGGTACCCACAAAGGCAGCGTGGGCGTGTTTTATAGCCATTTCTCCAACTACATCGGACTGCTGGGCACCGGCCGCACGCTTGACGATGAAGGTGAAGAAGACGTCGACGGCATTCCTGAGTACACCTATTCCGGCGTGCGGGCACGTTTCAGCGGCATCGAGGCACAGGATCGCTGGACCTTGGCACAAAATGCCTACGGCAACTGGGCGTTGGAGCTGTCGGGCGATTACACCCGTGCGAAGAACCTGGACACCGGCGAAGACTTGCCACGTATCGCCCCGCTTCGCTTGAACAGCGGGCTGCTATGGGAAAAGGATCGCTGGCAGGCGCGGCTGGACGTCGAACACGCCAGCGCGCAGCACAAGGTGCCGGATAACGAAAGTACCACCCGCGGATACACCACCTTGGGTGCCAGCGCTGGTTATCGCTTCGACATCGGGGGCAGCCAGTGGCTGGCGTTCGTCAAGGGCGAGAATCTCACTGACCAGACCGTGCGCTACGCCAGCTCGATCCTGCGCGACATCGCGCCGGCCCAGGGCCGCAGTGTGCAAGTGGGACTGCGTACGACCTTTTGACCGCTTTACACGCCGCTGCCGTCGTGCCCATTTCCGGCCGACTGCAGCGGATCGATTCCAACGCCGCATGGCCCAGGCCCTGCGGCAGAGCGTCACACTGTTGCAGTTTCGGCAACTAACCCTCTTCCAAACCCGGCTTTAAAACCGCGTGCTCGATCTATATCCTCCCGCCGCAACAAACTGAAACGTTTAACTTTCGAAAAATAACGAAGCGCTTCTCGAACAGCTTCGGACTTACCAGAAGAACTCTTTTCCAATGCCTTCAACTGCCCTTTCACGCCCTCGGGCGTTTTTGCCGTTCACCGCTTTAATGGCCATGAGTACCCTGAGCGCCGCCCCGGACGCCTTGGCCACGCCCGCGTTCGATACCCAGTCACCCTTCATGTTCGGCGATTGGAACGGCACCCGCGGCGACCTGTCCGCCAAAGGTTACGACTTCAAGCTCGACTACACCGGCGAAGTCGGCAGCAACCTGCACGGCGGCTATGACCATGACCACGCCACACGCTACAGCGACCAGTTCGCGCTGGGCGTACACATGGACCTGGCGAAGATCCTCGGCTGGCACGACGCCGAGTTTCAGCTCACGTTGACCGACCGCAACGGCGACAACATCAGCAATGACCGGATCAACGATCCGCGTGTCGGCGGGTTCACTTCGGCTCAGGAAGTCTGGGGGCGTGGCAACATCACGCGCATTACCCAACTGTGGTACCAGCAGAAGTTCTTCGACCAGCGCCTGGACATCAAGGCCGGTCGCTTCGGTGAAGGTGAAGAGTTCAACAGCTTCCCGTGCGACTTCCAGAACCTGGCGTTCTGTGGCTCGCAGGTCGGCAATTGGGTGGGCAGTGTCTGGTACAACTGGCCGGTGAGCCAATGGGCGTTGCGCGTCAAATACAACATCACGCCCGAGCTGTACGCCCAGGTCGGCATCTTCGAGCAAAACCCTTCGAACCTGGAAAACGACAACGGCTTCAAACTCAGCGGCAGCGGTACCGAAGGCGCCATGCTGCCGGTCGAGTTGATCTGGAAGCCGACCCTCGCCGGGCTGCCGGGCGAGTACCGCGCCGGTTACTACTACAGCACGGCAGACGCGGACGACGTCTACAAGGACCGCAGCGGTCAGCCTGCCGCGATCACTGGCCAGGACTACCGCAGCGCATCCAGCCGCCACGGTTTCTGGCTGGGCGCTCAGCAGCAGTTGACCAGCGTCGCCAGCGACAACTCGCGCGGCCTGAGCGTGTTCGCCAATGCCACCGTGCACGACAAGAAAACCAACGCCATCGACAATTACGTGCAAGGCGGCATCGTCTACAAAGGCCTGTTCGATGCCCGAGCTCGCGATGACATCGGTTTTGCCGTGGCCCGCGTTCATGTCAATCCGGCCTATCGCAAGAACGCCGAGTGGCACAACCGCACGCTTGCAGTCAGCGACTACAACAATGCCGCCTACCTGCCGATCCAGGACACCGAGTACAGCGCCGAGCTCTATTACGGGGTCCACATGACCAACTGGCTGGTGCTGCGACCGAACCTGCAATACATCCGTCATCCGGGCGGTGTCAGTCACATCGACGATGCACTGATCGGCGGACTGAAGATTCAAGCGTCATTCTGAAACTAAACGTGACTCGCAATATCTGTAAACAATCAAAACTTGACATTTGAATATTAAAAAACCACACGAACACAATGGAGATTCTTCACTATGAGCACTGACGGTGCACCGCGTCGGTCGCGTCTACTGCCCAATATCTTGGGTATCGTAATGCTGCTGATGGGCCTGGCCTTGCTGGCCGGCGGTATCAAATTGGCCACTCTGGGTGGCTCGCTGTACTACCTGATCGCCGGTATCGGCGTAGGTTTCACCGGCGTGTTGCTGCTTCAGGGCCGTCGCTCGGCGATCGGTCTGTATGCAGCGGTACTGTTCGCCAGCACTATCTGGTCGCTGTATGAAGTGGGTCTGGACTGGTGGCAACTGGTGCCACGCCTGGCCTTGTGGTTTGCCCTGGGCGTGGTCCTGCTGCTGCCCTGGTTCCGCAAGCCACTGCTGCGCCAGCCTGCACCCAAGGCTACGGCTGCGTTGAGCATCGCCGTGGTGCTGGCCGGTCTCTGCGCACTGGCCAGCCAGTTCACCAACCCTGGTGAAATCAAGGGCGAGCTGGACCGTGAAACCGCCAACATGCCGAACACCGCACCGGCCATGCCGGACGGCGACTGGAACTCCTATGGCCGCAGTGCCCACGGTGACCGTTACTCGCCCCTGGCGCAGATCACCCCGGACAACGTCAGCAAGCTGACCCCGGCCTGGACCTACCGCACCGGCGACATCCCCGGCCCGAACGATCCGGGCGAGACCACTGCGGAGAACACTCCGCTCAAGGTCAACGGCATGCTGTACGTGTGCACGCCGCACAGCCAGGTCATCGCCCTGGACCCGGACACCGGCAAGGAAATCTGGCGTTTCGATCCGAAGATCAGCACGCAGAACGCGCCGAACTTCAAGGGCTGGGCGCACATGACCTGCCGTGGCGTGTCGTATCACGATGACGCAGCCTACGCTGCCGCCAGCCCGGTCACCGACGCCAGCGCACCTGCCGCTGCGCCGACTGCCTGCCCGAAACGCATTTTCGTGCCGACCGCCGACACCCGTCTGATCGCCCTGAACGCCGACACCGGCAAGATGTGCGAAGACTTCGGTGACAAAGGCCAGGTCGATCTGCGAGCCAACATCGGCGAGTTCGCCGCTGGTGGCTACTACTCCACTTCGCCACCGGCCGTGACCAAGAACTTGGTCGTGATCGGCGGTCACGTGACCGACAACGTGTCGGTGGACGAGCCTTCGGGCGTGATCCGCGCCTACGACGTGCACGACGGTCACCTGGTATGGAACTGGGACAGCGGCAACCCCGACGACACCACGCCGATTGCCCCTGGCCAGACCTACACCCGCAACTCGCCGAACATGTGGTCCATGTTCAGCGTCGACGAAAAGAACGGCATGCTGTACCTGCCCATGGGCAACCAGATGCCTGACCAGTGGGGCGGCAACCGTACCCCCGAGTCGGAAAAATACAGCGCTGGCCTGACCGCGCTGGACATCGACACCGGCCATGTGAAGTGGACCTACCAGTTCACCCACCACGACCTGTGGGACATGGACGTCGGCGGCCAGCCGACCTTGATGGACCTCAAGACCGCCAATGGCGTGAAGCCTGCCGTGCTGGCCTCGACCAAGCAGGGCAGCATCTACGTGCTGAACCGCCTGACCGGCGAGCCGATCGTGCCGATCCACGAAGTCCCGGTGCCACAGGGCGCAGTGGAAGGCGACCGCACCTCGCCGACCCAACCAAAGTCCGACCTCAACTTCATGCCGCCAGTGATGCAAGAGCGCGACATGTGGGGCGTGACGCCGTTCGACCAGATGCTGTGCCGGATCGACTTCAAGTCGCTGCGCTATGAAGGTCCGTTCACACCACCTTCGCTGCAGGGCACTCTGGTTTACCCCGGCAACTTCGGCGTGTTCGACTGGGGTGGCCTGTCGGTCGACCCGGTACGCCAGGTGGCCTTCGTCAACCCAAGCTACATGGCTTTCCGCTCCAAGTTGGTGCCTGCTGCAGAAGTGGCCGGCGGCCCAGGTCGCAAGAGCGAAACCGAAGGCGTGCAGCCGAACAAGGGCGCACCTTATGGCGTGATCCTGGAAGCGCTGCTGTCGCCGATGGGCCTGCCGTGCCAGGCTCCGGCCTGGGGTTACGTCGCTGCGGTCGACCTGACCACGCACCAGACCATCTGGAAACACAAGAACGGTACCGTGCGCGACAGCTCGCCTGTGCCGATCCCGTTGACCATGGGCGTGCCAAGCCTGGGTGGTACGTTCACCACCGCCAGCGGCCTGTCGTTCCTGAGCGGTACGCTTGACCAGTACCTGCGTGCCTATGACATCCGTGACGGCAAGCAACTGTGGGAAGGCCGCCTGCCAGCGGGCGCGCAGACCACCCCGATGACCTACACCGGCAAGGACGGTCGTCAGTATGTGGTGGTGGTTGCCGGCGGGCATGGCTCGCTGGGCACCAAGCAGGGTGACTACGTGATGGCGTTCGCATTGCCTGAAAGCAAGTAATGCTGGCGTAACGTAAGACGGCTCCTTCGGGAGCCGTTTTTTTTGAGGGGGGTCAGTGGAGGCCTATTCGCGGGCAGAGCCCGCTCCCACATAGCTGGGTATGAAGCAAAACCTGTGGGAGCGGGCTTGCGCGTTAGGCGGCGAATAGGGCCCCGAATAGGGCTTCACTGACACCCCTTACTTCTCAATCACCTCCCCCCGCTGCGCCGCCAGCCTGGCCAGCAGCCGATTCTGCGCCGGCACCGGAACTCCCTGCGCTTCCATGGCCTTGATCAGATCCTCCACCAGCGCATTGAACTCACTGCGGCTGATGTTCTGCCCCTTGTGCGCCTCGGCCATGTCATCGCCGGTGTAAGTGCACGGCCCACCTGCCTCGACGCAGAACCTGTCGATCAATTGCCGACGCAACAACTCGATGTTCACGTTGCGAAAGTGCGCGACGATCCGCTCGTCCCGGGCCACGTTCAGCAACATTCCCTCCACGATCCGGCTGATCCCCGACTTGCCGCCGAGTGCCTGGTACAGGCTGTCGTCACGCGCTGGCTGCTGTTGGCCCGCGCAAGCACCCAGCAACAGGGCCATGCCCAGCACATGAAGGCGCATCTCAGAAACTCCCCTGCACGGACAGGTAGGTACCGTTCTGGTTATCCAGCGTGGCGATTTCACCCAGCCGCGCATAGGCCAGCACGATCGCCAGATGCTTGTTGGGGAAATACCCCAGGAACACATCCGCCCAATCGCTTTCGCCGGCGAACGACAGGTTGTCCGGCTTCTCCCGGTACTCCACACCCAGTGCCCAGCGCGGGTTGAACAGCACGGCCACCGCCCCCTCTTTCAACAGGCTGCGGCTGTCACGCCGGTCGCCACCAAAACCCAGCAGGCCCAGTTCATTGGCGCGGCTGTAGCGCACCCCGCCGTTGATCAGCAGGTTGTAGCCGAACGCCGCGCCCATGAACAGGCGACTGGCCGTCAGGTAGCCCTCGACATCTTCGTCACGCTGCGCGCCGACCAGACTGGGGATGAGAAAATCCTTCTGCCGCTTGTACGCCAGACCCAGCGCCACTTGCGGCAGCTGGTCGTAGATCAGATCGCCGAACAAGCGCACCTTCACGCCAAACACATCCTGACTGAGGCTGTCTTCGGGAAGCCCCAGCTTGTGCACCAGCGAGCCCAGGTCGAAGCGTTGCCGGGCATAGGAAAATTCGATGCGATTCCCGTAGCTGGCGGCCATGCCGGCCACGTCCAGCCGATAATCGGGCAGGTCCACGCGCGTGGCGAACGCCGTTGCGCCCCACTCGCCTTCTTCGCCGTAACCGGACAGCACCGCCCAAGGCGTGATGCCGCCGCCCGCAGCCCCGTCGATACTGCTGGCACCGCCGGTCGCCAGCAGGCGGCCTTCACTGGCATGAAGAGAAGGCTGCCAACACAGGGCCAGCGAGCACAACAACAGAGCTTTTCGCATCATGACCTCAGTGAACAACGGCAGTCGAGGTGGGCAAAGGAGGCTGCATCCAGGCTTCGAAGGCAGCCGCAGTCAAAGGTCGGCTGATCAGATAGCCTTGGGCGGTATCGCAGTTCCAACGCTCCAGCAGGCGCAGGCTGTGTTCGTATTCCACGCCCTCGGCCACGACCTTGAGGCCCAGGTTATGGCTCATCTCGATGGTGGACCGCACAATCACCGCATCCTCGCTGGTCTCATCCAGGTTACGCACGAACGACTGGTCGATCTTCAGCTCCTGCACCGGCAAGCGCTTGAGGTGGGCCAATGACGAATAGCCGGTGCCGAAATCGTCGACCGACAGGCTGATACCGCTGTCGCGCAGACTGTTGAGCACCTTCAAGGCTTTTTCCGGCTCACGCATGATTGCGCTTTCAGTGATCTCGAAGATCAACTGCTCGGCCGCTATGCCGTACAGATCGAGCAGACGCAGGACACGCTCGTGCAGATCGGCTCCGAGCAGGTCGTCCGCGGAAATGTTCAGCGACAGCTGCACGACCAGGCCGCGGGCGTTCCACTCGCTCAACTGCCGAATGCCTTCCTCGATGACCCAGCGGGTCAGGGTCTGGATACTGCCGGTGCGCTCGGCCAGTTCAATGAACTCGCCGGGCGAGACGTTGCCCAGTTGCGGATGTTGCCAGCGCAGCAAGGCTTCGGCCTGACGGACCTGCTTGTCGCGCAGGTCCAGCTTGGGCTGGTAGTGCAAGGACAACTCGTTATTCGCCGCCGCGCGGCGCAGGTCCCGAATCAGGCGCACCTGGCGCTGGTGCGCCAGATCCCGGCCGTGCTGATACACCTGCAGGCGCCCCGGCATGTCGGCAGCGTCGCGCATGGCAATGGCCGAGCGCGCAAGCAATTCCTCGGCGCTCAAGCCGTCGGCGGGGAAGGCGGCGATGCCGATACGGCAGTCGATCGCCACGTCGTGCCCGCCGAAACGGTGGGGCTGCAACAACACCTGTTGCAGTTTGTCGGCCACCGCCACGGCGCTGTCGCTATCGACGTTTTCCAGCAGCAGGAGAAATTCGTCGGTGATCAGGTGTGCCACCGTGTCGCCGGGCCGTACCAGTTCCAGCAGGGTCTGCGCGACTTGCTGGAGCAGCTTGTCGACGAAGGTCGGGCCGCCGCTTTCGCTGAGCTCACGCAGGTTGTCGATACCGACGGACAGCAGCGCGATCGGGCGGTCGGCGGCAATCGCGCTGCCCAGCCGCTCCATGGCCAATGCGCGATTGGGCAGTCCGGTCAGGGCGTCGTGCAGGGCGTTGTGCGCCAGTCGCTGCTCGCGCTCGGCAATCCCGGCCTGCATGCGGCCGATGGCCTGGGCCAGCACGCCCAGCTCGTCGGTACGGTCCAGCGGCACGTCGGTCTGGTAGTCACCATGGCCGATGCGCCCCGCCGCCCGAGCCAGGCTTTGCAGCGGCAGCGAGACACTGCGTGCCAGCAGCAGCGCGCCCACCAGCGAGGCCAGCAGTGCCGCCAGGGCGATGCCGAAGATATTGCGGTCCAGCGCCATGAACGGGCGCATGGCTTCGTCCAGCGGACTCTGCAGCAGCGCCATCACCCGCCCGCCCTCGGCACCGCCGCTGCTGGCCAGCAGCAACGGCTGGCTGAGGTAGGTGCGCTCCTCGTGTTCGGACAGGGAAATGCGTTGCGCCGCCGATTCATTGATCTGCATCCACTGGGCGATGCTGGCGGCCAGCTCTGCCGGCTGGGTGCTGACCAGCTCGCCGGCCCTGCCCGCCTCGCTGCTGAGAAAAGACACCTGCAGGTTGGTCAGGGAATTCAGCTCCCGGGCGAGGGCCACGTCCATGCTGAAGCCCATCACCACGCGCGCGATCGGCAACGGCGCCAGCACCGGCGCCTCGACCAGCAGATGTGGCAACCCCTGCAACGGCACGAACAGTACCGATTGATTGCTGCGGCGCAGTTCGCGCAGCGCCGTGTCGTAGCGAAACACGCTGCCGGTGGGGACCTGATCGACCGTACTGGCCAGGACCCGGCCGTCCATGCCCAGCACAAACATGTCGGTGGCACCGATACGTGCACCCTGGTTCTGCAGGGCCGAACGGATGGTAGCCGAATCGCCGCTGGACACCGCATCGCGGAAACCGAAGTCCGCCGCCAGCAACTGTACGCCGTCGCGCAAACGACGCCCGCGCATGTCCAGCAACCGCTCGAACACCCGCGTGCCCACCTGCAGCTGATCGCGGGCCTGGGCACGCACGGCGTCATTGGTGGCCACTTTGACGGCCACGGTCAACGCCCCGACCACTACCAACAGCAGCAGGATCAGGACGCAGGCGATACGCGCCTGGAAACTAGTGCGCAGCTTCACCGGCAGCCTTTTTGAATGCCTCACTGAATGGGCTGGTCGCCGGTTCCTGCACCGCGTCGTCCGCCGTCGCTTCGACCGTCAGGGTGTAGCGCTGCGTCATGTCCGTCGTCGTCATGTCCAGTTTTCCTGTCTGCTGCACGTGTACATCTGCACTGCGCGGATGCCACAGACTCACTTGGTAGTGGCCCGCAGGCAATTGATCGAAACGCACGCGCCCTTGTTCATCACTGACGGCGAACCAGGGATCATCGGTCACGTAGACATAGCCCAGCATCCAGTCGTGAATGTTGCAGCCCAGCACCACGACGCCCGGCTTGTCGAACAACTCCGGCTGACTCGGCGTGCCTTCGTACAGACGCAGTTCGAAGCGCTTGGCCGGTGAAAAGGAATACACCTGATGGCGGATGTTGTCGTTGTTGGGGAACGACACCGACGTGCCCGTGGCCACCGCCAACACGTGCGGCAGATACTTCTGCGCACGTTGGTCCATGATCGCCGTGGCCTTTCTGGAGCCCACGGCAGCCGGGCCACCGGACAGGCTGAGCACCGCGTCGGCCAGGGGCGCGCCATCGGCCTGAACGATCCGTGCCTCGAATGAGGCAGCGCCGACCCAGGTACTGAAGACCAAACCGCTGAGCAAGGCGCCTAACCTGAGCATGAAATCTACCTGACCAATGGAAATGTTGCCTGCCGTCGCGTTCGGCCTGCGCCGGTTACAAGCCCGGTTACAACCCTTATCGGCCGCCTGCCGCAAAGCTTCAGTGCCGCCATTGAAACCAGTCGCCCCCCGCCCCATCTAAGCAGCATAGTCATTGACGCAGGTGCCCCATGAGCGACCAGCAGGAATCCAACGAGAATCCCTCCGAACATCTGGACAACGAGCACATCGAGCACTCGACCCATTCCAGCACCGAACTGGCCCTGCCTGGGCAGAACCTGCCGGACAAGGTCTACGTCATCCCGATCCACAACCGTCCGTTCTTCCCCGCGCAGGTGCTGCCGGTCATCGTCAACGAAGAACCGTGGGCGGAAACCCTCGACCTGGTCGCCAACACCGAACACCACTCGCTGGCGCTGTTCTTCATGGACACCCCGCCCGACGACCACCGCCATTTCGATACCTCCAGCCTGCCGCTGTACGGCACCCTGGTGAAGATCCACCACGCCAGCCGCGAAAACGGCAAGCTGCAGTTCGTCGCGCAAGGTCTGTCGCGCGTGCGCATCCGCACCTGGCTCAAGCATCACCGCCCGCCCTATCTGGTGGAAGTCGAATACCCGCAGCAGCCCATCGAACCCACCGACGAGGTCAAGGCCTACGGCATGGCGCTGATCAACGCCATCAAGGAGCTGCTGCCGCTCAACCCGCTGTACAGCGAAGAGCTGAAGAACTACCTCAACCGCTTCAGCCCCAACGATCCCTCGCCGCTGACCGACTTCGCCGCCGCGCTCACCTCGGCCACGGGCAACGAGCTGCAAGGCGTGCTCGACTGCGTGCCGATGCTGCGACGCATGGAAAAAGTCCTGCCGATGCTGCGCAAGGAGGTCGAAGTCGCGCGGCTGCAGAAAGAAATCTCCGCCGAGGTGAACAAGAAGATCGGCGAGCACCAGCGCGAGTTCTTCCTCAAGGAACAGCTCAAGGTCATCCAGCAGGAGCTGGGCCTGACCAAGGACGATCGCAGTGCCGACGTCGAGCAGTTCCAGCAGCGCCTGCAGGACAAGACCCTGCCGCCCGCGGCGCAGAAGCGCATCGACGAGGAAATGCAGAAACTGTCGATTCTGGAAACCGGTTCGCCCGAGTACGCCGTCACACGCAACTATCTGGACTGGGCCACAGCCCTGCCTTGGGGTGTCTACGGCAAGGACAAGCTGGACCTCAAGCATGCACGCAAGGTGCTCGACCAGCACCACGCCGGTCTGGATGACATCAAGACGCGCATCATCGAATTCCTTGCCGTGGGCGCCTACAAAGGCGAAATCAGCGGTTCCATCGTGCTGCTGGTCGGTCCGCCGGGCGTGGGCAAGACCAGCGTCGGCAAGTCCATCGCCGAGTCCCTGGGCCGACCGTTCTATCGCTTCAGCGTCGGCGGCATGCGCGACGAGGCCGAAATCAAGGGCCACCGCCGCACCTATATCGGTGCCCAGCCGGGCAAGCTGGTGCAGGCGCTCAAGGACGTCGAGGTGATGAACCCGGTGATCATGCTCGACGAAATCGACAAGATGGGCCAGAGCTTCCAGGGCGACCCGGCGTCGGCACTGCTGGAAACCCTGGACCCGGAGCAGAACGTCGACTTCCTCGACCACTACCTGGATCTGCGCCTGGACCTGTCCAAGGTGCTCTTCGTGTGCACTGCCAACACCCTGGATTCCATCCCCGGCCCGCTGCTCGACCGCATGGAAGTGATCCGCCTGTCCGGCTACATCACCGAAGAGAAAATGGCGATCGCCAAGCGTCACCTGTGGCCCAAGCAGTTGGCCAAGGCCGGTGTCGACAAGAATCGCCTGACCATCAGCGA
The DNA here is from genome assembly GCF_900105555.1 of Pseudomonas coleopterorum. NCBI lineage: Bacteria > Pseudomonadati > Pseudomonadota > Gammaproteobacteria > Pseudomonadales > Pseudomonadaceae > Pseudomonas > Pseudomonas coleopterorum. Next base: position 3,553,493 of record NZ_FNTZ01000001.1, read on the forward strand.
CAGCGCGCTGCGCACCGTCATCGAGGGCTATGCCCGCGAGGCCGGCGTGCGCCAGTTGGAGAAACAGCTGGGCAAACTGGTGCGCAAGGCAGTCGTGCAGTTGATCGACAAACCCGATGTGCCGATCAAACTGGTGCCCAAGGACCTTGAAGCCTCTCTGGGGATGCCGGTATTCCGCAGCGAGCAGGTGCTGTCGGGCAAAGGCGTGATTACCGGGTTGGCCTGGACCAGCATGGGTGGCGCGACCTTGCCGATCGAGGCGACGCGCATCCATACCCTGAACCGCGGTTTCAAGCTCACCGGGCAACTGGGCGAGGTGATGAAGGAGTCGGCGGAAATCGCCTACAGCTACATCAGCTCCAACCTTGCGCAGTTCGGCGCCGATTCCAAGTTCTTCGACGAAGCCTTCGTGCATCTGCACGTGCCCGAAGGCGCCACGCCCAAGGACGGTCCAAGCGCGGGGGTGACCATGGCCAGCGCCCTGCTGTCCCTGGCCCGCGATCAGGCGCCGAAGAAAGGCGTGGCCATGACCGGCGAACTGACCTTGACCGGGCACGTCCTGCCAATTGGCGGCGTGCGCGAAAAAGTCATCGCCGCACGGCGCCAGAAGATCATGGAATTGATTCTTCCCGAGCCCAACCGAGGCAACTTCGAAGAGCTGCCGGATTACCTAAAGCAGGGCATCACCGTGCACTTCGCCAAACGTTTTGCCGACGTCGCCAAGATTCTCTTCTAACCCATCCACCCCCTGTAGCAGCGGCGCAAGCCGCGTCAGGGGGCATCGCGTCCCTTCAAACCTACTTTATCTACCGCCGACGCGGCTCGCGCCGCTGCTACAACGGCCTCATCCGCCACACCCCTCGCGTCCTGACGCGGCGCGCGCGGTGGCTACGCCTCCAAACACCACAATCCCCTGTAGCAGCGGCGCGAGCCGCATCCGGGTCCACCACCGATCCACCGAACACACCACACTCTTCTCAAACACGGCTCGGGTGCCTGACGCCTGCACATTCGATGAACTGGGTTATGCTTGCCCCATCCTCGTCCGTTCGGAGCCACCATGTCCGTCGTCCGCCTGATACTGCCCGCCAGCCTCACCTTGCTCACGGCCTGTGCCCAGCAACCACGGCATAACATCGAACTGGAAGACCAGAGCCAGTGCCCGGTTGCCCTCAGCGTCGGCCAGACCATCACCCTGCAATTGCCCACCAACCCGAGCACCGGCTACCGCTGGCTGGTACAGAACCCCGGTGCCAGCGTCCTGCGCAGCCTGGGCCCGGAGGTCTACAGCAGCGCTCGGGAAACCGGCGTGGTCGGTGCCGCCGGGCAATCCACCTGGCGCTTCCAAGCACGCGCGCCAGGCGATGGCCACCTGATGCTGGTACTGCAACAACCCTGGGCCCCCGAGGTCCCGCCCGCTGAAACCTTCAGCTGCGACATCACCGTCAACTAGCCTGTAGGAGCGGTCATCGGCCGCGAACGAGCCACCTCGGTACCGCTTTCACCCCGCGATATTCCTTCGCGGCCGATGACCGCTCCTACGGATCCCCTCAGGGCGCAAAAAACCACACCGCACCCCACAAAAAATGCACCCCCGCCCCACATCCGCTAAAATGCCGCCCCGTTTTCCCGCAACCCGCCTGGATCGCCCCGTGAGCAAAGAGCCCGACCGCCTATTCGCCCAGCCCCTGAGCCAGGTTCCCGACTTCGCCTTCAACGAAGACGTGGTGCGCGTGTTCCCGGACATGATCAAACGCTCGGTGCCCGGTTACCCCACCATCGTGGAAAACCTCGGCGTGCTCGCGGCGCAATTCGCCCAGCCCAACACCACCCTCTACGACCTGGGCAGCTCGCTGGGCGCCGTCACCCAGGCCCTGCGCCGGCACGTGCGCACCGAAGGCTGCCAGGTGATCGCCATCGACAACTCCCAGGCCATGGTCGAGCGCTGCCGTGAATACCTCAACGCGCAGAACTCCATGTTTCAGGAGCTGCTGCCGGTCACCGTCATCGAGGGCGACATCCTCGCCCTGGACTTCAAACCCGCCTCGGTCATCGCGCTCAACTTCACCCTGCAGTTCATCCCCCCGGACCAGCGTCTGGAACTGCTCACCCGCATTCACAAAGCGCTGGTCCCCGGCGGCGCCCTGATCCTTTCGGAAAAGCTGCGCTTCGAAGACGAGCAACAACACGACCTGCTCACCGACCTGCACATCGCCTTCAAACGCGCCAACGGCTACAGCGACCTGGAAATAGCGCAGAAACGCAGCGCCATCGAAAACGTCATGAAACCCGACAGCCTCGAAGAAAACCGCGATCGCCTGTTTGCCGCAGGCTTCAGCAAGGTCGTGCCCTGGTTTCAATGCCTCAACTTCGCCTCGATGATCGCCCTGCCATGATTGACCTGTCCCCGCTCGTCCGCCGCCTGGCCAACACCCCGCTGGCCACCTGGGCCAATGGCCTGCAAGCCCAGCTCGACACCAAGATGGAAAAAGGTCACGGCGACCTGCAACGCTGGCAGAGCGCCCTCGATGCCCTGCCCCCGGTCACCGCCTGCGACATCGACCTAGTCAACGGCTTGCGCCTGGACTGCGCAGACAACGCCGCCACCCACGACCAGATGCGCGCCGCCCTGATGGGCCTGTCACCCTGGCGCAAAGGCCCGTTCGACCTGTTCGGCGTCCACGTCGACACCGAATGGCGCTCGGACTGGAAATGGGAGCGCGTTGCCCCCCACCTCGACCTGCGCGGCAAACGGGTCCTCGACGTCGGCTGCGGCAACGGCTACTACCAATGGCGCATGCTCGGTGCCGGTGCCGACAGCGTCATCGGCGTCGACCCCAACTGGCTGTTCTTCTGCCAGTTCCAGGCGGTGCAGCGTTACCTGCCCGACCTGCCCGCCTGGCACCTGCCCTTCGCCCTGGAAGACCTGCCTGCTGGCCTCGAGGGTTTCGACACGGTGTTTTCCATGGGTGTGTTCTACCACCGCCGCTCTCCCATCGAGCACCTGCTGGCGCTCAAGGACTGCCTGGTCAAAGGCGGCGAACTGGTCCTGGAAACCCTGGTCGTCCCCGGCGACGTGCATCAGGTCCTGGTGCCCGAAGACCGCTACGCGCAGATGCGCAACGTCTGGTTCCTCCCCTCCGTGCCCGCCCTGGAACTGTGGCTGCGCCGCGCCGGCTTCAGTGACGTGAAATGCGTGGACGTGAGCATCACCACGGTCGCCGAGCAGCGCGGCACCGAATGGATGAAGTTCCAGTCACTGAGTGACTTCCTCGATCCGGACGACCACAGCAAAACCGTCGAAGGCCTGCCCGCGCCGATGCGGGCGGTGATCACTGCCCGTAAATAACGGTCAAGCCTGGAACAGGCGAATGAACGGTGAACAAACCCCGTCGCACTCGCCTCCCTGCCGCTCATCGACTCCTTCACAGAACCACAAAAAAATCCTGAAGGGTTGCATTTCGCGGAAGGCAGGCAGGGCAAGGACTTGAGCCCACCCATGGGGAAATCTGGCTATTTTCTGAACAGCCAGTCGGGTTTCCAAGCCGAACTCAAGCCTATATCCTGTGTCCACTTCTTACGAAAACCACCACATAGGCGATTTTCGAGGGGTTGCGGCTGTTACTGCCTACATACCGGCAGTGGACGCAAAAGTCCTGAGAAATACGAGTTTCGACCGATTTTTTGTGTCCGCACGTGAACACGAGCAAGCAAAAAACCCTATAATCGCCGCCCACTTCAAGGACCTGAGACATGACCCATCGCGACATCGAAGCCGGCACGAGTCCATCGACCGAAGCCCGACCGCGAAGCGAGTCCCTCAGCGCGTTCCGACCGGATCGTTGATAGCCCCCGCTGTGGCACCACGCTGAAAAAGCCTGGACCCGGCGCCGCAACAAGCACGTAACGCCAGGTTGCACCACGCAACTCCGGCAATCAGATTTCCAAATTCATCAGCCGCCACGAGCGGCCTCGAGCAGGAGCCTCCCCCATGCTGAGCTGGGACGAATTCGACAAAGAAGACGCAGCCGAACCCGCCAAAGGCGCAAACGCCGGCCACGCCAGCGAAGCTGCCATGGACAAACTCGACAGCGCCGGCGGTGCCGCCGCCCAGGAAGCCCGCGCCGCCCACGCCAGCGACTCCGCCGCCGTAGCCCGCGCCAAGGCCGCCCTGAACAAACTCGACATCGCCGAAGGCCTGGCCGAGCTCGAAGGCTCCGCCGCCCGCGTCGCCGTCGACGAGAAGCGCATGATCAACTGCCGCGCCGACCTCAACCAACTCGTACCCTTCAAGTACGACTGGGCCTGGCAGAAGTACCTGGACGGCTGCGCAAACCACTGGATGCCGCAAGAAGTCAACATGAACGCCGACATCGCCCTCTGGAAAAATCCGGAAGGCCTGACCGACGACGAACGCCGCATCGTCATGCGCAACCTGGGCTTCTTCAGCACCGCCGACTCCCTGGTCGCCAACAACCTGGCCCTGGCCGTGTACCGCCTGATCACCAACCCGGAGTGCCGCCAGTACATCCTGCGCCAGGCCTTCGAAGAAGCGATCCACACCCACGCCTACCAGTACTGCATCGAATCCCTGGGCATGGACGAAGGCGAAATCTTCAACATGTACCACGAGATCCCATCGGTCGCTAAAAAAGCCGCCTGGGGCCTCAAGTACACCCGCGCAATCTCCGACCCGGAATTCAATACCGGCACCGTCGAAACCGACAAAGAGCTGCTGCGCAACCTGATTGGCTACTACTGCGTACTCGAAGGCATCTTCTTCTACTGCGGCTTCACCCAGATCCTCTCCATGGGCCGCCGCAACAAGATGACCGGCGTCGCCGAGCAGTTCCAGTACATACTGCGCGACGAATCCATGCACCTTAACTTCGGCATCGACGTGATCAACCAGATCAAGATCGAAAACCCACACCTGTGGGACGCCGAACTCAAGGAAGAAGCCTCGCAGATGATTCTGCAAGGCACCCAGCTGGAAATCGAATACGCCCGCGACACCATGCCTCGCGGCGTACTGGGTATGAACGCAGCGATGATGGAGGACTACCTCAAGTTCATCGCCAACCGTCGCTTGTCGCAGATTGGCTTGAAAGAAGAATACCCAGGCACCACGAACCCGTTCCCATGGATGAGCGAGATCATGGACTTGAAGAAGGAGAAGAACTTCTTCGAGACGCGGGTGATTGAGTATCAGACGGGTGGGGCTTTGAGCTGGGATTGATGGTGGACCCCACTACTCTACACTACTAGAAAGAGGCCGCTGTTAGGCGGCCTTTTTTATGCCTGAGATTTAGGTATTTTTGACCCATCGTCCACGCAACATGCTTTTCAGTTCACCAAGGGACAAAGTCATATCACGCCTGCGGTGGACCATTGCATGGCAGTTGGCGCAAAGCGTCACAAGATCTGTTTCCGGGTTGACGGCTTTTTCGCCTCCGAAGTCCGAAATAGGTACAACGTGGTGAACGTGAATGAAGCCTTTCGCGTGGTCACCATAAGCCTGTTCAAAATCGAAACCACACGCTTTGCAGCCCAGTCCATGGATTGCAATAGCCTTCACGCGCAGGTCTTTGCGACGCTCATAGCGGGTTCCGAAGTAGCTTGTCTTGCTGCCTTCGTTCGCGGATATGAATGTCAACGGATCATCCTGTATATCCGGTAGATCCGTCTCAACCTGAGTAGGTAAAAGCTTCGCGTGGCTCAAGATCAGATCATAATCAGCCTCGGATACTGGTCGAACACCATCCCGCCAATAGTTTGTCAGACGGGTCGCTGGAATGGTCTCCAGATACCCCCCACCGCTTTTCGCGGGTACTGCGCGCTCAAAAGGAGTGAAGCCTTCGATCAGCGCAAAAAGATCTCCCTTATCACTGCCGCGATCGGCGTAAATCTTGCCGATCCGTGCCTTGCCAAAGTAATGGGGCTCACCACTAAGTCGTGTAGAGGCGAATGCTTTATCTTTGATGCGCCCTTTGTAATAGATCACCTCGGTTCCCGGAGTGAGAAACAGGCTGTAGCGCTTTGGAAAATGGTAAACGGAACCTGTCTCGTCTTCCCATTGCGATATATCGTTTTCAACGATGACTACGGGCATTCCATTTCCTCCCACGTGGTAGCAAAAGCCTACCAAACATGAGGAAATTTCCTACAGGATATTTAGAGTTATCATGCAGCAGCGCGATCAGCAGCCTAGCATGCCTGGCCACTATCAATCCCGAAGCAGACCTCGGCAGCGGCCTGTTCTCAGACCCAGTAAACGTCCAGGAGTGGATGCCTTCGATCAATAGCCCTGGTCTTGCAATCAGCGCACCCTTCGGTCATCCCAAATAACCGAGGTTAATAGCAGATCACGGAACAGCTTCGCGTAGTCTTTATTTCGACGCTTTGGCGGTGTTGCAACTCGCCGCAGCCCACAAAAGCTCTCCCCTTTTACATTGCGAGGTACTTGAGATGTGTGATCATGCGATGTGTGTTGCAGTCCATTCGACGTCGCCTTAGATATGGAGAGCGAACGTGGCTATCGGGATTTGGTTGCCGAGGACTGTTGGAATGAATGGCAGTGCTTACGTCGATCATTGGGGAACTGTTAAGCACTCAACGCAAGGGACCTGAACTAAACCGCCCCTCCCCCAACGACCGTGCATCATTCCCCCTATCATCCCGCGCATCCAGATCCGCCCCCTTCGCCGCCAACGCCTCGAGAATATCCTTGCGCTGAAACAGCGCCGCATACATCGCCGCCGTCTGCCCCGAGTTGTTTCGCTCATCCGTCGCGCAGTCTGCCTTGAGCAATCGATGGGCGATGCTCACTTCACCTTTGAAGATGGCCCCCATCAGCGCAGTGTTGCCACGCTTATCCTGGCTACACGGATTCGCCCCGGCCGCCAGCAACTGCTCCACAGCCGCCGTCTGGCCATGATAAGCCGCCAGAATCAATGCGGTGTAGCCACTTTCATCGCGGGTGTCCAAGTCATAATGCGCTTCGATGAACGCACCCAAACGGTCGGTGCTGCCCGAACGTGCGGCGTCGAAGTACAGTTCACGAAGTTGCTGGCGGGTATCGGGGGGCGGTGTGTCATCGGCCAAGGCAGCTGTTGAAAGCATCATCGCCGAGCAGATCCAGGGAATGAAATATCGCATGAGATTTTGCTCCTGTAGATCACCGACCGTTGTTACACGGCCGGTGATCGGATGCATCAGTCCTGAAGCTTGGCGGCCAACTGTTTGACCTTTTCCAAATCGCCATTGGCAACTTTGGTCACGCCTGTGCCGTAGGCCGGATCGGCCTTGTACAGATACGACAGCATGATGTTTTTGCTTTCGGTATCCGTGTCAGCCAAAGAACCGCCGAAGCTGTTGATCAGGTCCTGCTGCTCCTTGGGCGAATAGGAGCGGTACAAGTCGCCTGCCTGTTTGAAGTTCTGCTCGCGCTGAATCTTCGCCTGCTGGGTAGTACCGCTCAAAGCCGTTTGGCTGTAACGCGCGCTGTCGTCACTCGGGCGCGGTGCAAGACGGCTCGGTTCGTAGTTCACGCCCCCGGTGGTATGTCCGCTGTTCAAGGCGCCATCCTGGTTGCCGTTGTTGACGGTGACGCGCGGACGGTTGATCGGCAAACTCATGCCGTTGGCGCCCAGGCGGTACATCTGAGTATCAGCGTACGAGAACACACGGCCCTGCAGGAGACGGTCTTCCGACGGCTCGATCCCCGGTACCACGTTGGACGGTGCCATGGCGACCTGTTCGGTCTCCTGGAAGAAGTTGTCGACGTTCTTGTTCAGTACCATCTGCCCGATCTTCTGCTCCGGTACGTCAGGCCAGATCTTGGTCGCGTCGAGCGGGTCGAATGCGAACTTGGCCAGGTCTTCAGGTTTGAGCACCTGGATATACAAATCCCACTTCGGGAAATCACCCTTGTTGATTGCGGTGACCAGGTCATGGGTCATGTGCGCGTAGTCTTTGCCCTGGGTTTGCACGACCTGTTCCGGGTCCAGATTCTTCAGACCTTGCAGGCTCTTCCAGTGAAACTTCACGTAGTGCACTTCGCCTTTGGCGTTGACGAACTTGTAGGCGTGCACGCCATTGCCGTCCATGAAGCGATAGCCTGCAGGCGTGCCTTCGTTGGAGTACAGCAGGGTGAGCGTACGCGTCGCTTCCGGAACATGGGAGAAGAAGTCGAAACGACGGGAGTCGTCGTCAAGGTTGGTGCGCGGGTCGGGTTTGAACGCGTGCACCATGTCGGGAAACTTGATGGCGTCACGAATGAAGAAGGTCGGGAAGTTATTGCCCACCAGATCCCAGTTGCCGTCCGCCGTATAGAACTTGGTCGCGAAACCACGTGGGTCGCGCAGCGTTTCCGGCGAGTGGTTGCCGTGGACGACCGACGAGAAGCGCACGAACACCGGTGTATGGGTGCCTGGCGTAAACACCTTGGCCTTGGTCAACTCACTGATGTTGCTGGAAGCGACGAACTCGCCATGCACACCCGTACCACGGGCATGCACCACGCGCTCTGGAATGCGTTCGCGGTCGAAGCGCTGCAGTTTCTGCAACAACTGAACGTCCTGAAGCAGCGCCGGCCCGTTGGGTCCGGCGGTCTGTGAATTCTGGTTATCGCCGACAGCGGCGCCATTGTCGCGGGTCAAGGTATCGGCAAACGCGGACGACAAAGACATGCCGATGGCCAATGCAGTAACTGCATACCCTGATAAGGTTCTGATTTTCATAGTGAATCCCTCACGCTTCTTATGTTCTGGAGAAACCGCGAGAGTAACGGCAACCACTGGCGTGGCTAAATTGGAAGAGCCTATCAGGCTGATAGGCAAAGATGCCTACCGGTGTTACTGGCTAGAATCCGCGCCTACGGACGCTCGCAACCCATCCTCCGGCACGAATATCCAACCCTCTACCGGATCTATATCCGCCATCGGCTGAGCCAGCCATTGCGGTCTATGCTCGAAGGCCCAGGCCAGCAACGCGCACGTCAGCGCATCCTGTGCATCGACATGTTCAAGCCCCGGTACAAATATTCGCGGAACGCTTGCGCCGTCGACGTAGAAAGGCGTTCGCAAGGCCTCGATGCAGGCCGATCGTTTGCACGCCGAGGGATAGGCCTCGATCGCCCGCAGCATCCGCCCGTCCGTCCATACGCCACAGGCTTCCCGAATGGGCGCGAATCGCCCCAGCACATGCATGCCCTTGGTTGCCTGGCTGCCGATCATGTCCTTGATCGGCGACAGCGGATAGAGCCCTCGTTCGAACAGAAAATGCTCGGTACGCCGGTGCAGGTAGGGGTTGCTGGATGACTCGCCAACAGTGGGCACGGCCATGCCACGGGTGATGAGCTCGATAAAAGGTCGGGAGAAGCCCAGTGGAGTGTCGATACCCATGAGCAGGCAGGGCGCCTGATGAACTGCAGTGTCTATTGCACACAGCTTCAACAGCCCATGGACAAACTCTTCCGTGGAGCTGGCTTCATTGATCGTCCGCCGCAGATTGCCCCGCCAAGGTTTACCGACTAGCTTGCGCTCAGCATCCAGAACGACCAGAGCATCGCGGCTAGCCGGGTTCCGGTCGCAATTCCAGCCGCCGACGTCCCAGCCCATGAATAGCGTGGAAGCGTTCGGTTCAGTCATGGCGGGCACTCATGCAGGTAGAGAAAAGATCTGACGCCTGTTCACAAACAACGGAACTGTTCCATTTATCCACGCTATCTGTATCTATCAATCCGATGTCAGCGGTTGTGTAATGCGCGACGGTGTTTTGCCCCTCTCAGAGCCTGCTTGGAAACATAAAGGACCCTATCATGCGAAAGGACTACATCGCATTCTTCGTCTCATTGTTCCTGTCACGCCTCGCGGACCAGATTCTATTGTTCATCGTTCCGCTGGTGGTCTTCCAGGCGACTCAGAGCGCAGCGTGGGCCGGCCTTGCGTTCTTTGTTGAATCGTTGCCCAGGTTTTTGGCGTTCCCTTTCTGTGGCGTATTGTGCGACCGCTTCTCACCCGTCCGAATCCTGCATATCAGCCAGATCTACCGGGTTTTACTCTGTGTGCTGGCCGTTATTCTGTCCCTGCTGTTCGGTGGCATCGCCTGGCTGGTGGTATTGTCGGCGCTGTGTGGCATCCTGACAACTCAAGGCGTCATGGCTCGCGAAGTACTTATGCCACGCGTATTCCACCACTACAGCTACACCAAGACCCTCTCCTACTCGCAAATCGCCGACCAGAGCGGTTTAGTCCTGGGCCCATTGGTCGCTGCATTAATGCTGGAAGTCTGGGCCTGGCACTGGGTTGTGCTATGTGTCGCTGGGGTATTTCTGCTGGCAGATGCAAGCATGCTGATCTGGCAACGGCTCAGTCAGATAGATATCGCGCCATTCGACCAGGATCAGGGCGCGTGGCTACAACCTTTTCGAGTGGCCATTGGGCATATCCGTACCACAGCGCAATTGCGCAAAATCATCACGTTGGCCGTTGGGGTGAACCTGATCGTCGGCGTGACGGCGGCTACGTCGGCGGCCATGGTGATCGGAAGTTTCAGCGCGGACAAGGACAGCTACGCCTGGCTGCAGGCGGCGGGTGCCGTCGCTACCATCGCGATACTGGTGCTGCTCGCGCGCGTCGTCATTCCCCTGAAGGTACTGGGCGGTGTGTCATACGTGCTGATCGCTGCAGGCGGGTTCATCTGCGCAATGGCTCCGAACCTGGCAGGCTATGTATCAGGTTTTTTGTTGATCGTGGGCTTCGACAAGATGTTCAACGTCTACATGCGCAGCATTCGCCAGCGCGTCATTCCCCCTCAGGACTTCGGCAAGACGGTGGGAGTGATCACCCTGCTCAATAACCTTTCGCAGCCAGCGGCGGGCTTACTCGTCGCCCTCTTGGCCGCGCCCGTTGGTACGCAGAAGGTGATCCTGATACTGGCTATTCTGTCCACCGTACTGGGCGCAACGGCTCACTGGTGGCTGGCCCATGCCACCCAGTGCGCTTCGGAACAGAGAACTTACCGCTAAGGCACCTCCTACCCCTGCAAACGTGCCAACGCGCTTGCCCGGCAGCTTTCCAGAATCTCATCAGCCAGCGCAGAGTCATCCGGACACGCCCTGGAGAGCATCAGTGCGCCGACCAGGTGCGCCAGGGCATTGATTCGCTCGGCCCGTGCAGCCTGCCGCGTGGCCTCGTCTACCTCGACTGACGCGGGCGCCACACCGGCCAGGATCCGCTCCATCCCCTGCGCAAACACCGCCTTGATCTCTTCAGGCTGACGCGCGGCATCGGCCGACAATGCCGCCAGGGTGCAGCCCTCACCAGGTGCATCGCGATGCTCGCGCGAAAGGTAGCCCTCGATCAGCGCTGCACGTTCGGCCTGAGCCGTGCTGGCTTCCATCTGCGCGAAGCCACACGCCGCCGCCTCGCTCATGAGGTCTGCCTTGGAGCGGAAATGCTTGTAGAAACCGCCGTGAGTGAAGCCGGCCGCGGCCATCAGATCAGCCACGCTCACGCCGTCGTAACCCCGCTCGCGAAACAGGGTGGAGGCGGTTTCAACGATGTGCGCACGGTTGGCCTGCGCCTGTGCCTTGCTGACCTTCATGTCGATGCCTGTGAGGTGAAGACTGACGGCAAGTATACATTGATGTCGACTGACATCAAAATGCTTGACGGTTTAGATTTCGATCATCATCATAAATTCGTCGCAGCGCAGTGCTGCCATCTAGCCGTCAGGAATCTCCTCCGATGAACACGCTCCCCACTGTAATGATCACCGGCGCCTCCACCGGCATCGGCGCCACCTACGCCGAACGTTTTGCCCGCCGCGGGCACGACCTGGTCCTGGTCGCACGCAACCGCGATCGCCTGGAACAACTGGCCGCAAGATTGCGCGACGAAAACGGTGTGAACATCATTCTCATGCAAGCGGACCTGACCCGCGCCGAAGATCTGGCTCAAGTGGAGAAGCGCCTGGCCGAAGATGCCAGCATCGGCGTCCTGATCAACAACGCCGGCGCAGGTCAGGCCGGCGGCTTCACCCAACAAAGCGCCAGCGCCCTCGACAGCCTGCTCGCGCTCAATGTGACTGCAGTGACACGTCTGGCAGCGGCCATCGCTCCACGTCTGGCGCAGGCGGGTCATGGCAGTATCGTCAACATTGGCTCGGTGGTGGGTCTGGCTCCCGAGATGCAGATGACCGTGTATGGTGCCACCAAGGCGTTCGTGCTGTTCCTGTCCCAAGGCTTGCAAGCGGAACTGGGGCCCAAGGGCGTCTATGTACAAGCGGTGCTGCCCGCAACCACACGCACCGAGATCTGGCAGCATTCCGGGATCGATATCGCGACCTTGCCTGAAGTCATGGAAGTGGGCGATCTGGTGGACGCCGCCTTGGCAGGTTACGACCGTCGAGAGCTCGTCACCATCCCACCTCTGCATGTGGCCGAGCGCTGGACGGCACTCAACGATAGTCGTCATTTGCTGCTCGCGGATCTGCGCCAGGCAACGCCGGCCGAGCGCTATCTGACGTCTGCCACTGTTGGGCAATGAGTCATGAAAGCGTTCGTCATCGATCGTTACGGTAAAAGCGTCGTCGGCCAGATAGCCGAAATGTCCGAGCCCACTTTGGCAGGGGGCGACGTCCTGGTGCAGGTGCATGCGGCCAGCGTCAATGCGCTGGACGTCAAGATTCGCAACGGCGAATTCAAGCTGATCCTGCCGTACACGCTACCCCTGGCATTGGGTAATGACGTCGCGGGCGTGGTGCTCGAAGTCGGAGCCAACGTCACCCGCTTCAAACCCGGCGACGAGGTGTATGCCCGGCCGCACCCGTCGCGTATCGGCACCTTCGCCGAACGCATCGCCATCGATCAATCGTATGTAGCCACCAAGCCAGCGAACCTGACCATGGTCCAGGCAGCGTCTCTACCCCTGGTGGCTTTGACCGCCTGGCAAGTCCTGGTCGAAACCGCCAAGGTCAAGCCGGGCCAGAAAGTCTTGATCCACGCAGGCTCAGGTGGCATGGGTACGGTCGCCATTCAGTTGGCCAAACACTTGGGCGCCTATGTGGCCACTACCACCAGCACGGCCAATGTCGAGTGGTTGAAGGCCTTGGGCGCCGATCAGGTGATCGATTACAAAGCGCAGGATTTCGCCCGAGAGCTGCAATACTACGACGTCGTACTCAACAGCTTGGGATCGGACGTATTGAGCGAGTCGGTGAAGGTCTTGAAGCCCGGCGGCCAGTTGATCTCCATCTCCGGCCCCCCGACCCTGGCGTTCGCCGCCAGCCAGGGCCTCGGCTGGTCCCTGAAGCAACTCATGCGGTTGTTGAGTTACCGCATCCGCAAACAGGTCAGTCAGCATGAATGCACCTATGATTTCGTATTCATGCGCCCGGACGGCGAGCAACTCGCACACATCAGCCAACTCGTGGAAAGCGGTGTCATCACCCCGGTGATCGACACGGTCTATCCCTTCGCGAACACTGCTGACGCCCTGGCCCATGTCCGAAATGGTCGCGCAAAGGGGAAGGTGGTGATCCAGATGCAACCATCCTAAGCGGCATCCATTGAGGATCCACCTGCATGAACTGTCGCAGCGGGTAAGGTCAGGCGTATGGAAGAAACAGCCATTACCGCTTAGTCTGAGCGTCGAGGGCCCTGCAATGAACCCGGGCCTTGCATAAAGCTTCTTACCCCTTCAAAGGACTTGAACCCTGTGAAAGCGTTAATCGTCATCGACGTACAACAAGGCCTGTTCCAGGCAGAGCCGGCACCTGCCTTCGCACATGATGTGATCGAACGCATCAACACACTCACAGCGGCAGCCAGAGCACAGAACGTGCCCGTAATCTTCGTCCAGCACGAGCTCGCCAGCGGCGAGTTTCTCGTGCGCGGCAGTGCTAACTGGGCGCTCGATCATCGACTCGTCACTGCAGAAACAGATCGCTACATCAGCAAAACTACCCCCGACTCGTTTCTGCGGACCGACCTCCAGTCCCTATTGCAACAGTTCGATATTTCGCACCTTGTGGTATGCGGCTATGCAACCGAGTTCTGTGTGGATACCACGATCCGCCGCAGTGCAGGTCTGGGCTATGAAATCACCTTGATCAGCGATGCTCACACTACGCAGTCCAAGCCACATGCCGATGCTGCGCAGATCATTGCTCACCATAACGCGACCTTGTCCAGCATCAAGAGCTGCGGTGTACGTATCCAGGCGCTGCAAACCGCAGCCGTCGACTTCCATGCCTGAATAGAGAACCCCCACACTCAAGGGGTCCGTACACTCAAATCGAAGGTACGGATGCACCGCACACCAGTTGCGCGAACCCTTCCCGGACTGGGTGCCCGCTCGCGCGTTTATGGGTCAACGGGTAATGGTCCACCCTGGGGAATACCAGCTCGTCGCGCGCCATCACATTCAGAAATGCTCGATGATTGTCGTAGACGCCCCTGGGGACTACCGCCATGCCTATCCCCTGCTCGACACACGCCATGATGCCGCCCCAGCTCCCACACACCACTGTCTCCACACCCTGCAACGACGCCTTGCACCAAGCCAGTGCTACCGCCTGGAAAGGGCACCCTTCAGGCCATGCCAGAAGCTTTCGGTTGTTCAGATCCAAGGGGCCCTGCTGCAACCACGCCTGTGGATGAACCAACACCGGCCGCTCACCTGCGATCTTATGACTAGTGAGCTTCGGATTGACCGGAGCAAACGCAACTATGGCAATATCGAGCCTCCCTTCCACAACGCTCTCTACAAGTTCCGGCCATGTACCCGTAGTGATCTCCAATACCACTTGGGGATACTCACGCGTGAACGCCGCAACTATGGCAGCCAAGCGGGTACTGACAAAAGAATCGATACCCCCTACTTTGAGCGTACCGCTGAGCTTTTGGGTGTCATCGAAACACGCCTGCGCTTCGGAAAATGCCTCCAGCACCTTTTCTGCATGAGTCAGCAGGTGCTTTCCAGCGGCGCTTAATTCGACGCCTTTGTCTCGTCTATTCAATAGACAGCATCCGAGCTCGGCCTCCAAGGCCTTCATGCGCGCGGTCACGTTCGAGGGTACGCAATGCACCGATTTGGCGGCCTTGACGATGCTTCCCGCTTTATAGATGGCGGTGAGCATCCTTAATTGCGAGATATCCATATACACCTCTGGTGAATCGCCGATTCATTTATTTTTAGTTGTGCGAGTCTCCTAGCCCATGGATTCTACTGCTAGTGCCTAGTCAGCATCAAAAACCAAACGACAACTTCGAAGCACCAAGTTACAAACAAGGAGCTGCGCATGTCCGGTTATTTTGAAGAGATCACCAAGCTCGCTACCTCTGTACATCAGCACGGCGCTTTGAATAACGCCTTTTATGAACGCTGGCTGGCCGCCCCGCTGTCTTTTGATGAACTGGCGCTGTTTGCGAAGAATTATTTGGTAAGAACTTCGCAGACTTCGACAATGCTCGCATTGTCGCTGGTGCACACCGACAACCTCTGCGCCCGCGTCGAGATTGCCAAGAATTTGTACTCCGAATACGGCTACGGCCAACCGCAAAAAGCCCACATTCATTTGCTGGAGAATTTCCTGACGGATCTCCTCAGCAGAGTGGCGGTTGCTTACACGCCAGTGACAAAGCTGAGCGATGATCTGATCCTGCCAAGCACTCGGCAGTTCGTGGCTGAGCAGCAAGCCCTGTACACCCGCACGCCTGAGGAAAGAGGCTGTCAGCGCGCACTGGGCGCACTGTTGGCCCAGGAATGGCTGACATTTTCCACGCTCACCCGCCTGTATGAGGGCGTGCGGCACTACCAGCATCTCTACGCCTCCAATGACGAATTCCACGAGCACTGCGAGTACTTCTACGTCCATATCGGCAATGCCGAGAAGGAGCACAAGATACAGGCGATTCACACGGCCACTCTCGAGTGTCACGACGATGATGAGTTCGCAGCGCTGGCAGACGGTTTCTATGATTTCATGACACTAACGGAGCAGTACTGGAACGGCATCGCCCATGCCATGGGGCATCGCCCCAGCCAAGAGCAAGCACCGTCCAGACTCAGTATCTGAAAATCAGCCAGAAAGACAAAACCCCTACCTGCTCACGCAGATAGGGGTTTCGGAATTGAATCTTGACGATGACCTACTCTCACATGGGGAAACCCCACACTACCATCGGCGATGCATCGTTTCACTGCTGAGTTCGGGATGGGATCAGGTGGTTCCAATGCTCTATGGTCGTCAAGAAATTCTGTAGCCGGGATGCCCTTTGGGAGGCACGCCAGCGAATCGGGTATGTGATATTCGTGGGTTGTCTTGCTGCGAACTTTCGGTTCGTGTCATCTCCACAGTCACCGCAATCTGGTCTTCGACGCAAATTGCTTGGGTGTTATATGGTCAAGCCTCACGGGCAATTAGTATGGGTTAGCTCAACGCCTCACAGCGCTTACACACCCCACCTATCAACGTCGTAGTCTTCGACGGCCCTTCAGGGAACTCAAGGTTCCAGTGAGATCTCATCTTGAGGCAAGTTTCCCGCTTAGATGCTTTCAGCGGTTATCTTTTCCGAACATAGCTACCCGGCAATGCCACTGGCGTGACAACCGGAACACCAGAGGTTCGTCCACTCCGGTCCTCTCGTACTAGGAGCAGCCCCTCTCAAATCTCAAACGTCCACGGCAGATAGGGACCGAACTGTCTCACGACGTTCTAAACCCAGCTCGCGTACCACTTTAAATGGCGAACAGCCATACCCTTGGGACCGGCTTCAGCCCCAGGATGTGATGAGCCGACATCGAGGTGCCAAACACCGCCGTCGATATGAACTCTTGGGCGGTATCAGCCTGTTATCCCCGGAGTACCTTTTATCCGTTGAGCGATGGCCCTTCCATACAGAACCACCGGATCACTAAGACCTACTTTCGTACCTGCTCGACGTGTCTGTCTCGCAGTCAAGCGCGCTTTTGCCTTTATACTCTACGACCGATTTCCGACCGGTCTGAGCGCACCTTCGTACTCCTCCGTTACTCTTTAGGAGGAGACCGCCCCAGTCAAACTACCCACCATACACTGTCCTCGATCCGGATGACGGACCTGAGTTAGAACCTCAAAGTTGCCAGGGTGGTATTTCAAGGATGGCTCCACGCAGACTGGCGTCCACGCTTCAAAGCCTCCCACCTATCCTACACAAGCAAATTCAAAGTCCAGTGCAAAGCTATAGTAAAGGTTCACGGGGTCTTTCCGTCTAGCCGCGGATACACTGCATCTTCACAGCGATTTCAATTTCACTGAGTCTCGGGTGGAGACAGCGCCGCCATCGTTACGCCATTCGTGCAGGTCGGAACTTACCCGACAAGGAATTTCGCTACCTTAGGACCGTTATAGTTACGGCCGCCGTTTACCGGGGCTTCGATCAAGAGCTTCGCTTGCGCTAACCCCATCAATTAACCTTCCGGCACCGGGCAGGCGTCACACCCTATACGTCCACTTTCGTGTTTGCAGAGTGCTGTGTTTTTAATAAACAGTCGCAGCGGCCTGGTATCTTCGACCGGCATGAGCTTACGGAGCAAGTCCTTCACCCTCACCGGCGCACCTTCTCCCGAAGTTACGGTGCCATTTTGCCTAGTTCCTTCACCCGAGTTCTCTCAAGCGCCTTGGTATTCTCTACCCAACCACCTGTGTCGGTTTGGGGTACGGTTCCTGGTTACCTGAAGCTTAGAAGCTTTTCTTGGAAGCATGGCATCAACCACTTCGTCGTCTAAAAGACAACTCGTCATCAGCTCTCGGCCTTAAGATCCCGGATTTACCTAAGATCTCAGCCTACCACCTTAAACTTGGACAACCAACGCCAAGCTGGCCTAGCCTTCTCCGTCCCTCCATCGCAATAACCAGAAGTACAGGAATATTAACCTGTTTTCCATCGACTACGCTTTTCAGCCTCGCCTTAGGGACCGACTAACCCTGCGTCGATTAACGTTGCGCAGGAAACCTTGGTCTTTCGGCGTGGGTGTTTTTCACACCCATTGTCGTTACTCATGTCAGCATTCGCACTTCTGATACCTCCAGCAAGCTTCTCAACTCACCTTCACAGGCTTACAGAACGCTCCTCTACCGCATCACCAAAAGGTGATACCCGTAGCTTCGGTACCTGGTTTGAGCCCCGTTACATCTTCCGCGCAGGCCGACTCGACTAGTGAGCTATTACGCTTTCTTTAAAGGGTGGCTGCTTCTAAGCCAACCTCCTAGCTGTCTAAGCCTTCCCACATCGTTTCCCACTTAACCAGGATTTTGGGACCTTAGCTGACGGTCTGGGTTGTTTCCCTTTTCACGACGGACGTTAGCACCCGCCGTGTGTCTCCCATGCTCGGCACTTGTAGGTATTCGGAGTTTGCATCGGTTTGGTAAGTCGGGATGACCCCCTAGCCGAAACAGTGCTCTACCCCCTACAGTGATACATGAGGCGCTACCTAAATAGCTTTCGAGGAGAACCAGCTATCTCCGAGCTTGATTAGCCTTTCACTCCGATCCACAGGTCATCCGCTAACTTTTCAACGGTAGTCGGTTCGGTCCTCCAGTCAGTGTTACCTAACCTTCAACCTGCCCATGGATAGATCGCCCGGTTTCGGGTCTATACCCAGCGACTAAACGCCCTATTAAGACTCGCTTTCGCTACGCCTCCCCTATTCGGTTAAGCTCGCCACTGAATATAAGTCGCTGACCCATTATACAAAAGGTACGCAGTCACAGAACAAAGTCTGCTCCCACTGCTTGTACGCATACGGTTTCAGGATCTATTTCACTCCCCTCTCCGGGGTTCTTTTCGCCTTTCCCTCACGGTACTAGTTCACTATCGGTCAGTCAGTAGTATTTAGCCTTGGAGGATGGTCCCCCCATATTCAGACAAGGTTTCTCGTGCCCCGTCCTACTCGATTTCATTGACAAGAGATTTTCGCGTACAGGGCTATCACCCACTATGGCCGCACTTTCCAGAGCGTTCCGCTAATCTCAAATCAACTTAAGGGCTGGTCCCCGTTCGCTCGCCACTACTAAGGGAATCTCGGTTGATTTCTTTTCCTCAGGGTACTTAGATGTTTCAGTTCCCCTGGTTCGCTTCGCATGCCTATGTATTCAGCATGAGATAACTGTCTTATGACAGTTGGGTTCCCCCATTCAGACATCTCCGGATCACAGTCTGTTTGCCGACTCCCCGAAGCTTTTCGCAGGCTACCACGTCTTTCATCGCCTCTGACTGCCAAGGCATCCACCGTATGCGCTTCTTCACTTGACCATATAACCCCAAGCAATCTGGTTATACTGTGAAGACGACATTCGCCGAAAATTCGCATTTACTCAAAGAGCAACTCACAAATTTTACCTTAGCCTGAACCTACACCAGTGAAAGTGTCTGTCCAGTCTATCTTTCTATCACATACCCAAATTTTTAAAGAACGATTCTGAAAAAGATCAGAAATCAGCATTCAACCATCATTCGATGGAATGCTCATTTCTAAGCTTTGACAACGATGGAGCACCAAAAGTGGTGGAGCCAAGCGGGATCGAACCGCTGACCTCCTGCGTGCAAGGCAGGCGCTCTCCCAGCTGAGCTATGGCCCCATAATTGGTGGGTCTGGGCAGATTCGAACTGCCGACCTCACCCTTATCAGGGGTGCGCTCTAACCAACTGAGCTACAGACCCAATCGTCTTCTTCAATGAATCAAGCAATTCGTGTGGGAGCTCATGAGCCAGCTGTTGTCGTCGATTAAGGAGGTGATCCAGCCGCAGGTTCCCCTACGGCTACCTTGTTACGACTTCACCCCAGTCATGAATCACACCGTGGTAACCGTCCTCCCGAAGGTTAGACTAGCTACTTCTGGTGCAACCCACTCCCATGGTGTGACGGGCGGTGTGTACAAGGCCCGGGAACGTATTCACCGCGACATTCTGATTCGCGATTACTAGCGATTCCGACTTCACGCAGTCGAGTTGCAGACTGCGATCCGGACTACGATCGGTTTTGTGAGATTAGCTCCACCTCGCGGCTTGGCAACCCTCTGTACCGACCATTGTAGCACGTGTGTAGCCCAGGCCGTAAGGGCCATGATGACTTGACGTCATCCCCACCTTCCTCCGGTTTGTCACCGGCAGTCTCCTTAGAGTGCCCACCATAACGTGCTGGTAACTAAGGACAAGGGTTGCGCTCGTTACGGGACTTAACCCAACATCTCACGACACGAGCTGACGACAGCCATGCAGCACCTGTCTCAATGTTCCCGAAGGCACCAATCCATCTCTGGAAAGTTCATTGGATGTCAAGGCCTGGTAAGGTTCTTCGCGTTGCTTCGAATTAAACCACATGCTCCACCGCTTGTGCGGGCCCCCGTCAATTCATTTGAGTTTTAACCTTGCGGCCGTACTCCCCAGGCGGTCAACTTAATGCGTTAGCTGCGCCACTAAGAGTTCAAGACTCCCAACGGCTAGTTGACATCGTTTACGGCGTGGACTACCAGGGTATCTAATCCTGTTTGCTCCCCACGCTTTCGCACCTCAGTGTCAGTATGAGCCCAGGTGGTCGCCTTCGCCACTGGTGTTCCTTCCTATATCTACGCATTTCACCGCTACACAGGAAATTCCACCACCCTCTGCCCTACTCTAGCTTGCCAGTTTTGGATGCAGTTCCCAGGTTGAGCCCGGGGATTTCACATCCAACTTAACAAACCACCTACGCGCGCTTTACGCCCAGTAATTCCGATTAACGCTTGCACCCTCTGTATTACCGCGGCTGCTGGCACAGAGTTAGCCGGTGCTTATTCTGTCGGTAACGTCAAGACAGCAAGGTATTCGCTGACTGCCCTTCCTCCCAACTTAAAGTGCTTTACAATCCGAAGACCTTCTTCACACACGCGGCATGGCTGGATCAGGCTTTCGCCCATTGTCCAATATTCCCCACTGCTGCCTCCCGTAGGAGTCTGGACCGTGTCTCAGTTCCAGTGTGACTGATCATCCTCTCAGACCAGTTACGGATCGTCGCCTTGGTGAGCCATTACCTCACCAACTAGCTAATCCGACCTAGGCTCATCTGATAGCGCAAGGCCCGAAGGTCCCCTGCTTTCTCCCGTAGGACGTATGCGGTATTAGCGTTCCTTTCGAAACGTTGTCCCCCACTACCAGGCAGATTCCTAGGCATTACTCACCCGTCCGCCGCTGAATCAGGAAGCAAGCTTCCTTCAACCGCTCGACTTGCATGTGTTAGGCCTGCCGCCAGCGTTCAATCTGAGCCATGATCAAACTCTTCAGTTCAATACTGCAATCGGGTTTTGAGAAAACCCTATAAACTTGGCTCAGCAATCGCAAACTCGAACCCGAAGGATCGAGGTAACTCTCTGATTTCTCGTGGAGTTGTTGTGATGCTGATAATCTTGTTGACTAACAGTCTTAACTCACAAGCACCCACACGAATTGCTTGATTCAATTGTTAAAGAGCGGTAGGTTGATTCTTTCGTCTCAACCGAGGCGCGCATTCTACGCTGGCCTCATATTCTGTCAAGCGTTTATTTTGAAGTTTTTTGAGAATCTCGAACCACTTCAACCGCTTGCGCTTTCGATTGCTCGTCAGCGGGAGGCGCATATTACAAGATTTTGCAGGGGAGTCAACAGCTCTGCGATTTTTTTCGACTCAGTATCCTGGAATAACGAACTCGCATTCGGGTCGACTCGACTCCACCTGGCACAGGTGCTGTCGCTTCGGATCGCCCATGGGCATTTCGCGGTAAACCGCAGGTCCTTTACGCCAAGGATCTGGCGAGTTCATGCCATCGAGTGGGTAGCGCCCGCTGGGTGCACAGGCCACCAGACATACCGTTGCTGCGGCTATCAGTACTGTCGGCTTCGACATTCAACTCTCCTTGATAGAAGCGCTGGAGGATACGAAGCCAGGCCAAGCTGCCAAAGGTGAGGTTTCCTACTCAATTGTAGGATAGAGCCAAAACATCAACCCCTTACCCAATCCCGCTCCCTGGTACCTGTCCTACGGATTACTCTTGAGGTACTCCAGCAGGTCGGCCATTTTCTGGTCATTGCCAAACCACCACAGGCGCATCTTGGTGCCGGGCACCACATCTCCAGGTGCTTCGACGAAGGCTGCGATCTTCTCGGGAGTCCAGACGATGCCCGAGTTTTTCATTTCGGCTGAATAGCTGTAGTCACCGGTGGTGCCTGCCGTACGACCGATCACTCCGTTGAGTTGCGGGCCGAAGGCGGCCTGGGCTCCTCGGCCAACCTTGTGGCAGCCACCGCAGTTCTTTTCGAATGTGGCCTGGCCGGCTGCAGTGTCGCCTGCGGCGTGGACGTACAACGGAGCCAGCAGTGCCAGTAGCACGTAGGTTATTGATTTCATGGTTCCTCGCGGCATTATCACATGCGTTCATGATAGCGGCTGGCACGAGAAAGCGAGACGCCGGGATAATGGAACATCTCCACAGAGACAATCAGTACCGCTCAAAACGACAAAGGAGTCACTCATGCGCAGATCACGCACAGCCATGGCCATTGGATGCCTGCTGGCATGTACTACAGCCTGGATGAGCACAAACGTTCACGCTGCGCCGCCAGCGATCGAAACCCTGGTGAAGGCTCGGGCTGAATCGCTGATGAACCAGTACAACATCACGGGTATGGCGATCGCGATCACCGACGGGCGTCAGCAGATGTTCTTCAACTATGGACTGGCTTCGCGCGCGACACGGGCGCCTGTAACCGAGGACACTCTGTTCGAGCTGGGCTCGATCAGCAAGACCTTCACTGCCGCCTTGGCCGCCTATGCACAGGCCAATGGCAAGCTGTCATTGAGCGATCATACTGGCCAGTATCTGCCAGCGTTGCGCGGCACACCGCTGGATCAGGTGACGCTGGCTGATCTGGGCACTCACAGCGCTGGCGGATTCCCGTTGCAACTGCCGGACGACATCCAGAACGATGCGCAACTAATGACTTACTTCCGCGACTGGCGCCCCAGCTATGCACCAGGTACTCAGCGCAGCTATGCGAACCCCAGCATCGGCCTGCTCGGACTGATCGCTGCCAAAAGCATGGATGTTTCCTTCGCTCATGCTGTGCACGACACACTGCTTCCGGGCCTGGGCCTCGCCCATACCTATCTGGATGTACCCGCCGACCAGTTGCCGTTGTATGCGCAGGGTTACGACAAGCAAGATCAGCCCGTACGGCTGAATCCTGCGGTACTGGCCGATGAGGCCTATGGTTTCAAGTCCAGTGCACGAGACATGCTTCACTACCTGCAGGCACAGATGGGTACGGTGACGGTTCCGGCGAAACTTCGTGAAGCGCTGAAGGCTACGCAGCAGGGCTACTTCAGGGTAGGCGGCATGACGCAGGGACTGATCTGGGAACAATACGGCTATCCAGTCGCGCTTGACACCCTGGTGCAAGGCAACTCCAACGCAGTAACCTTGACCACCCAGCCTACAAGTCCGCTGCAGCCGCTGGACGAGGTATGGATCAACAAGACGGGAGCCACCAACGGGTTTGGCGGGTATGTGGCGTTCGTACCGTCGAAGAAAATCGGCGTGGTTGTGCTGGCCAACAAGAATTACCCGAACGAAGCACGAGTCAGGCTCGCTCACGAGCTGGTGCAGGCGCTGGATAAGTAAGGTTCACACGCGTTCTCAAGCCAATGGGTCTGGAGTAGGATCCCACTCCTGACCCTATTGGAGTTTCGTCAATGCGCCGCACCTGCCTGTTTCTCGCTTTAACGCTGGGCCTGGCCAATGTGGCCTGGGCCGCCAAGCCGGCACCGAGCGCGCCGAAGATACAGACCGTCAAGACGCTTGATGGCAAATTCATGTTTACCCTGCCAGCTGGCTATACCGTCAACCCACTGCCTCCTGCGGATCCGAAAAGCGATGCGGCGGGCGCCAAGGGGATGATGTACATGAATGACAATGAGAAACGTGTGGTGGTGACCACCGAACTGCCCATTCCCAAAGGTGGGCATGCCGCCGACAACGACGATGAATTCCTGACCGGCGCCACCGCCGGCTTCATCGACCAGCAGGCAAGAGCACTGCCTGATTTCAAGAAAACGGCCGAGAAGCGCATCACCTTGCGCAAGCTGGGCGTGGAGCAGATAGACAGCACCGCGACCATGGGAGGCGGTGCAACCATGACCACCACTTTCGTTGCAGGGTCGGGCCAGACCATGTCGGTCGTCCAGGTGATATCCCGTGCCAGCGATGCGACTGGGCATGCAGCCATGGTCAAGCGGATCGTGGCAGGCAAATAACCTGATCTGCCTATCGCGGCAGACGAGTCCTGCCGCGACGGGAGAGAAAAACTGCGGCCAACAAAAAACCCGCCGAAGCGGGTTTTTTGTCTAGCCATTCCAACATCCTGTCAGCAGCTTCCTTGCAATGGCCGGTCGTCCCTGACCCTGAGTCGTATCCTTCGTCTCAGTTAGTGAGGCTAGAATACTGCTGTGGTGAAGGTCGCAATAGAGGCGATTGTAGCCACCGCGTGTAAGCGATTGGCTATACCGTTTCCGTGCGACGCAGCCAGAGGGTAACTGTAGTGCCCTCGCCCGCTCGACTTTCAATCCGCGCGATGCCATCGGCACTCAAGGCAAAGCCGTATACCTGCGACAAACCCAGCCCCGTGCCCTGCCCTGAGCCCTTGGTGGTATAGAAGGGTTCGAAAACCTGAGCCAGTACGTCTTCAGGGATGCCTGGTCCGTCGTCGGCAACGCTCAGGCAAAGGTAGTCACCATCGGTCAGCTGCGCGTCGCCGCGGACCGCTCGCAGACAGGTTGCAACTCGAATCTGTCCGGCACCGCGCAGGGCATCGCGGGCATTCACCAGCAGGTTGAGCAAGGCAGCGTCCAGTTGATGGGCGTCGCACATCACTGCCTGGGCGGGCGCCTGCAGATCCAGCAGCACCTGGGTAGTGGCGCCCAGCGCGCGGCCGAACAGGTCGCTGTTGTGCTCGATCCGCTCGTCGAGCTTCACCGCGTGCACGCTGGGCTCTTCGCGACGGGCAAAAGCGAGCAGGTGGTGGATCAGTTGGGCGCCCTGCCGCACGGCCTGCAAACCGATCTCGGTGAGGCGCTCGACTTCCACGGGCTTGCGTGCCTTGATACGGGTCATTTGCAGGCTGGCACTGACCGCTTGCAGCAGATTGTTGAAGTCGTGGGCGATGCCGGCGGTGAGCTGACCCAACGAGGATATGCGTTGGGCATGTCGCAAGGTCGACAGGGTTTGCTGCTGCTCACCCAGCACATTGTCCAACTGACGGGACAGGGCAAGGGTTTGTTTCTCGCGCTCTTCATTGAGCAGGCGCAGCTCCAGTTGTGCTGCGGTCTGCCTTGCCAAGGCCTGCAGGGCATTGCACTGCGACACCTCCAGCGTACGCGGCACGGTGTCGATGACGCAGACGGTGCCCAGTGCCGAGCCCTGGCGCGTGATGATCGGCGCGCCAGCATAGAAACGAATGTAGGGCGGGCCCAAGACGAGCGGGCTCTCCTTGAAGCGCGGGTCGAGATGGGTGTCCGGCACTATCATCACGGCATCGGGCGCCAGAATGGCATGGGCGCAGAACGCCAGGTCGCGGTGGGTCTGGGAAACGTCGAGCCCTACACAGGCCTTGAACCACTGACGTTCGCGGTCCACCAGCGACACCAGGCCAATGGGCGTTGCGCACAGCTGCGTTGCCAATTGGACGATATCGTCGAAACCAGGCTCCGGAGGACTGTCCAGCACACTCAGATGCTCGAGCGCAGCCAGACGTTCGGACTCGTCGATAGGCGATGGGGCCGGGCTGTGAGTCATGCAATGGGCCAAGTCGAGGAAATGATCGGAATAATGCGCGCCACAGGCCGTTGGGGCAAGTGCGTGCAAGCCTATTGCGCGTAAACGAAAAAGGGCGACCCTTTCGGATCGCCCTTTTGCACCGCCCAGCAGAGCGGATTTGTTTGGTAGGCGCGATTGGACTCGAACCAACGACCCCCACCATGTCAAGGTGGTGCTCTAACCAACTGAGCTACGTGCCTGCTGTGGCGCGCAATTCTACGGATTGACGCGCCGCTGTCAACGGCAATTTGCCGCCAATGGTAAAAAAATCACCCACTTGCAATCGGTGCGTAGTGTTCGATCCTCAATGCAGGCAGCACTGCTTGAATTTCTTGCCACTGCCGCACGGGCAGGGATCGTTGCGCCCGGCTTTGGTTTCGGCGATGACCGGGGTGTTGCTCGGGCGCCGCTCGAACCAGTACTGGTGCAGACGGATCGCGGCCATCTGGATCATTTCCATGGCTTCTTCGGCATCCAGCTCTTCGCCCGAACCGTCGCGTTTGAGCAAGTCGACGCCCTGTGTGTGCAAGGTGATCAGCGCGAGCAGGTCTTGTTCCTGGTCGGGCATATCGAGCCAGCTGCCGCCCACCACGACACCGCGCTCGTAGCCGTAGCACCAGTCCTCGACGCTGACGACTTCCTCGTCGTCGAACAGATTGAAGATCGGCGCGAAGTTTTCGAAGTCTTCCTCCAGCAGCATGGCCAGTTGGTTCATGTGCTGAATGAGCAGGTCGAAGAATTTCTGGAACTGCTTGTCGTCCTTGAAGACCGGCAGTTGGTCGGGACCACCCCAGAGCGCTGCGTACCAGTCGTCGAAGGCGATCGCCTGTGGACCTGAAACGATGGCCGCAAAGAAACCGTCGAGCTCGGAAATGCTGCCGACCGATGTTTCGCTGGCGTATTGCCCCAGCACCTCTTCCACGTAATCCAGTTGTTCGTCGGTCAGCGCGTCGTTGCTGATGTTGTAGGCCATGGTCTGCTCGATCGGGTCATCAAAAGAATGCTCGCATTGTAGCCGCCAGCGTCGACGATGTCCCCGGATCTGCCGCGGCCTAGTCGCCCACGTGAGCCAGGTAGGCTTGCAGGGCGCCCTGC
Source organism: Pseudomonas coleopterorum (assembly GCF_900105555.1). Taxonomy (NCBI): domain Bacteria; kingdom Pseudomonadati; phylum Pseudomonadota; class Gammaproteobacteria; order Pseudomonadales; family Pseudomonadaceae; genus Pseudomonas; species Pseudomonas coleopterorum. The sequence goes on from NZ_FNTZ01000001.1 coordinate 3,580,457, forward strand.
TGGCCGCTGCCGAGCAGGGTCCAAAGCAGGATCCTGCACTTGCGTGGGCAGAGAAAGCTGCCCATGACCGCACCCTTGGCTTGCAGATCGATTTCGCCGCCGACGAAGCCGTAGCTGCCGTTGGCGGTGGGACCCTGGCCGGTGCGAGTAGCGACTATCACCGGCAGGTGCTGGGCAATGGCCTGCAAGCAGGTGGCCCAGCGCTGCGAAACATGACCAGCGCCAAAGCCGGCAATGACCAGGCCTTGATACCCGACGTCGACGACCCTGTCGAGCAAGAGGGTGTCTGCATCCAACGCTGCTTCCAGAAGCAACACGCTGTGATCGGTTCGAGTGGGATACGGCAGACAGTGGCGAGCCGGGGGTGGAGCGGCGTAATGCACCTGGTTTTCGACCATCAGTCCAACCGGGCCGAAGGGCGACGAGGCGAAGGCATCCATTGCCAAGGCGGCGACCTTGCGTACTCGCGATGCGGCGTGCACCTGATCGTTGATCACCACCAGCACGCCACGACCACGACTGCGTTCAGCCAGCGCCACTTGCCCTGCGGCGAGGAGGTTGGCCGGGCCGTCGGCACCGCAATGGGATGCCGCGCGCATGGCGCCGGTCAGGACCAGGGGTTCGTCCAGATCCCAGAGCAGGTCGAGAAAGAATGCGGCCTCCTCCAAGGTGTCGGTACCCTGGCTGATGACCACGCCCACCGAACCGGCGGCGATGCAGCCGCGTGCCCAATCCAGGGCATCGAGCAACGCCTGGAAGCTCAGGGAGGCGCTGGGCAACAGGTTCAGCGTGTGCACCTGAACCTCGGCCAGAGACGTGAGTTGCGGCAGCAGATCCACCATGCCCTGCCCGCTCAGGCTGGGCTGAACACCTGCACCAGTGGGCTGGGCCTGCATGCTGATGGTGCCGCCCAGGGCACCTACGGACAGTTTGGGTAGAGCCATGGGCGGTTCTCCGTCAAAGGTTGGGACTGCCGATGATCAGGCCGATCAGTGGCAGGATGAGCAAGGTGCTGATGGCCATGGACAGCACGTTACCGATATAGCCATGCATATAGGACGGTAACCGCTGACTGATGGCTACGGCCAGTGGCGGCGCCAGCAATGCGCCCAGTGCGGCACTGAGGATGATCACCGGCAGGCTGCCACCATGGACCAGAATCGCGGCGGGGGCTACCGAGACCACGGGTATGTAGGTCGGGTACCAGCCGCGGGCTATCCATTGATGACGCCAGATGAGCACGCCCAGTGCCGAGGCGAGGGTTTGCGCCGCCAACAGTTGCAACAGCCAGCCGGAACCGTAGAACGGGCTGGCCGGATTGAGCATCAGGGCCAGCAGCGCGCCCAGCACCAACCCCAGGCTGGCCCACTCGTTGCCGAAGAACGGCGCCTCGGAGAAGTCGGCAAGGATGCGCCGCAAGGTCCAGCGCACCCCGTAGTCCGGGGTCGATGCCACTACCGGTGGCGCGGACGAGGGCGTCGCATCGGGCTTCACCAGGGCCGGGAAGCGTTTGCACAGCAGGAAGCCGATGACGCTGCCCACTGCCATGCCGGTGACGTTGCCGATCACCACCGGCAGGGCCAGCGGGGTGCACACGTACTTGACGATCAACAGGCAGGCGGGCGTGATCAGCACGGCGCCCATGATGGCCCCGGTCAGCGCCACACGCCAGCCACGGCCGAACAGCAGTACGGTGGCCGCCGGCATGGAAACGAAGGCGACGAAGGTTGGCTGCCAGGTATCGGCCGACAGCGTCCAGCCCCAGAGCAGGTTACCCAGGCCCAGACCCAGCAGCGAACTGGTCACCACCCATGGCCACAGGCCGGTGCCGTAGCAGATTGCAAAACCCTGCCAGCGTTTGCCGGTGCGATTGGCCCACCAGCCCAGCCCGGCGCCGGCGAGCAAGCCGATGGAGGCGAACTCGTGTTTGTAGAACGCCACTTCGCTGATATCGCCGACTATCCAGCGCCACCAGGCCGCCGGATGGTGGAGGTTAGCCATCATGTCGCTATAGCCGGGCCACAGCGCATCGACAGCCAGCAGCTTGCCGCTGATCACGGTCAGCGTGACCGCCAGTGATAGCAACAGCAAACCTGTCAAGGTCCCGCTGGATGCGCGCGTTGGTGTGTCGTGCAGAGAGGTGTCCATGGGCATCCCTCCTCAGCGCGGCAGCGCGGCATGGCGGTCGTAGCCCAGCATCGAGCCGTACAGGTCGACCCGACGGTCGCGTGGCAGGTCGTTGAGGCTGTTCCAGATCGGTGCGCTGCGTGCCGAGACCAGGTCGATGTCGGCGAACAGGACGGTTTCCTCTTCGGCACCGGCCACCTGGCTGAGCGGCCAGCCGTTGGTTCCGGCAATCAAGGAACAGCCCAGGAAACGATCGCCGCGGTCGGTGCCGATGCGGTTGGCGGCGGCGATGAAGGTGTTGTTGACGTGGGCGGCGGTGATGGTCAGGTAAGAGGCCATGCATTTGCCGGTTTCGTCGAACAGCGGCGGTGGCGTCCAGACCCAATTGTTCAGGCTGCAGATGATATCCGCGCCTTGCAGGCTGAGCAGGCGGGGTACTTCCGGGAACCAGACGTCCCAGCAGATCATCAGGCCGATGCGCCCGATGGGCGTCTCGAATACGGGGAAGCCGAGGTCACCGGGACTGAACCAGAGCTTTTCCAGGTTCCACAGATGCGCCTTGCGGTACTTGCCGATGAAACCATCAGGGCCGACCAGCACGGCGCAGTCGTAGAGCTTGTAACCGTCACGCTCTGCCAGCCCGGCGGCAAGGTAGACCGAGTGTTCGCGCGCAAACTCGATCCAGGCCTGAGCACTGGGTCCTTCAGGCACTGTCTCGGCCAACGCGAACGCTTCTTCGCGGTTGCGGAAGGCGTAGCCGGTGTTGGCCAATTCGGGGAGCACGATCAACTGGGCACCTTCGGCCACGGCGCGCTGAGCCAGATGCAGGCTATGGGAGAGGTTGAACGTGCGGTGGTCGAGACCGCATTGCGGATCGAACTGAACGACAGCGACCCGAACGGGGCTGATGGGAGAGGCAGAGGACATGGAAGCACCTTCTTGTTGTTTTTGGATTGCCTCCGCATGGAAACGCATTCGTTTAGATAGTAAAACCGGACGCTTCCCAAGCATCTGTAGGATTAATCCGGCAGCTCATACATTTTCGTATCAGGTCGTTCAGGACTCAGTGCCATACCGAGGGTAATGGGACAGATCGAATCCGCCGTTGAACGCGGCACCTTGATTGGCGCAGAGGTTAATTACCGCGTCTACGGCGCCGCGCATGGCCGGCTCGGTCCAGCCGGCGTCGACCGAAAAGGACTCACCTGCCAGGTACAGCCCGGATCGCGCGCTGTACTCGCGGTTGTAACTCATCAGGCCAACCGCATCCTGGTAGGCGCCAGCGCGGTAGAGCTTGGCGCAACCCAGGGCATTGCGGTCCGTGACCCAACGCTGCACGCACGCCTTGCCGGTGTCGATGAACGGGGAAATGCGCGAACCGACATTGCTGCAGCGCAGCAGGATGCGGTCCAGCTCGCGAATGCACTTGTCGACCAGTTCGGCATCGCTGAAGGCCGCCAGCTTGGTCGCATCGTCCTCCCAGGTGTAGCTGAGCAGGATGCAGTCGTAGGCATAGTTGTCGTTGTAGCGATAGGCATAGACGTCGTGCACGAAACTGTCGGTGACGAGGATCTGCGGAATGTCACGATGGGCCGACAGAAAGGTTTTCTTCAGCGGGGCGTAGACTTTGCAGCTGGTTTCCCAGTGCGCGGTCTTGTAGGCATTGATGGTGGTCTGGGGGAGCATGGCTGGGGTGAAGCCGTCCACCTGGATTCGTGTTTCGAGGATCCAGGAGGGCACCGTGACGATGACCGAGTCGAACTGCTCCGTGATTTGCCGGCTGGCCAGTGCGTCGCTTTGATGCCAGCGGTAGCCCACTTCGATGCTGCCATCGGCCAGTCGGGTGAGGCGATTCACGGGGCTGTCGGTGATCAGGCCGGCAGGCTGCTGGCGCAATCGCTCGTAAGGCGAGCGAGCGCCCTCTTCCAGGGGCATGAACATCAGGCACTCATCCAGCGCGGCCAGACCCAGGTAGCGCGGTGTGGCGAACGCCACGCCCTTGGAGTCGGTCACGGCTTGCTCGGCTTGGAAAGGAGCTGGTAGCGGGTTGCCTTGGCCATCGACGCGGCCATGCACCAGTTGCAGGTGACTGCTGAAGCCGAAGATCGCGGTGCGTAACGGGTACAGGCAGCAGACGTCGTAGAAGGCGCCCCAACTGCCGTCGCCGATGCCGATGGCGTAGAAAATCGAAGACTCGTCGGCCGACATGCCCAGCCCGCCGAAGTCTCCGGGGTTGCCGGGATCCCAGGCGGTGATGGCGGCAGAGCGAACCAGCTCGCGGAATGGCACATGCTGGTAGCGCGTGACGATGGCAGACCACAGGGCCGGCCATGCTTGGCTGCCAAACACGGCGGCGACCTGCGTTGCCATCCGCTCGGCGAACAGCTTCCATTTCTGGTAGACGGCCTGCAACACGGCGGTGGGCGGGGGTGTATTGCCGTCGAGGTTATTCCAGACCAGCAACCGAGGTTCGCCCTCCCCCATCAGTTGGCCTTCGCGCAGATAAATACCAGTGGAGCGCACGAAGGGCGTGCCGGGATTCGGGAAGTCCGAGGTTTTGAGGTCGTATAGCCCTGAGTAGTACGCCATCAATGAGCGGCCCTGCGCAGGTGCCTCGCCCGTGCGATTGAAAAAGGGCATGCGCATGGCGCCCATTTCGAAAGGCGTGGAGGACGCTGGGGATTGCGGACCGTCCGGGTGCACGGTCAGATGACGTCCGCCAAGGCGGCGCGACTGCTCGATCAAGGTGATGCGTTCGAAGCCGCAGCGCAGCAGTTCGCGGGCTGCCACCAAGCCTGCGACACCCGCGCCGATGATGCAGATGCGGTGTTGTGCGTTACCGCCGCGAGCAATGCCGCCGGTTTGCTCGAGCAGACGACGGTAGTCGAAACACAGATCCGGAGGGTTGGGGAAGCGGGCCGCCCAGGGCACGCTGGCGGAGGCTTGCAAGGTGGCCGCGAGGTCGGCGGGATGGTTGTGGGATGAGCCAATGGTCATAAACGACAGTCCTTGTCGGTCAGCTTGAGGAGGCGTCAGTGTGCGAAGCCGTGGTGCGTCCAGGCAGAGGGATTGGGGGGCTGCGGTGTAGGAGGGATTTGGGGCGTATGTGGGAAGCAGGTGCGGTGGTTCAGGGAGGTTGCGGTGCGGCCGGACGCGGCTCGCGCCGCTACTACAGGGAGCCGGGTGTGTCGCCGCGTCGGGTGTTAGACGGGACGGGGGTTTGTAACGACGTTCTGGAGGGGCTGGCCTTGGTGCAGGCGGTTGATGTTGGCGGCGATGAAGGCGTAGCGGCGTTCGAAGAGGCCCCGGGTCCAGCCGGAGGCGTGGGGCGTGCAGTAGGCATTGGACAGGTCTTCGAATCGATGGTGAGCGGGTGCGACCGGGTCGGTATCGCCGCTGGGGTAGCGGTACCAGACATCCAGGTAGGCCTTGGCGATGAGGTGGTCGCGCAGGGCGTGGTACAACGCATCCTCATCGACCACGGCGGCGCGTGCGATGTTGATCAGCACGGCATCAGGGCGCATCGCAGCGAATTGGGCGGCCGCGAAGGAACCGCGGGTACGTTCGTCCAACGGGCAGGTCAGGATGACGAAATCGGCATGGGGCAGCACTTGGTCAAGTTCGGCGGGTGTGTACGCTTCATCCATGGGGCCGTCCACTCGTCCACCTTCGGCGCGTGCGGAAATGGCGATGACGTGCAGGCCGAATGCCTGGGCTCGGCTGGCAACGGCGTGGCCGATGCGGCCAAAGCCGACGATGACCACGGTCTTGCCGAACAGCTCGCCGCGCGGTTGGCGCTTCAGGTAGGCGTGCGTCCATTGCTCGGTACTGAAGCGAGCTCGCAGGGCCGCCAGTTCGACCTGGTGTTCGAGCATGCAGGCCAAGGCGTATTCGGCCATGGGAATTTCATGCTCGAACACATTGCAGACGGTTGCGCCGGCGGGCAGCGCGGTGAAATCGATGCCATCCAGCCCGGCACCGGGCACGTGCAGCAAACGAAAGGCCGGAGTCGGACCACTGCGCTGGAAACGCATCGAGACCAGCACGTCGGCACCTTCGATCTGATCGTCCCAGGCGTCAGATTCGTGGGCCTCGCGGGGCAGCGCGATGAATTGTGCCGGGAAATCAAGGGCTGCGGAGAGCGCGTCGCGATGTGTTGCGGCCTCCCCTACCATCACGATTTTCATGTGTTGTCCTTTTTATTGAAACGCCGCCTGCGACGGCGGCGCGATCATCGGTAGTCGATGGACAGTAGAAGATCGTCCTGCCGATGGCAACCGGGTGGCGGCCCTCGCCAGCGCTGACACCACTTGAAACCAATTCGCGTGGGAACAGCATCGGGCCGGTTCAGGTCCAGTACAAAGACCCGCTTGGAGTTTGCATGCATGGCAACACCTACCACCGCGCCCCGTCGCCGGCGCTGGCTTCCCTTTCTGCTGCTGGCGCTGGCGATTGGTGTCGGCCTGCCCTACGGTTGTTCGCAACTGGCCTACAAAGAGCGGCAGCTGCTGTTCAACATCGAGCCAGGTACAGCCAGTTGGTACGCAGGCTTGCCTTCGGGCGTCACCGAACTGCAGATTCCAGTGGAAAAGGCCCTGAGCAGCACTCAATACCTGCACGCCTGGTGGTGGCCGGCGCCGCGCGTCGATGCACCGGCGGTGCTGTATCTGCACGGCACACGCTGGAACCTGACCGCACAGGTGCGACGCATCAGCCAGCTGCGCGAACTGGGTTTTTCGGTGCTGGCGATCGATTACCGCGGGTTTGGCGAAAGCCCCGGCGATCTGCCTTCCGAGCGCACGGTGTACCAGGACGCCCAGGCTGCCTGGGAACGCCTGGTGCAGTTGCAGCCCAAGGCCGAGCGACGCTTCATCTATGGTCACTCGCTGGGCGGCGCGATCGCGGTGGATCTGGCAGAGCATCTGGCCGAGGGCAATGAGCCAAAGGCTGCCGGGCTGATCGTGGAGTCGACCTTCACCGACCTGGCTGCTGCAGCAGCGGCAGTGGCCAATACCTCGCTGCCGGTGCGCTGGATCATGTCGGAGAAATTCGATTCCATCGACAAGATCGGTGACATCAAGATTCCGGTGCTGATCGTTCATGGCCTGGACGACCGTTATGTGCCGCCGCGTTTCAGCCAGGAACTGTTCGATGCCGCGGCCAAACCCAAGCGGTTGCTGCTGGTGCCCGGTGGTACGCACAACAACAGCATGACCCTGGGCAGCCAGGCGTATGCCAAGGCGCTGCGCGAGGTATTCGGCCTGTAGCCGATGTCTGGCGCGCGGTGACGCAACTTATTCAGTGCCCTGAAGGTCTGTGCTGTGGCAGCCGTGCACCCGGCACGCGCGCCACCGCATTCGCAGGAACCTCCATGGAAAAGCACGAACCCCGCCTTGATGCCCCTGAAGAAGACGGCAAGACGCCTGGCCTGTCGGCCGACGAAAAAGAAGAGGTCCATGAGAACCAGCCGCCCCGCGCGGCGGTGTTGCATGAAACCATACGCATACAGGGCGACCATGAACTGGAGCGTACCGTAGCCGCCCTGTTCTGGTCGGCCCTGGCCGCCGGCCTCACCATGGGCCTGTCGCTGATGGCCATGGGACTGTTCAACTCCCGTCTGCCCGCAGGCGAGGCCAGCAAGGTCATCTCCAGCCTGGGTTACTCGGCCGGCTTTCTTGCAGTGATTCTTGCACGCCAGCAACTGTTCACCGAGAACACCCTGACCGCCGTATTGCCGGTCATGAGCAAGCCGAGCCTGGGCAATTTCGGACGGCTGTTCAAACTGTGGGGCGTGGTGCTGGGCGGTAACCTGGTGGGTACCTTGCTGGTGTCCTACGTCATGCTGCATTTGCCGATCTTCGATACCAAGACCGACGAGGCCTTTCTGGAAATCGGGCGCAAGGTCATGGAAAACGACCTGTCGCAGATGTTTTCCAAGGGCATCATCTCCGGTTGGATGATCGCCACCATGGTCTGGATGATCCCGTCGCAGGAAAGCGCGAAGATGTGGATCATCATCCTCGTCACCTACCTGATGGCGCTGGGCGATTTCACCCACATCGTGGTGGGCTCGGCAGAGGTGTCCTACCTGGTGTGGGCTGGCGAGCTGGACTGGAAGGCCTTCTGGCTCGATTTCGCGGCACCGACCCTGGCAGGCAACATCATTGGCGGCAGCTTCATCTTCGCCCTGATCGCCCATGCGCAGATCAGAAGCGAAAGCGGTCTGCCACCCAAGGATGGCGGCAAGGGCAAGTCACGAAAGGAACCCAACGCCGACGTCTGATGCCCTGACCGGTCAAGGTGTGACTGCGGAAGCCGGGGAATCGACTTGCTCCCACCAGTGCTCGCCGAGTCGAGGCTGACGCAGATCGATGCGCTCTCCCATGCGCGGTGTGCTCAACGGCACGCCCTTGGCCTGGGCCAGCGCACTGATGCGGTCGAAGGGTTCGTGCCAGTCATGGATCGAAAGGTCGAAGGTGCCGTTGTGCACTGGCAGGAGGGTCTTGCCGCGTACATCCAGGTGCGCCTGCAGCGTTTCTTCGGGCTGCATGTGCACGTTCGGCCAGGCGACGTTGTAGGCGCCGGTTTCCATCAGGGTCAGGTCGAACGGGCCGAAACGCTCGCCGATCTGTTTGAAGCCTGGGAAATAACCGGTATCGCCGCTGAAAAACAGACGAAAGTCCTTGTCGATGATCACCCACGACGCCCACAGCGTGCTGTTGCTGTCGAACAGGCTACGGCCCGAGAAATGCTGCGCGGGCGTCGCCACCAGACGCCAGCCGCCGACCTGGGTTTCTTGCCACCAGTCCAGTTGGCGAACCTTGCTGGCCGGTACGCCCCACTCGAGCAATCGGTCACCTACGCCCAAGGTGGTCAGGAAATACTCGCTCTTGCCGGCCAGCGCCTTGATTGCGTGTTCGTCCAGATGGTCGTAGTGGTCGTGGGACAGGATGACCGCCTTGATCGGCGGCAGGTCGGCAATGCTGATCGGTGGCTGGTGAAAGCGTAGAGGACCGGCCCACTGTACCGGGGAGGCGCGTTCTGAAAACACCGGATCGGTCAGCAGAAACTCCCCACCCATCTTCAGCAGCACGGTGGAGTGCCCCAACCGCCAGAGGCTGTAGTCCGGCGCCGCCAGCAGTTGGCCGCGCGACAGCTGCTCGACCGGCAGCGGCGCTTGCGGGCGGGTGCCGGGTGGCTTGCTCAGCAGCAGGTACTTGATGCCGATGCGCAGTTTCTTCATGAAGCCGTCCTTGGGCAGGACCACCTGATTGCGATACTGGCCGTCCTCGCGCAACGAGGCGGGCAGTTCTTCGGCATTGGGCGAAAACGACGTCATAAGTGCAAGCACTCCGAAAAGAAGTGGAATTTTCATGCAGCCCTCGGGTTGAAAGGTGCGTGCTACAGCATACGCTTTCGGCCTGCCGTGCGAGGTGAGAGTTCCGGCCCGATCGGTGGGCCGGATTCCGGCGACCGGCACCTGGTCGTTCGAGGGGAACCATGGCCCGACGTCACACGTCCAGATTGGACCAGAAAATGTCTGTTCGCAGGGACCGCTGCCCATGAATGCTGTTGATGCCGCCAATGCCTCACGCTACTCACGCCACACACGGGCTCTGGTGCTGGCGTTCGTTCTGCCCATCTTTGCCTGTGTGCTGATCATCGGCGGTGCCTTACTCGGTATTCCCACTGCCTTTGAGCCTGCCAATGGCTTATCGATCCAGACAACTGCAACCCAGTCTGCCAGCGTAGAGCGAGACCTGGGCGAAAACAGCGGCCGGCCCGTGATCTCGCTCGACGATGCCGGCGCTGGCTTGCCCGTGCAGGCCCCGCCGCCGGGTGGCGAACCCTGGTGGTCCATGTCGCTGCCGACGCTTGCTGAGCTGCTGCTGGCCGTGCTGATCTTTTCCGGTGCTCTGTTGCGCAAGACCTTGCGCAGCTTGCGTGACATCGATCAGGACCATGCTCGGTTGCAGCACGAATACGAGGCCCTGCGGTGCAGCGATGAGCGCCTGCGCGCGTTGGCCGACGCCTCTTCGGACTGGATATGGGAAACCGACGCGTTTTTGCGTGTCAGCTATCTTTCCGCAAGCTTCACCACCGCAACCGGGTTGGCGCGCGACGTATGGCTGGGGCAGCCTGTCGAGCTGCTGCTGCAGTGCGACACCCTCCCGGCTGGCCAGTGGCTGCAGCAACTGGGTGACGGCTCGTCAGGTGTCGGGCATCTGCGCTGCAGCTATCGCGACAGCATCGGCCAGACCCGCCACAGCCGCATCGTCGCCTGCCCCATCGTGCGTGATGGACAGATTGCAGGCTACCGCGGCACGGTGCTCGACATCACCGATCAGGTCGGCGCTCAGGCCCAGCTCGCTCATCGCTCGACCCACGATGCCGTGACAGGGCTGGGGGACGAGCATGCCTTGACGCGGTTTCTCGATCAGACGCTGGCCGATCGTCTTCGCCCTGTGCCCTTGACCCTGTTGCTGCTGGACCTGGCCGATTTCGAGCAGCTGGGCGAAACCTTGGGTCAACCTGCGCGCGACTGCATCCTGCGTACGGTCGCCGGTCGTCTTCGCGACAGCACACGTAGCAACGATCTGGTGACCCGTCTGCGGGATGGACAATTCATGATCGTGCTCGCCAGCATCGACGTGATGATCGAGATCGAGCGTTTCTGCCAGCGCCTGATCGATAATATCCAAAGGCCCATCGTGCACGGCGTGAAGCAATTGCAGGTGGGGGTGAACATCGGCGTGGTTCATGATCATCCCAGCCGGGGAGACGCCCGCGAGTGGATCGGCTGCGCCCAGCTCGCCTTAAGCGAAGCACAGGCGCAAGGTCCCGGCTACTGGCAGCATTTCGCGCCTGCGCTGGACCGCCAGCACCACCTTCGGCAGTTGGAAACCGATCTGCGCTCCGCCCTTCAGCATGACCAATTGCTGCTGCACTTCGAGCCCCGGTACAGCGCCGACGGTGATCGGGTGATTGCCGTCGAGTCACTGCTGCGCTGGCAGCACCCGGTCGAAGGAATGCTCACCTGCGACGCGTTTCTGCCTCTGGCCGAGCGCAGCGACCTGATCGTGCCCATCGAGCGCTGGCTGCTACGCGAAGCGTGCGCGGCCGCGCGGCACTGGCCGCAGTCGATTGCGGTGTCGGTGAGCCTGGCGCCAGCGTATTTCAGCCGCAGCGACGTCGCCCGCGATGTGCGCGATGCGTTGACCGACAGCCGCCTGCCGGCCAATCGCTTGCAGTTGCAAGTTGCCGAGCAGGTCATGCTGGGTTGTGCCGACGGCGCGATGGGGGCCCTTATGGCCTTGAAGGAATCGGGGGTGGGTTTGATACTCGACGAATTCGGCAGCGGTTATTGTTCGTTGGGGTATTTGCGCATTTACCCATTCGATGCCGTGAAGATCGACCCACGCTTCGTCGCCGGTCTGGTGAGCAATCCACAGGATCGCGGACTGGTGCGAGGCATCATCGACCTGGGTCGAAGCATGGGCGCAAGGGTAATCGGTGCCGGCGTCGGCACTGACCAACAGCTGCGCGCCTTGCAGGACGACCGCTGTGCGGAAGTCCAGGGCCTTTACCTCGGTGAGGCCATGGAGCTGGCAGCATTGACACCGCTGCTTCAGCAACAGGCCGACTTGCGCAGGTCACGACAAGGGCATCAAGCAGGTTTGCACGCCCGCTGATCGACAGGCTGTCCAACATTTTTTTACAGGCCCCGAACGCCTCGTTAGAATCGGGGCATCGCCCGGACACGACCGTCAATGGTCCCGGCCTGCGCAACCACAGTGGACACCTCATGGGCACGACTGCAGCAGCCGACATAGCCACCATCGCGCGCATCGACGCGGTCCCTTCCATATTGCAGGTCATCTGCGAAACCACAGGCTTGCGCTTCGCTGCCGTTGCCCGTGTGACCGAAAATGCCTGGACCACCTGCGCGGTGCTCGACAACATCGGGTTGGGCCTGGAAGTCGGCGACGGGCTGGACGTGACCACGACCTTGTGCCATGAGATACGTGCCAGCCATCAGACCGTGATCATCGACAAGGTCAGCGAAGACGAGGTGTATTGCAACCACCCCACGCCGCGCCTCTATCGTTTCGAAAGCTACATTGCCACGCCCGTCTTCCGGGCCGACGGCAGCTTCTTCGGCACGATCTGTGCGCTCGATCCACGGCCCACCCGTCTCAAGGGCACCAGTATCGAGCCGATGATGGCGTCGTTCGCGCGCCTGCTGTCGCTGCAGATGGAGAATGAAGAGCGGCACCAGCGCACGGCCACTGCGCTGCTGGAGGAGCGGGAAATGGCCGATCTGCGCGATCAGTTCATCGCCGTGCTGGGCCACGACCTGCGCAACCCGCTGTTCGCCATCAACGCTGGCGCCGAGCTGTTGCAGCGACGGGTCGCCGATGAGCGCAGCGTGGGTATCGTCAAGCATATCCAGACCAGTGCACGCCGCGCCTCGCAACTGATCGAGGACGTTCTGGACTTCGCTCGCGGGCGATTGGGCGCCGGTATCGTGGTCGACCTGCAACCCGATGCCGACCTGACGCGAAGCCTGGAACATGTGGTCTCGGAGCTGCAGCGCATCCACCCCGAGCGCGTCATCTCGATGGATATCGACGATTTGCAGGGCGTGCTGTGCGACAAGGAGCGCATAGGCCAGTTGCTCTCGAACCTGGTGTCCAACGCCATCATTCACGGCGCGTCAGACAGCGATGTTCGCGTCAGCGGTCGCTTGTCCAATCAGGAGTTCACGCTCGCGGTGCATAACCAGGGGCCGGCGATCGCCGAAAATGTGCGGGCGCAACTGTTCAAGCCATTCGCGCGGCCCAGCGTACGCAGCCCGCGCGGCGGCCTTGGGCTGGGCTTGTACATCGCCTATCAGATTGCATTGGCCCACGACGGCCGACTGGAGGTGAGCTCCAGCGATGAAGACGGTACCGAGTTCGTCTTCCACCTGCCCGTGGTTACCGCCGCCTGAGCCGCTGCCGTTCGAGCGCCTGCGCGGATGAAAGTGCACGGCCCAACGGGCGACGGTGGTAGCATCGCCCTACTTTCACACCCTGCCTGGCAACCACATGGCGAGACCTGACCCCGGGATCCCCCCTCAGCACGGCGAGCGCAGCGCGCGAAGCGCGCGACAGCTGCGCCTGCTCAAAGGCGGCAGCGAGCCCGACCCCCGCTTCACCCTGGCCAACGAGCGCACCTTTCTGGCCTGGATCCGTACGGCATTGGCGCTGATGGCCGGTGGCATCGCCGTCGAGGCGTTCACCGCGGACGTCTTCGCGCCGGAGTTTCGCAAGACCCTGGCGGTCATCCTGCTGCTTCTGGGCATGCTGCTCAGTGCCAGCGCCAGCCTGCGCTGGCTGAACGTGGAGCGGGCCATGCGGCACAAGCAACCCCTGCCCATTCCGCTGCTGGTGCCGCTGCTGTCAATTGGCGGTGCCCTGGTCACGGCAGCCTTGATTGCCTTCGTGGTATTGCGATGAGCCTGCCTCAGGCAGGCCATCAGGATGAAGGCCTGCAGCCCGAACGCACCTTGCTTGCCTGGGGACGCACGCTGCTGGCCATGCTGGTGGCGAGCCTGTTCTTTCTGCGCTGGATGCCCCACCACGGCCGTTTTGCCGGGGCCCTGATTGCCCTGACGCTGATGGCGGCGCTGGCGATCTGGATGAGCCAGCGCCGCCGTTACCGCTGCCGTGTCGAAGGGATCAGTCGTGCATGCTTTCCGGCCGACGTGACCGGGGTGCTCGGCCTGGGCAGCATGGTCACACTGATCGGCGCTGCGGCCATCTGGATCACCTTGATGACCTGAGTCATGGTGACCTGAGCCATTCAGAGCTGCCCGCTGCGGTCGTCCTTGAACAGTGCCCAGGCCAGCCCGGCGACCCACAACAGCGAGGCGAAGTAATTGACCCGCTGGAACAGCCCGAAACCACGGCCCACGTCCATGGCAGCTGCCATCCACGGCAGGCAGCCCAACGCGAACAGGCTGCACACCAGGGACAGCCAGACAAGCCCCTTGCGGCCTTCGCGGCGTGCCACGAAAATCCACAATGCACTGGCCAGCAACAGGCTTGCGGACATGATCACACTGGCGATGGTGTGCAGGTTCTGCTGCATCGACGGGTATTCCAGCGAACAGCCGTCATCACAGGAAAAGTAGCCGGCAGCCAGGCTGGCAAGACCGTGCACAATGACCAGCGAAGCGCTCAGACGCGCCAGCCGCAGATGGGCATGACGCATGTACAGGCCAATGCCGAACGCGATCAACAAGACACCCAGCGGGAAGTGAGCGAGCCAGGGCCAGAGCGCGTGGGTGGGCGCATCGATGGCGCCCAACAAGCCCATGGCCTGATTGACATGGCTGTACCCCGGATACAGGCTGCCGGCCACGATGAGCGCGATGGCCAGCCAAAGGGGCGTGATCAGGCCGGCCAGATAGAGTGGATTGCGAATCGGCTGCTGCACAGCGCATCTCCGTCATGAAAAGAGGCCCGGACCTTACTACAGCGTCGATGTCGTCACGAAGCAATTTTTCCCGCGATCGGGTAAACCGGACGCTTTGGTAATAGCAGGACACATTTGCGTGGAATTCATCGAGCTTCCGACCCAGGCACGACCGCTGCTGGACAAGTTCTACAAGTTGCAACGAAGCCGAATGCGCAGTGTGGGCAATGCGCGCTGGTGGGTGGCAAAGGATGGCGAGATCATCGCGGGGGCGAGCTTCCTGCCGGTATCCGACGGTCATTGGCTGACCGGGCTTCATGTGGCAATCAAGCATCGCAACAAAGGCTACGGCCAAGGTCTGTTCGATGCGGCTCAAGCCGCACTGGGTGGACCGGTATGGTTGTTCTGCGCACCTGAGCTGCACGATTACTATCGACGAGCTGGCTTCGAGGAGGCTGTCACGCTGCCATCTGAGTTGGCCCAGCGCCTGGAACGCTACAGGGCCAGCAAGGACTTGCTGGCCCTGGTCAGGGCCGAGGCGGCCACCGCCTGACAGCGTCGACTCAGGGTTGCGGGCGAGGAACCACTGTGGACGGTGTGGCAGGTTCCGGGCGCAAGTCCTTTTCACCACTGGGCTGGGTTGCCGTCTGGTCCACCGCCGGAGCCTGTTCGTCCGGGTCCTTGGCGCCCTTGTCCTTGCCCTCGGCCGACATGTGTTCGATCACCGCATTCATCTCGGCGCCCAGCAACAGCACGGCCGAAGAGATATAGAAATACAGGAGCAACACGATGATCGCACCGATGCTGCCGTACATGGCGTTGTAGTCGGCAAAGGTTTTCACGTAATAGGCAAAGCCCAGCGAGGCGACGATCCAGACCACCACCGCGAGCATCGAGCCTGGCGTGATGAAACGGAATTCCTGCTTCACGTCCGGCATCACGTAGTAGATCACTGCCACGGCGATCATCAGCAGGATGACGATCAGCGGCCAGCGCAGAATGGTCCACAGTGTGACGATGAAGTCTTCCATGCCGATCTGCCCTGCCAGCCACTGCATGACCTGCGGACCGGTGACCATCAGGGCCGCCACACACAACAGCATGCCAGCCAAGCCGATGGTGTAGAAAATCGACAGCGGAATGCGCTTCCAGGCCGGACGCTCCTCGACCACATCGTAGGCGGCATTCATGGCACTCATGGTCAGACGCACGCCTGCCGAGGCGGTCCACAGCGCAACCACGATACCGATGGAAAGCAAGCCGCCCTTGGACTGCTGCAACTGGTCGATGACCGGATTGACCTGCTCCAGCGCCTGGGGAGGCAGGACCAGATCGGCTTGCAGGCGCATCCAGGTAAAGAAATCGGGTAAATGCAGGAAACCGATCAAGGCGATCAGAAAGAGCAGAAAGGGGAACAGCGAAAACAGCATCTGGTAAGCCAGTGCCGAAGCATAGGTCGGCATTTCGTCGTCGACGAATTCCTTGACCGTACGAACCATGACCTTCATGAAAGGCAGGTTATGCATGTAGGGAAATAGCATAGCGTCTCCTTGCGCCACTCAACCTTCGAATACGCCGCCTGGGCAGGTGCAGTACATGATTGGATCAGGCAACCGCAGCAAGGCGTGTTGCGGCCCGGCAGCTCGGAGCCGGCTTTCTACCCCAAAGCCGCAGGAAAAACGACAGGCAGAGTATGTACGTCCGTGTCTGCCCAATAGCACAACGGCCATCGATAGATGACCGTTGGTAAACCTCATTCAAGCAGAGAACACTCTACCTCAGGGTTTTTTCACAGTGTCTTTGACGGCATTTTTCACGTCGCCTTCGACTTGCTGTGCTTCGCCTTTTTTCTCTTGAACTGCGCCTTTGACCTGCAGTTCTTCGTTACCGGTGACCTTGCCGACGCCTTGCTTGATGTTACCAACGGCTTCGTTGGCCACGCCTTTGATCTTGTCTGAAGTGCCGCTCATGATAAGTCTCCTGGTCATTTAGGAATGTCTTGTCTCGACACAAGAATTGACCGACGTCGGGTCGCCAGAGTTTCAAATTATTTTGCGCGGCAAAAGACGCCGCGGTCATCTGGCAGACACCGGCGGTTGGTCGGCGCTTTATGTTCCAGCGATTTGCCCGCAGAATGCCGGTCGGATTCGGTCAGTGCCGAAGCGTCATACCAGTAGGAATTTTCATGAAACTCGACAAACCCCAAGCCATCGCCCGTCGCAACAAGGAACTGGGTGGCGCGGTGCTCGGCGTCAACAACTGCCATTTCGCCTTGCTGGACCCCAAGCGCAACATCTGGTGGTTCGACATTCCGGTGGCCCGCCTGCAGATTGGCCAGTACGAATGGATTCACCTGCTGCTGCACACCCCTTCCAGCGATCAATTGCTGCACGTGAAAGTGACGACCGCCTTCCTGCGCGAGCACATCGAAGGCCTGGTGGTGCGCAACGCCGGCAAGCGCAAGTCGACCGTCAGCCTGGAGTTGAGCGCCGACAAGGATTCGTTTCTCAAGGACGTACGCCCCGCTGGCAGCGGCGTTGGCTTCGCGCCGTTCCTGCAGCCCTGACAGCGGGCTGCGCAACGGGCATCAGACCAGTTCGATGCGGTCGGCGTGGATGACGATCTGGCCGTCCTTGTACAGGGCGCCGATGGCTTTCTTGAAGTTGCCCTTGCTGACGCCGAACAGGTCGCTGATCAGTTGCGGATCGCTCTTGTCGCTGACCGGCAGCGTGCCCTGGTTGGCGCGCAGCTTGTCGAGGATCTGGGCGTTCAGGCTGCTGGCCAGTTGGGCACCGACCGGCTGCAGGCTCAGGGCGATCTTGCCGTCGCTGCGCAGTTCCTTGATGTAGCCCTTCTCCTGCTTGCCCGAGCGCAGGAACTTGAACACTTCGTTCTTGTGAATCAAGCCCCAGTGAGCGTTATTGATGATGGCCTTGAAGCCCATGTCGGTTTCTTCGACCACCAACAGATCGACTTCCTGACCCACCTGATAGGCCGGCGGCACTTTATCCAGATAGCGGTCCAGGCGCGCGGTGGCCGTGATGCGGCGGGTGCGCTTGTCCAGATACACGTGCACGACGCAATACTCGCCGGCTTTCATCTGGCGCTTTTCTTCGGAAAACGGCAGGAGCAGGTCCTTGGGCAGGCCCCAGTCGAGGAAGACTCCGATGCTGTTGATTTCAACAACCTTGAGACTGGCGAACTCGCCGACCTGCACCTTGGGCTTTTCGGTGGTGGCCAGCAGCTTGTCTTCGCTGTCCAGGTACACGAAGACGTTCAGCCAGTCTTCGTCTTCGCTGGGAATATCCTTGGGGACGTAGCGGTTGGGCAGCAGGATCTCGCCGTCCGCGCCGCCATCCAGATACAGACCGAAGTCCGTGTGTTTAACCACTTGCAATGCGTTGTAGCGCCCGACTAAAGCCATTTCGAATATTCCTCGTCACCTGGCTGGGCATTCTACCCGAGAACCCTTCGGCTCGCTGCGCAAGGCGTCCGATGCACCTTTGGCGCCCAGGTAGTTGGCGCGCCAGATCCTTGATTTCAAAGGGCTGTAGCGGCATCGATCGGCACCACTGGTCCGTGCGGCCAGCCGGGAATGGATAAATCATGTACAATGCCTGGCCATATTAATTTTTGACAGGTTAATGGCAGCCATGCGCGTTAAAGCATCGAACAGCAAAGTCAAGCCCGCCCCCGCCGTTGAAACCAGCGAATCGATCAACGAACAGATTGCCGCGTTTCTCAAGTCCGGTGGCGAGATCCAGCAGATTGCCAAAGGCGTGAGCGGCCAGACCTTCACCCCATCCAAGCACATCAGCCTGGGCAAGAAGTAAGTTTGCAGCCCGGCCATTGCGCCGGGCAAAACTTCCGCGTCGTGTGACTCCCCGCATCACCCTTATCCCCCTCGAATCGACGAATGGCAGCCTCGCATCGCCCCTGAGCGGTATGCTTGCAGCCTTCTAGATCGGGCCGTCCAGGCTTACTGGAGGTAGGCATGCTCAGACCCAGCTGGTTATTGATAGCCGGACTTGCGGTCCACCCTTCTCTCTACGCCCAGGTCATCCAGCGTGACATCGGCGATTTCAACCTCAAGCTCGGCACCACACCGTCGCGCAGCATGGCTGCGGGCCTGGTCCAGCCCAGTACCGGCAGTTCGTTCCACGGCGGATTGGATCTGACCCACGACAGTGGGGTGTATTTCGGCCAATGGTCGCCCAACATGGGGTTGGCCTCTTCCAGCAATCTGGAGGTCGACTCCTACCTGGGCTACAAGCATCCGTTCGACAACTCCCTGGGTTATGAAGTCGGCGTGATCCAGTACAGCTATCCGGAAGTGGATGCGCCCTCGACCCATGCGCTCTATGCCGGCCTGCGGGTACTGGACCGGCGCTTCGGTGCCGCCTTCAACAATACGCCCGACGGTCAGAACAGCACGCTGTTCGCCGACCTTGGCGGTCTGCCGCTGCTGGATGTGGGCTTTACCATGAAAGTCAGCAACCATCAGCTCTCGACTCCCTTCACCATTGGTGAAGGACAGGAAGTGCGCGCCTTCAATGACTGGTCGCTGCAGATGTCACGGCCCTTCGGCAGTTTCGACCTGGATTTCATCTACAGCGGTTCGGACCTGAGCGGGGCCAATTGCGCCGCTTACTCCGGTCAGAACGGCCAGTGCGACAGCATGTTCATGCTCAAGGCCCAGCACGCGTTTTTCTGACCTCGGGTTTTTCCACATCGTGCTGAACCGCACGCACCGGCATGGCTCTATAACCACAACAACGCCATCGCACGGACCGCCGCCATGAATCTCCTGTCTCGTCGCCTGTTGCACTGCTGGATGCTGCTGGGCCTGTGTCTGCTGTTCGGTGGCTGCACGCGGGTGGATCTGGCCTACCGCAATCTGGATGTGATCATTCCCTGGTCGATGAACGACTACCTGGACATGAATCGCGAGCAGAAGAGCTGGTTCGATGAGCGCCTCAAGGAGCACCTACGCTGGCACTGCACCACGCAACTGGCCGACAACCTGCAGTGGCTGGACAAGGTCCAGCGTATGGTCGTCGAGCAGCAGGTGACGGCGCCGGCGTTGCGCGAACGCACGGCCGAGGCGAAACAGGCGATCTCGGCAATTGCTGTGCAAGTCACGCCGTCGGCGGTGGAGTTGCTGCAGGGGCTGGATGACAATCAGGTCCGCGCGTTGCAGCAGTCGCTGAGCGACGACTTGGCCAAGCGCCGCAAGGAATACGTTGAGCCGCCGTTGCAGACGCAGATCGACGAGCGCGCCAAACGCATGAGCAAGCGTCTCACCCCGTGGTTCGGCAACCTCACCGATGCGCAGCAGCAACGGGTGCAGGCCTGGTCGCAGAGTCTGGGCGCGCAAAACCGGGAATGGATCGACAACCGCGAACATTGGCAGAACCAGTTGCTGGCCGCCCTGCAGCAACGTCAATCCGCCGAATTCCCGGCACGCATCGCGCAATTACTGCAGCAGCGTGAAACGGTATGGACCCCGCAATATAAAGTTGCCTATGCACGCACCGAGCAGGCGGCCATCGACCTGATGGTGGGGCTGGCCGCCGACAGTACACCGGAACAGCGCACGCGCATCGAGCGCAAGCTGGGTGAATTGGGCGAGGACTTCGCCAACCTCAAGTGCCTGAAGAACGCCTAGTTCGGCGCCTCAGGCCCACCCCTCCAAGCGCATCGTCGCCCTGACCAGACGCTGCTCCTCTCCTTCGATCTCGCGCAGATTGGCGCAAATACTTTCGATGTGCGCGACGGCGGCCTTGCGCGCCTGTTCGGGCTGGCGGTTGATCACGGCGGTGTAGAGCCTGGCGTGCTGCTTGTCGATCTGTTGTTTCTGCGGCTGGCGGTGGTACAGGTTGTTCACGCAGGCGAACACCGAGTTGAGTAGCAGGTCGGTCAACGAGCGCAGGGTTTGCACCAGCACCGGATTGTGCGAGGCATCGCAGATGGCCAGGTGAAAAGCATGGTCCAGGTGGGCGTGCCGGGTGGCGTCCAGCGGCTGGTCGTGGGCCGCCAACAGCGCCTGATAGCTGCGTTCGATCAGCACGAAATCGGCCTGGGTACCGCGCAGCGCAGCCAGCCGGGCCGACTCGCCTTCGAGCAGCGAGCGCACTTCGAACAGATCGTAAAGCGTTCGCGGCTGGGAACTGAACAGGTGCATCAAGGGCGTGGCATCGTTGGCCGGCGACAACGACGCCACGAACGAACCGCGGCCCTGCTCGGTGGCGATGATGCCGCGGGCGCGCAACAGCTTGAGGCCTTCGCGCAGTGCATTGCGCGACACCCCGAGCTTTTCCACCAGGCGCCGTTCCGATGGCAAAGGCTGGCCAGTCTTGAGAACGCCGTCGACGATAAGCCGCTCGATGCGCTCGCACACGACATCGGCAATCTGAGGTTTGTTGTGCATGGGATACCTGCTGGTAGGACCATTGCCCAGGATTACCCCGGAGCCGTCGGCGAGAACCCGAAAATAAGCCAGTAGAGGCAACGAGAGAAGCCCCACGGTGAAAAGAACTGGTCCTACCAGTGGTTCCGGGCATAGACAGGCATGTTGTTTGCGACCACTGTTGAGCGCATAAGAACGACAAGCCGGTGACCTGCGCCCATGAACATCCTCTACGACGAACGCATCGACGGCGTCCTGCCCAAGGTGGACAAAACCGCTCTGGTGCAGGCATTGCACGCACAACTCCCCGACCTGACCGTGCTGCACCGTGCCGAAGACCTGCGCCCCTACGAGTGCGACGGGCTCAGCGCCTATCGCAGCGTACCGCTGCTGGTGGTATTGCCCGAGCGGCTCGAACAGGTCGAGGTGTTGCTCAAGCTGTGTCACGAGCGAAAGGTACCGGTGGTTGCACGCGGTGCGGGCACCGGGCTGTCCGGCGGGGCGTTGCCGCTGGAACAAGGTGTGCTGCTGGTCATGGCGCGCTTCAAGCAGATTCTCGACATCGATCCGGTCGCGCGTTCGGCACGGGTGCAGCCGGGTGTGCGCAACCTGGCGATCTCGCAGGCGGCGGCACCGTATGGTCTGTACTACGCCCCCGATCCCTCATCACAGATCGCCTGTTCGATCGGCGGCAACGTCGCGGAAAACGCCGGTGGTGTGCACTGCCTCAAATACGGTTTGACCGTGCACAACCTGCTCAAGGTGCAGATGCTCACCATCGAGGGCGAGCGCCTGACCTTGGGCAGCGATGCCCTCGACTCGCCTGGCTTCGACCTGCTGGCCCTGTTCACCGGGTCCGAGGGCATGCTGGGCATCATCACCGAGGTCACCGTCAAGCTGTTGCCCAAGCCGCAGGTGGCCAAGGTATTGCTGGCCAGTTTCGACTCAGTGGAAAAGGCCGGCGCGGCGGTCGCCGATATCATCGCGGCAGGGATCATTCCCGGTGGTCTGGAAATGATGGACAACCTGGCCATTCGCGCCGCCGAGGACTTCATTCACGCGGGCTACCCGGTGGACGCCGAGGCGATTCTGCTGTGCGAGCTCGATGGCGTGGAAGCCGATGTGCATGACGATTGCCAGCGCGTCTACCAGGTGTTGACCGAGGCCGGTGCGACCGAGGTGCGCCAGGCCCGGGACGAAGCCGAACGCCTGCGCTTCTGGGCCGGCCGCAAGAACGCCTTCCCGGCGGTCGGGCGGCTCTCGCCCGACTACTACTGCATGGACGGCACCATTCCGCGCCGCGCCCTGCCGGGGGTGCTCAAGGGCATCACCGAACTGTCCGAGCAGTACGATTTGCGCGTGGCCAACGTGTTTCATGCCGGGGACGGCAACATGCATCCGCTGATCCTGTTCGATGCCAACCAGCCGGGCGAACTCGAACGCGCCGAGGCCTTGGGTGGGAAGATCCTGGAACTGTGCGTGGCGGTGGGTGGCAGCATCACCGGCGAACACGGCGTGGGCCGCGAGAAGATCAACCAGATGTGCGCGCAGTTCAACAGCGATGAGCTCACCCTGTTCCATGCCGTGAAAGCCGCGTTCGACCCCGATCGCCTGCTCAACCCCGGCAAGAACATTCCGACCCTGCAGCGCTGCGCCGAATTCGGCGCCATGCATATCCACCATGGGCAACTGCCATTCCCCGAGTTGGAGCGCTTCTGATGGCCGACCGCGATTTCGACGCCAGTGAGCAACTGCTGGATCAGGTGCGACAGGCCCTGGCCGACGACCGTCCGCTGTGTATCCAGGGCAGTGACAGCAAGGCCTTCCTGGGCCGCATCGGTGCCGGTGAGCGGCTCGATACCCGCGTGCATTGCGGCATCGTCAGCTACGACCCCACGGAGTTGGTGATCACCGCGCGTGCCGGTACGCCTTTGCAGACCCTGCGGGCCGCCGTCGAGCAGGCGGGACAGATGCTGCCGTTCGAGCCACCGGCCTATGGCGAGCAGGCCACCCTGGGCGGCACGGTCGCCGCCGGACTGTCCGGGCCGCGACGGCCCTGGGCCGGTTCGGCCCGCGACTACGTGCTGGGCTCGCGGGTGATCACCGGGCAGGGCAAGCACTTGCGCTTTGGCGGTGAGGTGATGAAGAACGTCGCCGGTTATGACCTGTCGCGATTGTTGACCGGCAGTTTCGGCACCCTGGGTGTGCTGACTGAAGTGTCGCTCAAAGTGCTGCCCAAACCGCGCGCCTGTTTCAGCATCAAGCTGGCCTGCGATGCCGAGCGCGCCTTGCTCAAGCTCGCCGAGTGGGGCCAGCAGCCGATGCCGATCAGTGCCGCGTGCCACAGCGATGAGGCGCTTTACCTGCGCCTGGAAGGCGGCGAGGGATCGGTGGCTGCTGCCCATGAACGCATCGGCGGCGAGCCCATCGACTCGGCGTTCTGGGATGACCTGAACGAGCATCGCCTGCCTTTCTTCGCCCAGCCCGAACCGCTGTGGCGTCTGTCGTTGCCCAACAATACGGGCATCCTCGACCTGCCCGGCGAGCAATTGATCGACTGGGGCGGCGCTCAACGCTGGCTGAAATCCAGCGCCAGCGCCGCATCGATCCGGCATGTGGTCGAGGCGGTCGGTGGGCATGTCACCTGCTACACCGCCGGGATCACCCCCGAACCGTTCCAGCCCCTGCCCGAGTTGCTGCTGCGCTATCACCGCCAGCTCAAGACGCAACTGGACCCGCAAGGCATCTTCAACCCCGGCCGCCTCTACGCGCAGCTGTGAACCAGGAGTCCTGAACCATGCAGACCCAATTGAGTGATCAGGCCCGTTTGCTGCCACGCGCCGAGGAAGCCGAACGCATTCTGCGCAGTTGCGTGCACTGTGGCTTCTGCAATGCCACCTGCCCCACCTATCAATTGCTGGGTGACGAGCTGGACGGGCCGCGCGGACGCATCTACCTGATCAAGCAAGTGCTCGAAGGCCACGAAGTGACGGCGCACACGCAGCAGCATCTGGATCGCTGCCTGAGCTGCCGCAACTGCGAATCCACCTGCCCCTCGGGCGTGGACTACCACAACCTGCTGGACATCGGCCGCGCAGTGGTGGACCAGGCGGTGCCGCGGCCTGTGGAACAACGCTGGCTGCGCGGCGGTCTGCGTGCACTGGCCCCGCACCCGAGCGCATTCAAGGCGTTGATCCAGCTGGGCCAGACCTTTCGCCCACTGCTACCGCAACGCCTCAAGGACAAGCTGCCGCGTCAGGTCCACGCGGCCGTGGCCCGCCCTGCCGCGAAACACGCACGTCGCGTGCTGATGCTCGAAGGTTGCGTGCAGCCGGGGCTGTCGCCCAATACCAATGCCGCCGCCGCGCGGGTGCTGGACCGCCTGGGCATCAGCGTCACGGCGGTTCGTCAGGCCGGCTGCTGCGGTGCGGTGGACTATCACCTGGACGATCAGGCGCGCGGCCTGCAGCGGGCACGGCACAACATCGACGCCTGGTGGCCGGCCATCGAAGCAGGCGCCGAAGCCATCGTGCAGACCGCCAGCGGCTGCGGCGCTTTCATCAAGGATTACGGGCACCTGCTGGAACAGGATCCGGCCTACGCGACCAAGGCCCGCACAGTCAGCCGGCTGGCCAAGGACCTGGTCGAGGTGTTGCGCGACGAGCCGGTGGAGCAATTGGCCGTCCATACCGACCTGCGCATGGCCTTCCACTGCCCATGCACGTTGCAGCACGCACAGAAGCTGGGTGGCGTGACCGAACAGCTCCTGCGACGCCTGGGCTTTCACTTGACCGATGTGCCGGACGGCCATCTGTGCTGTGGTTCGGCCGGCACCTATTCGGTGACCCAGCCGGTGTTGTCGCGGCAACTGCGTGACAACCGCCTGAACGCCTTGGAAAGCGGTGCGCCGCAAGTGATCGCCACCGCCAACATCGGTTGCCAGAACCATTTGGACGGGGCCGCACGCACCCCGGTGCGGCACTGGATCGAACTGGTGGAACAGGCCATGGCCGATTGACACGCACCTTTGACACACTGCTATTTGAACCCCTCGACAACAGCACTGGAGAAGCACATGCAAAGCAAAGCGATTCTTGGCCAGGAAGACGTCACTCGCATCCTCGCCGCTGCCCGCGCCGAAGCGCAGAAGAACAACTGGGCGGTGGGCATTGCCGTGGTCGACGACGGCGGTCACCTGCTGGCGTTCGAACGGCTGGACGGCGCCGCCGCCAGCACGGCGTACATCGCACCGGGCAAGGCACGCACTTCGGCGTTGGGGCGCAAGGAATCGGTGGTGTTCGAAGAGATGGTCAACAATGGGCGGACCGCGTTCCTGTCCGGTAATCTGATGACGTGCCTGGAAGGCGCCGTGCCGCTGATCCACGAAGGCCAGGTCATCGGCGCGGTCGGCGTGTCCGGGGTCAAGCCCGCTGAAGATGCCCAGATCGCCAAGGCCGGCGCTGCCGCCCTGGCCTGACTTCCTCCCCCGTATCCAAGGAGACCGCAATGAAGCACCGCATGAGAGCCCAGCGTCTGCAAGTCGACGCCACCCTGTACGATTTCATCGAGAACGAAGTGCTGCCTGGCAGCGGGTTGGAATCCGAAGCGTTCTGGACCGGTTTCGACGCTCTGGTTCACGAGTTCGCACCGCAGAACCGCTTGTTGCTGGCCGAACGCGACCGCTTGCAGACCGAACTGGACAAGTGGCACCGTGCGCACCCCGGACCGATTCAGGATCCGGCCGCCTACCGCAGTTTCCTGCACACCATCGGCTACCTGGTGCCCCAGCCCGACCGCGTGGAAATCAGCACCCGCGATGTCGATGACGAAATCGCCCTGGTGGCCGGTCCGCAGTTGGTGGTGCCGTCGACCAATGCTCGCTACGCCCTGAACGCCGCCAATGCCCGCTGGGGCTCCTTGTACGACGCGCTGTATGGCACCGACGCCATTCCGGAAAGCGACGGCGCGGCCAAGGGCCAGGGCTACAATCAGGTTCGCGGTGACCGGGTGATCGCCTTCGCCCGCGACCTGCTCGACCAGAGCACCCCGCTGGCCAAGGGCTCGCACCGCGACGCCAACGGCTATCGCATCGAAGCAGGCCAGTTGCAGGTGAGCCTGGCCGATGGCAGCGTGACCGGGCTGGCCGATCCGAGCCAATTCGTCGGCTTCCAGGGCGACGCCCAGCAGCCGGTTGCCGTGCTGCTCAAACACCACGGCCTGCACATCGAGATTCAGATCGACCCCACCTCGCCCATCGGCCGTACCGACGCCGCAGGTGTGAAGGACCTGCTGCTGGAGGCCGCCCTGTCGACCATCATCGACTGCGAAGACTCGGTGGCGGCGGTGGATGCCAGTGACAAGGTGGCGATCTACCGCAACTGGCTGGGCCTGATGCGTGGCGATCTCACCGAGGAATTGGAGAAAGGCGGCCAGCGCATCACCCGCCGCCTCAATCCGGATCGCCAGTACCATACGCCAACAGGCGGCGAGTTGACCCTGCATGGCCGTTCGCTGCTGTTGATCCGCAATGTCGGCCACCTGATGACCAATCCGGCGATCCTCGACGATGAGGGCCGGGAGATCCCCGAGGGCATTCTCGACGGCGTGATCACCAGCCTGATCGGGCTGTATGACCTGGAACGTCGAAGCAACTCCCGCACGGGCAGCCTGTACATCGTCAAGCCGAAGATGCACGGCCCGGCCGAGGTGGGCTTCGCGGACAAGTTGTTCGCCGCCATCGAGGACCTGCTCAACCTTTCGCGCAATACCCTGAAGATCGGCATCATGGACGAGGAACGCCGCACTTCGGTGAACCTCGCGGCCTGTATCGGCGCTGCATCGACCCGCGTGGCGTTCATCAACACCGGCTTCCTCGACCGCACCGGCGATGAGATCCACAGCGCCATGCAGGCCGGCCCGATGATGCGCAAGGGCGACATGAAAGGCAGCGCCTGGATCGCGGCGTACGAGCGCAACAACATGCTCACCGGCCTGGCCTGCGGCCTGCGCGGCAAGGCGCAGATCGGCAAGGGCATGTGGGCCATGCCCGACCTGATGGCCGACATGCTGGTGCAGAAGATCGGTCATCCCAAGGCCGGTGCCAATACCGCCTGGGTACCCTCGCCCACCGCGGCCACCTTGCATGCGCTGCACTATCATCAGGTCAACGTCAGCGAAGTGCAGCAGACCTTGGAGCAGATCGACACCAAGGCCGAGCACGATGCGTTGCTGGACAACCTGCTGACCATCCCAGTGGTGGCCAATGCGCAGTGGAGCGCCGAGGAGATCCGTCAGGAACTGGACAACAATGCCCAGGGCTTGCTGGGCTACGTGGTGCGCTGGGTGGAACAGGGCATCGGTTGCTCCAAGGTGCCGGACATCCACGACGTCGGGCTGATGGAAGACCGCGCGACCCTGCGCATCTCCAGCCAGCACATGGCCAACTGGCTGACCCACGGCGTGGTCAGCCGCGAGCAGATCGTCGAAACCCTGGAGCGCATGGCCCGCGTGGTCGATCAGCAGAATGCCGGGGATCCGTCGTACCGCCCGATGGCGGCCGACTTCCAGAACTCGGTGGCGTTCACGGCCGCCAGTGCGCTGGTCTTCCAGGGCTGTGAGCAACCCAGCGGCTACACCGAGCCGTTGCTGCACCGGTTTCGTCTGGCGTTCAAGAACGCTCAGGCGTGACACCGGCCGGACGGGGTCGGCGCCCGCCGCCCCCGTCCGGTGCTGCTGCACGGTTATCGAGCTTGCTGTAAGATCGCGTTCCGAATGAGAATCATCCGCGAACGCAGCCATCATGAATCCTTCCCCTCCTCGTCTGCTGGTGGTCGATGACCACCGCAAGATCCGTGAGCCGCTGGCCATCTACCTGCGCCGTTTCGGTTTCGACGTCCGCACCACCGAGGATGCGGCGGGCATGTGGGCGCTGCTCAAGCAGGACGTGTTCGACGTGCTGATTCTCGACGTCATGCTGCCCGATGGCGATGGATTCGAGCTGTGTCGCGCGCTGGCGCACAAGTCGGCGGCCGCGGTGATTCTGCTGACCGCACGCGATGCCTGCGCCGACCGTGTCCAGGGGCTGGATGCCGGTGCCGACGACTACGTGGTCAAGCCGTTCGAACCGCGCGAACTGGTGGCGCGCATCCACAGCGTACTGCGCAGGCGCGGCACGCCCGGCGAAGCCACGTCAGTGCTGCCCGCCCCCCTGCGTCGTTTCGAGTTCGCCGACCTGAGCTTTCGCAGCGGCTGCAACACGCTGACCCGTTCCGACCAGAGCCAGGTGCGTCTGAGCACCGTGGAAGGCCGCTTGCTGGAAGTGTTTCTCGAACACCCCAATACCGTATTGGGTCGCGAGCGCTTGATCGAGCTGACCTCGCGGCCGGGCAGCGATCTGTTCGATCGCGCCATCGATCGGCAGATCAGCCGCCTGCGCCGCAAGCTGGCCGACAGCGCCTTGCAGCCGGTGCTGTTGCAGACCGTGTGGGGTGGCGGCTACCGCCTGGCGGCGAACGTCGTTCAGTACCCGGCATGAAGGGGCTGCGCCGGGCCTGGCCACGGACCATGACCCGGCAATTGGGTGTGCTGTTGCTGTTGGCGCTGCTGGCGTCCAACCTCATCGCGATGCTGTTGCTGCAACGCACCGGATCGCTGGTACACCCGCTGTCACGCACCTTGGTGGTCGAGCGTCTGGCCACGGCCTATCAAGCGGCGCGCGATCTGCCGGCGGCCGACGCTCGGCGCCTGCTCGACGCCATGGGCACTGCCGACGCGCGCTTCTGGGTAGCTTCCGCAGCCCAGGTCCAGCCTTTTGCCATGCACACCGAAGAACGACGCCTGGCCACGGCCGTGCGTCAGCGCCTGGGGCTTGCCGACCAAGCGGTGGTCGTCCTGCAGTTGGAGCGCAGCAGCGGCGGTCCGGCCCGCGAGCATCTGTTCAAGCGCGCCGGTTGGCAGGCCCTGCGCCTGCGCAGCTCGATGAGCCTGCCCGACGGCACCCAGCTCAACGCCGAGCAGGCACCTGCCGGTGCCTATGAATGGGGCCGGCTGCTGGCCTACAGCGTGCCGGTCAGTACTATCCCGGTGCTGCTGATCGTGATTTTCTTCATGCGCCGCGTCGTCGCGCCGGTCAAGCGTCTGGCCCTGGCTACCGAACGCGTCAGCCGGGGCGAATGGATCGCACCGCTGCCGTTGTCGGGCCCGCGCGAGGCACAGGAA
The DNA here is from genome assembly GCF_900105555.1 of Pseudomonas coleopterorum. Classification (NCBI taxonomy): domain Bacteria; kingdom Pseudomonadati; phylum Pseudomonadota; class Gammaproteobacteria; order Pseudomonadales; family Pseudomonadaceae; genus Pseudomonas; species Pseudomonas coleopterorum. The sequence continues at coordinate 3,609,672 of NZ_FNTZ01000001.1, forward strand.
CTGACCCTGGCGTTCAATGTGATGCAGGAGCGTATCGCCCGCCATGTCGAAGGCCGCACGCGCATGCTGGCCGCGCTGAGCCACGACCTCAATACGCCCATCACCGAGCTGCGTTTGCAGGTGGAGTTGCTCGAAGATCCCGAGCTGCGCCAGGACATGCTCGACAGCCTCGACGAGTTGCGCGCCATGGTCAGCGAAACCCTGGATTTCGTGCGCGGCGATGCGGTGCAGGAGGCCACCGTCGAGGTTTCACTGAGTGAGGTGCTGAGCGACCTCGCTCGACGCTACCAGACCCTGGGCACGCCCATCGACTGGCCAGGCTCAGCGCCGGTGGCGTGCCGTTGTCGACCGCTGGCCCTCAAGCGGGCGCTGACCAACCTGATCGACAATGCCTTGCGCCATGGCGGTGATGCGCAGGTACGCCTGTACCGGGAGGCGTCAGGCGGGCTGTGCATCGAGATCCGCGATCACGGACCGGGGATCGACGCCGCCTGGCTGCAACAGGTGTTCGAGCCCTTCGTGCAACTGGGCAAGGGCGGCGCCGACCCCAGCCACGGTGGCGGCCTGGGCATGGGGCTGGCGATCGCCCGCGCCTGCGTGCAGGCCCATGGCGGCGAGCTGGTGCTGGAAAACCGGACACCGGGGCTGGCGGCCCTGGTGCGGCTGCCGGGCTGATCCTTCCGGTAGAGCCTTGGCGTGTCAGAAGCGCAGCGTGGTGCCCATCCAGAACGTGCGACCGTAGTTGACCGTGCCGTAGGTATCGTCATCCAGACGCTTGTCAGCCAGGTTGTACACCGCCGCCTTGAGGGTGATGTCGCGAGTCAGCTCGTACGAGCCACCGATGTCGGCCGTGGTGTAGGCCGGGGCCGGTTCGCCACTCAGGGTGGTGCCGTATTCCTGGCCATAGTAGTTGACCGAGGCCCACGCCTGGGCGCGGTCGGACAGGGTCCAGTCGGCACTGACGTTCGCCTTGTGCTCGGGTGTCAGCGACAGCGGTGCGCCTGCGTTGCTGCCGCTCTTCTGCTCCGAATCGGTGTAGGTGTAGTTGCCCTTCACGGCAAAGGCACGGGTGATGTCCCAGCGGCCGTTGACCTCGGCACCGGTGATCGTTGCTTCATCGACGTTGATGCGGTCCTGGACGATGTAGCCGTTCCAGCGGCGCGCAGTGTTTTCCGTGGACAGTTTGTCCTTGAACACGTTGTGGAACACAGTGGCTCCGGCCGACAGGTTATTGCGGTTGGACCACAGCGCCGACAGTTCGTAGTTGGTGCTGGTTTCCGGTTTCAGGTCCGGATTGCCCAGGTTCACGTAGGTGTTGCGGCGGATGGTGGCGTAACCGGGCACCACGGCGCGAATCTCGGGAGCCTTGAAGCCACGCGCCACGCCGCCCTTGAAGGTCCAGTCCGGAGTGGCACGCCAGACGCCATAGAGACGCGGGCTGACGTGGGTGCCGTATTGCTCGTGCTCGTCGACGCGGGCGCCGGTGGTCAAGGCGAAATCGTCGGTCACCGACCATTCGTTTTCGGCGAACAGGGCTTTCTGGGTCACCGAGAACTCGTAGTTGCGGCGGTCCATCAGGCCCTGGTTCCAGTCGCTCAGTTGCGCCCGGTTCCATTGCAGGCCGGTGGTGGTGATGTTGTAGGCCGTGGGGATGACCAGCTTGGCATCGAACACGGTGTTCTCCACCACCGGTTTGCGCCCCAGGATTTCCGGCTGATTGGCTGCGGCCTTGCCCTCGCGACTGGCTTTTTCATAGGCCAGGGACACGTCCGACGTCGCCCAGCCCCAGCGCCCCTGGTGAGAGAGCGAGTAGTGGTCGCGGTTGTTTTCCTGCTCGCGGGTGGCCCAGTTGACGCTGGTGCCGTCGCCGTTCTTCAAGCGCGTGGCGCCGCCTTCCAGAAGGATGTCGTGGTCTTCGTTGGGGGTGAAGGCCAGGCGCGCGGTGAGGTCCTTGTGGTCGGCCTTGGTGAAGCCGTTGGTGACCTCCACGTCATCGTCGGCCTGGCGGTCAAGGTAGCGGCCCCAGACCTGCACGCCCAGGTACTTCTCCACCAGCGGACCATTGAGGTAGAACTGGGTCTGACGAGCGTTGCCCTGATCGCTGTGCTGGCGCGCCGCGTAATCGTAGGAAACCGAGCCGCCCCACTGGGGAGAGACCTTGCGAGTGATGATGTTGATCACGCCGCCGATGGCGTCCGAGCCGTACAGCGAAGACATGGGGCCGCGAACCACTTCGATGCGTTCGATGGCTTCGGCCGGTGGCACGAAACTCTGCTCGTAGCCGCGGTTGCCGTTGACCCGGGTTTCGCGGCTGCTCTGGCGTTTGCCGTCGACCAGAATCAGGGTGTAGTCCGGTGGCATGCCGCGGATGGAAATGTCGGTCTCGTTGGCGCTGCCGTTGACGATCACACCCTCGATGTTGCGTACGGCATCACCGAGGTCGTTGTAGGATTTCTTGCGCAGTTCGTCGCCGGTGATGATGGTGACGGAGGCCGGTGCATCCTCCACGCTTTGCTCGAATCCCGACGCTGTGACCACGACTTGATCGAGGACGGTCGGGGCGGTCAATTCGATCGGCTCGGCTCGAGCCACCCCGGCAGTGGCCAGGGCGATCATCACGGCCAGGGGCCGCAAAGAAAGTGGAGGATGCATGGAACTTCCTTACGATTCGGTTGTAAAAGCGAATCGTATGCATCCTCAGGTGGAGAGGTTGGACAAGGTGTGACAGGGGGTGGGAGGTGTATTGCCTATACTGACGCCTTCGCGGGCAGAGCCCGCTCCCACAGGGTGGTGTGGGAGCCCTTGGGATCAACCAAACAACCAGTACCCCAAGGCGGTCAGCACAACCACCGCCAGCACCGGGCGCAGCACGCGGTAGGCTTTGGGGTTGGCGCGCTTGAACTGCTTGACCTTGCCGCTGAAGCGATCGCTGAAGGTCTTGCTCCAGGCGTAGGCCTGATTGATGCCGCCGACGCGCTCGTCGTCCAGATTCTGCGGCGCGGTGGCGCGACCCAGGAACGCGCTGACGCGCTTGTTGAGGCTCGCCATGAAGCGATTGCTCAGCGGCCGCTCGATGTCACAGAACAGGATGACCCGAGTGTGTTCGGTCTCGTTCTTGACCCAATGCACGTAGGTCTCGTCGAACATCACATCGTCGCCATCGCGCCAGGCGTATTCCTGGCCGTCGACGAAAATGCGGCAGGCGTCGGAGTTGGGCGTCGACAGGCCCAGGTGGTAGCGCAGCGAACCGGCGAACGGGTCGCGGTGCGGGTTCAGGTGACTGCCGCCGGGCAGCAGCGCGAACATGGCGCCCTTGACGTTGGGAATGCTGTTGACCAACTCGACGGTGCGGGGGCATAGCGCGTTGGCCGAGGGCAGGGATTTGTCGTACCACTTGAGGTAGAAACGCTTCCAGCCTTTCTTGAAGAACGAACCGAAGCCGGCGTCGTTGTTTTTCTCGGCGGCGCGGATGTAACCCTCGTCGAACAGGTGCATGGCTTCGTCGCGGATGACCTGCCAGTTGTCCTTGAGCACATCCAGCTCGGGGAATTTGCTGCGGTCCAGATAGGGTTTGGACGGCACGCTGGAAAACAGGTACATCAAGGCGTTATAGGGCGCGAACAGAGCGGAATGGTTGACGAACTGGCGCAGCACCGGCAGACGCGCCTTGCCCCGCAGGTGCACGTAGAGCGTGCTGCCGATGAACAGCAACAGCACGGCAGCCTTGGCGGCGAAGGAAAGGGTCATGGAGCGGATCCTCGAATGGGCAGTGCGCCATGATAAACCCTGGGGGCTCGGCTGGAAATGAAAGGCGCGGGGCAGCGGTCGGCATACAGCCGGTGCAGGCCCCTAGGAGCGGTCATCGGCCGCGAAAAGATCCGCGCGGTGGGTCAGGTGCATCGCGGCGTGATCTTCGCGGCCGCGGACCGCTCCTACGGTGAGGCACGCCGCTGCCGTCAGGCTTGCAGTTCGGTCTCGGTGAACAGGTCGCTGAAGAGCATGCTCGACAGGTAGCGCTCACCCGAATCGGGCAGGATGACCACGATGGTCTTGCCTTGCATTTCCGGCTTCTCCGCCAGCTTGGCGGCGGCTGCCATGGCGGCGCCACAGGAAATGCCGCAGAGAATGCCCTCCTCCTGCATCAAGCGCCGCGCCATGGCCTTGGCTTCGTCGTCGCTGACCAGCTCGACACGATCCACCAGTGACAGGTCGAGGTTCTTCGGAATGAACCCGGCGCCGATGCCCTGGATCTTGTGTGGCGCGGGAGTGATGTCCTGGCCGGCCATGGCCTGGGTGATGATCGGCGAGGTCAGCGGCTCGACCGCCACGCTGAGGATCGACTTGCCCTGAACCTGCTTGATGTAGCGCGAGATGCCGGTGATGGTCCCGCCGGTCCCCACGCCGGCCACCAGCACATCGACGGCGCCGTCGGTGTCGTTCCAGATTTCCGGGCCGGTGGTCTTCTCATGGATGGCCGGGTTGGCCGGATTGTCGAACTGCTGCGGCATGAAATACAGCTCGGGGTTGCTGGCAACGATCTCGCCCGCCTTTTCGATGGCACCCTTCATGCCCTTGGCCGGCTCGGTCAGGACCAGTTCGGCACCCAGCGCCTTGAGCACCTTGCGCCGCTCCAGGCTCATGGACGCAGGCATCGTCAGCATCAGCTTGTAGCCGCGCGCGGCGGCCACGAAGGCCAGGCCGATGCCGGTATTGCCCGAGGTGGGCTCGACGATGGTCATGCCCGGCTTGAGCTTGCCGGAGCTTTCCGCGTCCCAGATCATGTTCGCGCCGATGCGGCACTTGACCGAGTAGCCGGGGTTGCGCCCCTCGATCTTGGCCAGCAGGGTCACCCCGCGCGGGCCGATGCGGTTGATCTGCACCAGCGGCGTGTTGCCGATGGAGTGGGCGTTGTCGGCGTAAATGCGGCTCATGGCGAAAAGGTCCTTGTGCTGCAGCAGGAAAAATCCAAGGTTAAGCCCGCGATGGGGGCGAGTCCAGCGAACGGATGAGACTGTGGACAGTCAATGGCTAACCATCGTTCGGGAGATTCTGCCATGAAACGTCGCTACAGCTGGCCGCTCTGGACCTTCACCGGCCTGGTTGTACTGGTGCTCGCCCTGCACATCGCCCTGCCCTACCTGGTGCGCGACTACCTCAACGACAAGCTCGCCGACATGGGCGAATACAAGGGCCGCGTCAGCGACGTCGACCTGGCCTGGTGGCGCGGCGCCTATCAGATCAATGGCCTGCAGATCATCAAGACCAGCGGCAAGGTGCCGGTACCGTTGCTCGATGCGCCGGTGATCGACATCGCCGTGAGCTGGCACGCCCTGTGGTACGACCACGCGGTGGTGGCACGGGTGGAATTCCTGCGCCCGGAGCTTAACTTCGTCGACGGCGGCGCCAACAAACAGGCCACTCAGACCGGTGCCGGTACTGACTGGCGCGACCAGATGAACAAGCTGCTGCCGATCACCTTGAACGAGGTGCGGGTCAACGACGGCAAGATCAGCTTCCGCAATTTCTCGTCCAAACCCCAAGTCAACATCAGCGCCAACCAAGTCAATGCCAGCCTCTACAACCTGACCAATGTGGAAGACCTGGAAGGCAAGCGCGATGCGCGTTTCGAAGGCCATGCCAAGCTGTTCGGCCAAGCCCCGGTGGAAAGCACTGCCACGTTCGATCCGTTCAGCAACTTCGAAGACTTCGAATTTCGCCTGCGCGCCACCGGGATCGAGCTGCGTCGGCTCAATGACTTCTCCGGTGCCTATGGCAAGTTCGATTTCAACGCCGGCACGGGCGATATCGTGATCGAGGCGGATGCCGACAATGCCCGCCTGAGTGGCTACATCAAGCCGCTGCTGCACAACGTCGATGTGTTCAACTGGCAGCAGGACGTGGAAAACAAGGACAAGGGTTTCTTCCGTTCGATCTGGGAAGCCGTGGTCGGTGGGACCGAGACGGTGCTCAAGAACCAGTCGCAGAACCAGTTCGCGACCCGGGTCGAACTCAGCGGTAACGTGCATCGCCAGGACATCAGCCCGCTGCAGGCGTTCTGGCAGATCCTGCGCAACGGCTTCGTGCAGGCTTTCAATGCGCGCTATGAACAGGCGCCGCCCAAGCAGGAATGAGGGGGGTTGGCAGGACTGGCCTCTTCGCGGGCAGAGCCCGCTCCCACATGGTCGGATGCATATGCTGTGGCTGGACTGGCCTCTTCGCGGGCAGAGCCCGCTCCCACATGGTCGGATGCATATGCTGTAGCTGGACTGGCCTCTTCGCGGGCAGAGTCCGCTCCCACATGGTCGGATGCATATGCTGTGGCTGGACTGGCCTCTTCGCGGGCAGAGCCCGCTCCCACAGGATTTTGAACTGCACCGGCCCTTGTGGGAGCGGGCTGTGCCCGCGAAGAGGCCATAATTGACACACCGCGCTATAGTCGACCCCCAACACCTGATTCCCGAGGACAGCCCCATGAAGTTCGAAGGCACCCCCGCCTACGTTGCCACCGACGACCTCAAGCTGGCGGTCAATGCCGCGATCACCTTGCAGCGGCCCCTGCTGGTCAAGGGCGAACCAGGCACCGGCAAGACCATGCTGGCCGAACAGTTGGCCGAGTCCTTCGGTGCACGGCTGATCACCTGGCACATCAAGTCCACCACCAAGGCCCACCAGGGCCTGTACGAGTACGACGCGGTCAGCCGTCTGCGCGATTCGCAGCTGGGTGTGGACAAGGTCCACGACGTGCGCAACTACCTCAAGAAAGGCAAGCTGTGGGAGGCCTTCGAAGCCGATGAACGGGTCATCCTGCTGATCGATGAAATCGACAAGGCCGACATCGAGTTCCCCAACGACCTGCTGCAGGAACTCGACAAGATGGAGTTCTACGTCTACGAGACGGATGAAACCATCAAGGCTCGCCATCGCCCGATCATCATCATTACCTCCAACAACGAAAAAGAGCTGCCCGATGCGTTCCTGCGTCGCTGCTTCTTCCACTACATCGCCTTTCCCGACCGCGCGACCCTGCAACGCATCGTCGACGTGCACTACCCCGACATCAAGAAAACCCTGGTGGCCGAGGCCCTGGACGTCTTCTTCGATGTGCGCAAGGTGCCGGGCCTGAAAAAGAAGCCCTCCACCTCCGAACTGGTCGACTGGCTCAAGCTGTTGATGGCCGACAACATCGGTGAAGCCGTGCTGCGCGAACGCGATCCGACCAAGGCGATTCCGCCGCTGGCCGGTGCCCTGGTCAAGAACGAACAGGACGTGCAGCTTCTCGAACGCCTGGCCTTCATGAGCCGGCGCGGCAACCGCTGATTCCCTCTTTCCGACTGCGAGGGCGTCCGCCATGCTGCTCAACCTGTTCAATGAAATGCGCGCGGCCAAAGTGCCGGTGTCGGTGCGCGAGTTGCTCGACCTGATCAACGCCCTGGAGCAAAGGGTGACGTTCGCCGACATGGACGAGTTCTACTTCCTGGCGCGGGCGATCCTGGTCAAGGATGAACGCCACTTCGACAAATTCGACCGGGCGTTTTCGGCCTACTTCAATGGCCTGCAGAACCTCGATCAACACCTTGAAGCGCTGATTCCGGAAGAATGGCTGCGCAAGGAGTTCGAGCGCTCGCTGAGTGCCGAGGAGCGCGCGCAGATCCAGTCCCTGGGCGGGCTGGACAAGCTGATCGAAGCCTTCAAACAGCGGCTGGAGGAGCAGAAAGGCCGGCACGCCGGTGGCAGCAAGTGGATCGGCACCGGTGGCACCAGCCCGTTCGGTTCGGGTGGCTACAACCCCGAGGGCATCCGCGTGGGCGATGCCGGCGAACGCCAGGGCAAAGCCGTGAAGGTGTGGGATCAGCGCGAATACCGCAACCTGGATGACAGCGTCGAGCTGGGCACGCGCAACATCAAGGTGGCACTGCGCCGACTGCGCCAGTTCGCCCGGCAGGGTGCGGCCGAAGAGCTGGACATCGACGGCACCATCGACCACACCGCACGCGATGGCGGCTTGCTCAACATTCAGCTGCGCCCCGAGCGACGCAACAACGTCAAGCTGTTGCTGCTGTTCGACATCGGTGGTTCGATGGACGCCCATGTGAAGGTCTGCGAGGAGTTGTTCTCGGCCTGTCGCACCGAGTTCAAACACCTGGAGTATTTCTACTTTCACAACTGCGTCTACGAAACGGTCTGGAAGGACAACCACCGACGCAACGCCGAGCGCATCAGCACCCACGACCTGCTGCACAAGTACGGCCCTGACTACAAGGTGGTGTTCATCGGCGATGCGGCCATGGCGCCCTATGAGATCACTCATCCCGGTGGCAGTGTAGAGCACTGGAACGAGGAGCCGGGGTTAGTCTGGTTGCAGCGCTTCGTGCAGACCTACAGGAAACTCATCTGGATCAATCCCTATCCGCAGGACACCTGGGGTTACACGGCCTCCACCCACCTGATTCGCGAGCTGGTGGAAGAGCGCATGTACCCGCTGACCCTGAGCGGGTTGGAAGACGGGATGCGCTATCTGGCCAAGTGACGGGTGATGCGCGCAGGGTCGCGGTCTAGCGTTCGCGACGTACCAGGGGTTCGGCCACAGGTTTGGCGCGGCGACGGCCGAACCACAGGGTCCAGCCGATGAACAGGATGATGCTTTCCACGACCCAGGCCAGCAGCAGCGCGCAGGCGATGCCCCAGGCAATCGCTTCCGGCGCCAGCAGCACCTGGTAGTTGTAGCCGTTGAGGGTTTCCTGGCGCAGTTGCGGATCGGCCTTGGCCAGTACATGCCAGGCTTTTTCATACCAGGGTCCCTGCAACGCCTGCCACTCCCGCTCCAGCAACTGGTTGCGGGCCAGCAACGCGCCAATGCTGGCGGCATCGCTGCGGAACACTGGATCTTCGCTGGCGCGGTAGTGCGCCACCAGCGCCTGCAGGTCACCATTGAAGAAACGCTGCGCGGTCTCACTGAAACCGCGCAGGCTTTGCTGCGCCTCAAGGCGATGGGCCTCGACCCGTTGGGCGTAGTCGTTGATCACGCCGGGCACTTGCACACCCACCAGCAGGCCGACGGCAAACAGCACAAGTCGCAGGTAGCTTCGCAGCATGAACATTCTCTCGGTCTAGGGTGGCATTGCCACAGTGCTTCTTGTCGGTCGTTCCAGGCAAACAGGCAGGCTAGGCGGGTTGCGCCTGCCCGGTGGCCACGCATTCACCCTGGCGCCACAGGCCCCAATTGCCGGGCTCGTAACGGTTCCAGGTTTCGTTCTCGGTGAGGGGTTCGGTGGCGATCACCGTCACCACATCGTCAGGCGTGGTTTCGGCCTGGAAATCCACGATCACGTCCACGTCTTTGAGCCGTGCCGGGCCGAAAGGTGCCCGCCGGGTAATGTGCACCAGCTTGGTCGAACAGAAGCAGAACAGCCAGTCGCCGTCGCTGAGCAGGCAGTTGAACACGCCTTGCCCACGGTACTGCTCGCACGCCTGCACGAGGATGGGCAGCAGCCGTTCGAACTCGACCGGCTCGGGAAAGGCGTCACGCACGCGGTTGAGCAGATCGCAGAAGGCCGCCTCGCTGTCGGTGTCGCCCACCGGGCGGTAGAAATCGGCGCGGGGGTCGAAACCGGCCAGTTGGCCGTTGTGGGCGAAGCACCAGTTGCGCCCCCACAGCTCACGCACGAACGGGTGAGTATTGGCCAGGCAGACCTTGCCGACGTTGGCCTGACGAATGTGGCCGATGACCACTTCGCTTTTGATCGGATAGCGTTGCACCAACTGCGCCACTTCCGATTCGCTGCTGGCGGTCGGGTCCTGGAACAGGCGCAGGCCACGGCCTTCATAGAAGGCGATGCCCCAGCCGTCGCGGTGCGGCCCGGTACGGCCGCCGCGCTGCATCAGGCCGGTGAAGCTGAAAACGATATCGGTCGGTACGTTGGCACTCATGCCCAGAAGTTCACACATGCACGGCACTCGAGACGATGGGCGTGGATTCAGATGCGCGGTTCGACACGCAGGTTTTCCCGCGGTGGCGGGACGTGGCGTTGCTCGCGGTCGTCGACGCGCTGCGCGAGCGCTTCGCCATCGTCATCGCGTTGCGCGGCAACGTCCGCCTGGGCCTGGACTTGCGCCCGACGGCGCGCCTCGGCCTTGCGCAGGAACGGCAGGCGCACCAGGGCGAAGATCACGTACACGCCAAGGGCGATCACCGCCGCCATGGTCAGATCGGAAATCGCGCCCCAGGCGCTGCCGCCCATCTTGAACAGCAGTTCCAGCGTGCTGATGGCGACGGCCGGGGCCAGCAGGTCGCGGGCGGGGTCGACCACCGTGGGCGTCAACAACAGCACCACGCCCAGCAGGCGAAGTGGCTCGCGCAGATAACGCCACATCCAGCGGGTGATGCGAAACCACACCAGAATGCAGCCCAAGGCGGCGAAGGCGTAGATACCCCAGGCGAGGAAATAGTCGTTCTCGGTCATGGTGTCCGTGGCATGGCAGGCAAATAGGCGCTTATGATAACGGCTTTTCGCCTGCCAGGCGCTCCTGTTGTCGTGCCCACCGGCACGTGCCGTCACCGCCTGCGCCAAGAGAGCCGCTCATGTCCCAGCCAACCGCCGCCCCTATCGCCCACGTCGCTCCCGGCGCCGATCCCTACGCCTGGCTGCAGGTACGCGACCGCGCCGACGTGCTCGACCACCTCAAGGCCGAGAATGCCTGGCAGGAAGCGCAACTCGCCGACCAGGCCGAGCTGCGCGAGCAGTTGTTCGAGGAGATCAAGGGGCGCATTCGCGAAACCGACCTGTCCCTCGCCTCCCCTTGGGGCCCTTGGTTGTACTACACCCGCACCACGGCGGGTGACGAGTACCCGCGCCATTATCGCTGCGCGCGTCCGGCCGATGGCTCGAGCCAGGTCGACGAGCACTCCGAGCAATTGTTGCTGGACCCCAACGTGCTGGCAGACGGCGGCTTCCTGTCCATGGGCGCGTTCAACGTCAGCCCCGACCACCGGCGTCTGGCCTACAGCCTGGACACCAGCGGCGACGAGGTCTACCGGCTGTTCGTCAAGGAGCTGGCCAGCGAGGCCGTGGTCGAGTTGCCTTTCGATGACTGCGACGGCAGCATGACCTGGGCCAACGACAGCCAGACGCTGTTCTTCGGCGAGCTGGACGAGACCCACCGCCCCTATCGGCTGCACCGCCACACCTTGGGCAGCGAAGGTGCCGAGCAGGTCTTCGAGGAGCTCGACGGGCGTTTCTTCCTGCATTGCTACCGCGCCAGTTCCGAGCGCCAGTTGATCCTGCTGCTCAACAGCAAGACCACCAGTGAGGCCTGGGTGCTGGATGCCGAGCGGCCCAACGGTGATTTCGCCTGCCTGGCGCCACGGGTCGAGCACCATGAGTACTACCCCGATCACGGCCAGCTCGACGGTGCCTGGACCTGGTTCATCCGCAGCAATCAGGAAGGCATCAATTTCGCCCTGTACCAGGCAGCCGACAACGGCATGGCGCCGACCCGCGAGCAGTGGCAAACGCTGATCGCGCACCGTGACGAGGTGATGCTCGAAGGCGTGACTCTCAATGCCACAGCCTTCACCTTGAGCCTGCGTGCGCGCGGCCTGCCGATCATCGAAGTGCATGCCCAGGGACAGGCGCCGTATCCGGTGCAACTGCCTGATGCCGCGTACAGCCTGTACGTTTCCGACAGCCTGGAGTTCGCCAGCGAGCAGATCCGCTTGCGCTACGAGGCGCTCAATCGGCCTGGGCAGGTGCGCCAGTTGAGCCTGCGCGACGGCGCACAGGTGGTGCTCAAGCAGACCCCGGTGCTGGGCGCGTTCGATGCCGACGACTATGTCAGCCAACGGCTCTGGGCCACCGCCGCGGACGGCACCCAGGTGCCGATCAGCCTGGTGGTGAAGAAGGCCTTCGCCGGCCAGCCCACGCCGCTGTACCTTTACGGCTACGGTGCCTATGGCGAGAGCCTGGACCCGTGGTTTTCCCACGCACGGTTGAGCCTGCTGGACCGTGGCATCGCCTTCGCCATCGCCCATGTGCGCGGCGGCGGCGAACTGGGTGAGGCGTGGTATCGCGCTGGCAAGCAGGAACACAAGGGCAACACCTTCAGCGATTTCATTGCCTGTGCCGAACACGTGATCGAGCAGGGTTTGACCCGCGCCGAGCAGTTGGTGATCAGCGGTGGCAGCGCGGGTGGGCTGTTGATCGGCGCCGTGTTGAACCAGCGGCCGGAGCTCTTCCAGGCAGCGGTGGCCGAGGTGCCGTTCGTCGATGTGCTCAACACCATGCTCGACCCCGACCTGCCGTTGACGGTGACCGAGTACGACGAGTGGGGCAACCCGCAGGAGCCCGAGGTGCATGCGCGGATCAAGGCGTATGCGCCCTATGAGAACGTCACGGCCCAGGCGTATCCGCACCTGTTGGTGATCGCCGGGTACAACGACAGCCGTGTGCAGTATTGGGAAGCCGCGAAGTGGGTGGCGCGCCTGCGGGCGTGCAAGACCGACAAGAACCTGCTGCTGCTCAAGACCGAACTGGGCGCCGGGCATGGCGGCATGAGTGGCCGTTATCAGGGGCTGCGCGACGTGGCTCTCGAATACGCCTTCGTCCTCAAGGCCCTGGGGACAGCCAAGCAATCTTGATGCGGTGTGCCTGAGGAAACGCGGTGAGCCTGGACGCGGCTTACGCCGCTGCTACAGGGACCGTGGTATGCCGGACGCGGCGGGCCTACGGGAACGCGGCGGTTCATGCGGCATGCGCAAACCCCTGTAGCAGCGGCGCGAGCCGCGTCGGCGGTGAATGCGGTCGGTCAGGAAAAACGCGATCAACCACCGGGGGATTTGGGTTTGACCGGGGTGGGCGGGGTATCCTGGCGGACAGGTTCGGGCACGTTGTCGGCCCTGGGTGGTGCGGGCAACGGAATAGGCGGCAGCAAGGGCGGCGATCCGGTCATGCCTTCGCCGCCGTGGGTGGGCGGCACGGTGACCTGTGGATAGGGCGTTGGCGTGGGTGTACCCGGCGAACCCGGCGGCAGCGACGAGGCCGATACCACACCGGCACACAGGGCAACACATGCAAAGACCGATACACTGCGCAACTTCATTGAACACCCCAAGGCCAGACTGCCTGTTCCGATGACACAGGCTACTACCATGGCACCCCCTTGTCCTCCCTCCGAGATTGACCGATGAAACGTTTCGTACTGCTCGACACCACACCGATCCCCGACAACGGCGGTGCGCTCTGCCTGTTCGAGTACGGCGAAGACTTCGTCATCAAGATCCAGGGCGGTGACGGCGGCCAACTGATGAACACCCGCATGCACGGTTCCGAAGACGCCCTGGCCGAGATCCCCTGCCGCAAGGTGGCCGGGCGGCCGAACTCGCGGGTGCTGATCGGCGGGCTGGGCATGGGCTTCACGTTGGCGTCGGCACTCAAGCACCTGGGCAAGACCGCCGAGGTGGTGGTCGCCGAGCTGGTCCCGGGCGTGGTCGAATGGAATCGCGGCCCACTGGGTGAGAAGGCCGGCAACCCGCTGGCCGATCCGCGCACCGTCATCCGCATGGAGGACGTGGCCAAGGTCCTGCAGGCCGAGCCGGCCGGCTTCGATGCCATCATGCTGGACGTCGACAACGGTCCCGAAGGCCTGACCCAGAAGGCCAACAGCTGGCTGTACTCGGCCGGCGGCCTCAATGTCTGCGCCAAGGCACTGCGGCCCAAGGGCGTGCTCGCCGTATGGTCCGCCAGCGCCGACCGGCAGTTCAGCGACAAACTGCGCAAGGCCGGCTTCAAGGCCGAAGAAGTGCAAGTGTTCGCCCACGGCAACAAGGGCACCCGTCATACCATCTGGATCGCGCAGAAAAATTGACCGACACCTGTGTAGGACCGATCCGTGGCCGCGAAAGCCGCACCGCGCTGTTTCTGGTTCACCGCGGTACGCCTTTCGCGGCCGCGGACCGCTCCTACGGTGAGGAGGATTCCTGTTTGGCTGTGGAAATCAGCTAGGAAGTTTCACGGCAAACTTCTGAATCGGCTCACTTACGGGCTGTTCAGCGGCTTCTAGAGTTGGCGGTGTTGCGATGTGCAACCACCATTAACCAATCTGGAAACCAACATGACCCTTATATCCCGGCTGCTTATCGGCACCACGCTGCTGGCAGCACTCCCGACCGCAATGGCGGCTTCAACCGTTGATTTGAGTGTCACCGGCTCGATCGTACCGGCCGCTTGCACCCCATCGCTCTCTGCCAGCGATTTCCACCACGGCAAGATATCGAAGAGCGACCTCAACATGGATGGGCCAACAGGTTTCACCGAGAACAAGAAGGTTGCCACCCTGAGCGTCAATTGCACGGCTGCTACGGTGTACGGAATCCGTGGGATCGACAATCGTGCAGATACCGTCGGAAACAACTGGTACATGACGCCCTATGGGCTGGGCCTGACGCCCAACGGAGAGAAGATCGGTGCGCACTTTCTGGAAATTTACCCGCGCGAATCGCTGATTGACGGCAAACCAGCGTTTATTTCCGTGGGGAATGCTTCGGGCACCACATGGAGCAGCGCAGCCCTGGGTGAGAAAGGTATTCGTAACTACGGCGAACTGTTGGGGTTCACCGATACAGCAGGGCCACTTTCGCAACCGCTGCCGATCAAGGATGCCACTTTCGCACTCAAATCCTATCTGGTCATCGCTGCGGCCAAAGGGCTGACCCTGACCGACGAAGTCGCCCTCGACGGTGCCGCCACCATCGAACTCGTGTACCTGTAACGACACCGCGTTGCGGTAGTTTCTTTGTCGGCAAAGCCTGGCGCAGATACGTCCTACGTCGCTTGCAATCTTTTCGCCCTGCACTTGCTGAAGGGTCCGAGCCGAGAACGGGCGGATTGCTTTTAGAGTACTGCCGCCCTTCCCCCCCACACGATCTTCCCGGCACTGCGGTGTCGAGGAAGGCGTGGTCGTACCTGCCTGTTGCGTTCCCTGTCTGGAGAAACCGATGAACCGCCGCAACCACGTTTTGTATGCGTACCTGGGCATCACAGCGTTGCTGACCTGCAGTCCTGAAATCCATGCCGACGGCATGATTCCGGAAACCTCGGTGGTCATCGTTTACGAAGGCGAAGCCGAAGCTGCCATAAAAGTGACCAACAGCGATCAGCATCCTGCGCTGCTGCACGTCACGCTGGAGCACGTCCCCGAAGACAAGGCGTCGCTGTTGTTCGTGACTCCCCCCATCGCGCGGGTCGAGGCAGGTGAATCACAGCTGGTGCGCTTCATCCTGTCCAACCCCGAGCCGCTCACCACCCAACGCCTGAAAAGAGTCATCTTCGAGGGGCTGGCGCAGAACAGCCAGCCCGGCAAACCCGGCGAGGCACGGGTGTCGGTGAACGTACGGCAGAACCTGCCGGTGATCCTTCACCCCAAAGGTTTGGCGAAGAACGCCGAGCCTTGGAAGGGCCTGCACTGGTCCCTGCAGGACAGCCAGCTGACGGTATCCAACCCCACTCCCTATGTCGTGCGTCTGTCACAGGAAGTGCACAGCCTGCCGAGCAAGACCCCTTGGCAGCTGCCCCGCAGCTACGTATTGCCCGGTGATCGGCTGACCCTGCCCGGCAAGGCGCTGGCCGTCGCCGATGGGCAGGTCCTGTTTACCCCGGCCACGGTGTACGGTTTTGCCGTAGGTACGCATCAGGCGACGCTGAATCAGGGCGCGCCTTGATGAAGGCGCTCATTGGTAGCACCTTGTCCGCAGTGACGTTGGCGCTGTACACCCAGACTGCAAGCGCAACGAGTTTCGACAGCGAAACCCTGCGCCTGCGTGGTATCGATCCGGACTTGGCCGCCTACTTGAGCCAGACCGCGCGCTTTACAGAAGGCGTGCACGCTGTGCGACTGTGGGTCAACGGTCAGCCCCGAGGCGTTGTCCATGCCGCCTTCGATACCGCAGGCGCCCTGTGTATCGACCAGGCCGTGCGCGACGCCGGGGACCTGGTCGATACCGGGTCAGGCTGCGGCGAGTTCATCGAGCAATTTCCGCAGACCCTGATCGAACTGCTACCCCAAGCCGGTGAAGTGCGGCTGTTGGTACCTGCACCTGCCTTGCGCACTGCATCGGCCGACCATTCGGCCTTCACTCGAGGCGGGGCGGCCGGCTTGCTCAACTATGACGTGCAGGGCCTCTACAACCAGTTCGACGGCCAACGCAGCCGGTTTCTTTCGGCCAATACCGAAGCTGGGGTCAATGCCGGCGACTGGATCCTGCGCAGCCGTCAGTTCTACAGCTCGGTGCAGGGCAAGGCGACCCTGCAACACATGGAGGCCTATGCGCAGCGCACCTTCAGCGAGCGGCAGGCGATGCTGCAGTTGGGTCAGATCAACCTGAGCAACCCAGTGCTCGCCGGGGCGCGCGTCACCGGCGCACAGTGGATGAGCGAACCGGCGCTCGGTGCCAGCGTCAGTGGCGCTCAGGTGCAGGGCATTGCCGCCACCCAGGCGCGCGTGGACGTTCGCCAGGGCGGTGTGCTGATCTATTCCACCGTGGTACCGGCCGGTCCCTTCGAGTTGAGCAATATTCCTCAACTGGATCGCCGCAGAGACCTGGAAGTCACCGTGATAGAGGCCGATGGTGAACGTCGCACCTTTACTGTCCTGGCGGCTGCTTTGGGCCTGGACTTGCCTGCACGGGGCTTTGCTCTGGGCATCGGCCAGTTGCGCGACAGCGGTCGCAATGCGCGGGAGCCTTGGGTATTGAGTGCGGGGGCCAGCTATCCGCTCGCCCCGGCCGCCAGTGTCAGCGGTGGCGCCCTCGTCGCTCAGGGCTACAACGCTGGCGGCGCTGGATTGAACCTGGAACCCTGGCCCGGTTCGCGCGTGCAAGGCCTGATGCAGGCGGCACACACCAGTGAATCGGACGACCGTGGGCTGCAGGGCAGTTTCAGCCTCAACCAGCAGCTTGGCGATCGCTGGTCGGCCCTGCTCAGTGCCGGCCGGCAGACGGTCGGCTATCGAGAATTGATCGACAGCGCGTGGCATCAGCCCGGCGAGCGGAGCAGCCGCCTGCGCGACCAGTACGCATTGGGCCTGACTTGGACCCACCCCTGGACGGGCAGCCTGAGCGCCACGTGGTCCACTACCACAGCCTTCGATGGGCAACGCGCCAGTCGGGCTCAAGTCAACTGGGGGCGACGGCTCGGTCCCGTGTCGCTGACCGCCACCGGGCAATGGCAAGTAGCTGGCGACGGTGGTCTGGGCAATGCCCTGTACATGAGTGCCAGCCTGCCCTTGGGTGAGGGTGTGAACTGGCGCTCGACCGCCCGCCGCGATGCCACCGGCGTGCGCTTGGGCAGCGGTGTGCAGGGCCGCTGGGACGAGCGCACCCAGTACCGAGTCGCCGCGGAGCGGGCCAGCCATACGGGGGAATTGAGCTACAACGGTGGCATCTCGCGGCTGACCCAGGCCAGTCAACTGGACGTCGGCTATGCCAGCTACGGTCGCGGCAGCCATGGCTACAGCGGCGCTGCGCGGGGCGCCGTGGTGCTGCACGAAGACGGCGTCACCCTGTCGCCCTATCCGTTGCAGGACACCTTCGGCTTGCTGACGCTGGAAAATGTCGCCGGTGTGCAGATCGATACGCCTGGCGGCAGCGTATGGACCGACCGCAAGGGCCGCGCCGTACTGCCGCAACTGGCTCCGTTCGGTCGCAGCAACGTGCAGGTGGCCACCGCCTCATTGCCACGCAACGTAGACGTGCACCAGGGGGCCGCCACCCTGCAGGCTGCGCGGGGCGCCGTGCCGCGGATCACGTTTGGTGTGGAGGTCACACGTCGTCTGCTGCTCCAGGTGCAGGACGAAGCCGGACGGCGCCTCAACCGCGGCACGGGCGTCACCGATGCGCAGGGCCAACTGGTGACGTTGGTACAGGAAGACGGTGCGGTCTTCGTACCCAATGCCCATGCGAATCCGCATCTGTGGAGCCGCACGGTAGACGAGCAACCGTGTCGATTGCAGTTCCAATTGCCGGCCAGCGTCGATACCAACGCGTATTACGAGCAGACCGTGGCGCAGTGCCGGGTCGAGGAGAGCGAATCATGAGCCGTTGCACCTTCCTGGCAGCGCTGATGGCCACAGCCGTGGCCACACCGTTGCAGGCATTTGCGCAGGGATGCAGCCTGTCGCTCAGCCCGGCCGACATCGACCTGGGTCAGTTCAATCGCACCACGTTGCAAATGGCGTCCGGTGAACTGCAGCTGCCGCCCCGCCAACTCAGCCTGAACATACTGTGCGAAACCGAGCAGGATCTGACGCTGATCTATCGGGCAAGCCAACCTTCGACCCGGGGTTTTGCCTTGGGCCAGCAAGGCACTTACCGTCTGCGCGTGTTGCAAGCGTCGATCGACGATCAACCCGTACAGTGGCGCCAGGCGACCACCTTTGCGCCGAAGGTCTCGACTGGCGCCGAGACGCCGTCGATGGAAAATGACCAGCCACTGCAACCCATGCGTAACGGCAGCGCGGTCAAGGGCAAACGCCTGCACGCACAGATTGAACTGCAGGCCGCGCTCGCGCCAACCCTACTGGCCGCCAGCGACGCCCATGAGCTGACTGCCAGCGGCAGTTTCGATAGTGTCGGTCAACAAAAGCCACTTCTGGTGCGCGCAGCGTTCGCTCCGGCGGCATGCCGGCCGACCCTGGCAGGCAGTGCCAACATGAACTTCGGCCGGATCGGCGTGGGAGAGCTGCAGCGCGAATCGGTCACCACGTTCAGCCGACGGACGACGTTGGATGTGGACTGCGATGCGCCGACCCGTTTCGCCATCCGGGCGCTGGATAACCGTGCCGGCTCCGTCAGCGATCAGCTGTTGGCTGCCGTCCCAACCTTGTTCGGCATCGGCCGCACGGCTGACGGGCAAGCCCTGGGCGGTTTCACTGCTCGACTGAGCGCAGGCATCGGTCGTGACGGCAGCAGCGCCTACCCTTTGCTGGGAGACGCTTCGGGGCAGACCTGGCAACCGGATCCTGCAGGTTTGCTGCGCAACGACGGCCAACCCACCGCGCTGGGGAGGCAATCGACATCAGGCGCCGCTCCCGGGGCCTGGGCGGGGGTGTCTCTGCCGTTGACTGTCGAACTGCATCTGGCGCCTGCCAGCGGGTTGGACATACATCAGGACACCGCGATCGATGGCTCGGCCACCTTGGAGATCATTTACCTGTAGGGCGTGTTCACAGGTAGACCAGCTCGATAGTGACATGCCCATCCAAGGGCACGGCATCGGTCAGGGTCAGACCGCGCGCAGGGGCGATAAGCCCATGGGCGCGGATACCCAGTTGAGCCACCTGCACCGCCACGGCGCCAGTGTCGACGCCGGCCCGGTCGACCAGTCCCAACAGGCTCCCGCTGGTGGGCAGCGCCATGGGCTGGGCAGTCGACGTGCCCCACAGGTTCCCGGTGCGATCGCCCAGACTGAGAAACACACGACGACCGTCGATTGTCGAACGTTCGGGATCGACGTCCAGATGATACGCACCGATCTGCTCATCCGCCGCCGTGCGCCCCATACCCAGTCGGCCTTCAACCCCCGGGCCGTAAGCTGAACCGGCGCGATTATCCACCAGGCGCAAACCATACAGAGTCGGAGTACCGCACTGAACCGTCAGCGTCGGTGCGTGCTCGATCAATGCGGTGGGACGCTCGGGGTGCAGGTCAGCCGAGCTCACCGTACCGAAGTGCAGCGTGCTGACACTCAGAACGGGTGTACAGGCGCTAGGCACAAGTGTTCCGGTGACTTGAATATCCACGGTGGAAGCGCAGAAAGCCGACGTGGCCAAGCCCAGCGCCAGCACGATAGCCAGTGTTCGAGCGGTAGGATGCATGATGGTTTCCCTCACTGTCTGATGAGCGCACCGGCACGCAGGCCGACTACGCTCTTTGACACTGGAGGGGAAATTTCACTGTTGAAAGAGGAAATTTCTGAAGGAAGTCGAATTTTTTCGTACAAGACCGATCTTGCTGAGCCTCGATTTTCCTACAAGTAGAACAACTCGAGGGTAGCGGCACCTGCCAGGGGCACTTCGGCATCCAACGTGAGGCTGTCGGTTGGCGCGATGGTCAAGTAGGACACCAGGGTCAGCACGGCGTCCTTCGCTGGCATGGGTCCGCCGCCATCGACATGCTTGCTGGCCAGTCCGATGAGCTGGCCATTATTGCGCAGGCTGCGCACACGCTGCTCGGCAGTAGACCAGGCATTGCCCGAAGCGCTGCCGATCAGCAGCAGCACCGGCTTGCCATCCAGAGTCGAGCCCTCGGGGTCGATACGCAGCCGGTAAGAGCCGATTTTCTCGTTCTTGCTGGTCAAGCCCAGCCCGAAACGGCTGCCATCGGTGTTTTCCAGGACTGAATCGGCCCGATTGTCCACGGCACGAAGCGCATAAGCGGTAGCGGCCTCGCAGTTTATGTTCAAGGTTGTGGTGCGGGCACGGTCCTGCAGGACGGTGGGTGCAGCGGCCAGCAGATCACGGGTATACAGCCGTCCGTGATCGAAAAGCGCGTTGCTCAGGGTGGGGGTACAGCCTCCCGGCACGATCGATCCTGTGACCGTTATGTCCACCGATGCAGCAGCGACTGCCGTGGCAGTCGAGGTGAGCAGCGTGGCAAGTAGAGCAGTGCGCGTAACGACGTTCATGTCTTCCTCTGAGTCTGTGCGCCCGCGTGGAAGGACGTGGCGCGTGCGGCATGGTGATGGCCGGGCGCCGAGCAAAGAATGAGAGATTGGCGGCTGCGCCCGACGAAAAAATGGTCGACGGTGTAAGTCACTGCTTGGGAACACTTTGACGACGGCCCCTGCGGTGTTGGCCCATGCGTTTTTGCTTTACCATATCGGCCCTCTACACACCCCCCAGTTCTCGGAGTTTCCATGACGGCCGCCGCCGACCTATCGCCCACGCTGCAGCTCGCCTGTGATCTGATCCGCCGCCCTTCGGTCACCCCTCTGGACGCCGATTGCCAGAAACTGATGATGCAGCGCCTGGGCCAGGCCGGTTTCAAGCTGGAGCCGATGCGCATCGAGGACGTGGACAACTTCTGGGCGACCCATGGCTCTCAGGACGGCCCGGTCCTGTGCTTCGCCGGCCACACCGACGTGGTGCCGACCGGACCGACGCAGGCCTGGCAGATCGCCCCATTCGACGCGGTCATCGACGAGCAGGGCATGCTCCACGGCCGCGGCGCCGCAGACATGAAAGGCAGCCTGGCGGCCATGCTGGTCGCGGCGGAACGTTTCGTCGCCGATCACCCGGATCACCGGGGTTCGGTCGCCTTCCTGATCACCAGCGACGAAGAAGGCCCGGCCCACCATGGCACCAAGGCGGTGGTCGAGCGCCTGGCTGCCCGCAACGAACGTCTGGACTGGTGCATCGTTGGGGAGCCATCGAGCACCACCCTGGTGGGCGATGTGGTGAAGAACGGCCGTCGCGGTTCGCTGGGCGCCACCTTGACCGTTCGCGGCGTGCAGGGCCATGTGGCGTATCCGCACCTGGCCCGCAACCCGATTCATCTGGCCGCGCCAGCCCTGGCCGAACTGGCCGCCGAGCACTGGGACGACGGCAATGCCTTCTTCCCGCCGACCAGTTTCCAGGTGTCCAACCTCAACAGCGGCACCGGCGCCACCAACGTCATTCCCGGTGACCTGACGGCGGTGTTCAACTTCCGTTTCTCCACCGAGTCCACCGTCGAAGGCTTGCAACAACGCGTGGCTGCGATTCTCGATAAGCATGGCCTGGACTGGCACATCGACTGGGCGCTGTCCGGCCTGCCGTTCCTGACCGAACCTGGGGCCTTGCTGGATGCGGTGGCGTCCAGCATCAAGAACGTCACCGGCCGCGAGACCCAGGCCTCGACCAGCGGCGGCACGTCCGACGGGCGCTTCATCGCCACCCTGGGCACCCAGGTGGTCGAGCTGGGCCCGGTCAATGCCACGATCCACCAGGTCAACGAACGCATCCTGGCCAGCGACCTCGATGTGCTGACCGAGATCTACTACCAGACCCTCGTCGAGTTGCTCGCCTGATGCTCACCTGCCCCCTCTGCACTGCCATGCTGGCCAACGCCGACAACGGCATGGTCTGCCCCAGCGGTCATCGCTTCGATCGCGCGCGCCAGGGCTACCTGAACCTGCTGCCGGTGCAGCACAAGAACAGCCGTGACCCGGGCGACAACCAGGCCATGGTCGAGGCTCGCCGCGACTTCCTCAACGAGGGGCACTATGCGCCCGTGGCCCAGCGCCTGGCCGAACTTGCCGCCGAACGCTGGCCACGACGCTGGTTGGACATCGGCTGCGGCGAAGGCTACTACACCGAACAGATCGCCCAGGCGCTGCCCCGCGCCGATGGCTATGCGCTGGACATCTCCCGCGAGGCGGTCAAGCGCGCCTGCAAGCGCGCGCCGTCCGTGCATTGGCTGGTCGCCAGCATGGCGCGCGTACCGCTGGCCGACGCCAGCTGCCAATTCCTGACCAGCGTATTCAGCCCGCTGGACTGGACCGAGGCCAAGCGCCTGCTGGCCACCGGCGGCGGCCTGATGCGTGTGGGGCCCACCAGCGGCCATTTGATGGAACTGCGCGAGCAGCTCTACGACGAGGTACGCGACTACGTCGACGACAAGCACCTGCTGCAGGTGCCCGAAGGCATGCAGCACGCACACCACGAAACCCTGACCTTCAAGCTCAAGCTGATCGACGCGCAATCGCGTGCCAACCTGCTGGCGATGACGCCCCACGGCTGGCGCGCCAGCGCCGAGCGCCGTGCTGCGGTGATCGAACAGCCGCGACCGCTCGTGGTCACGGTATCCATGCGTTACGATTATTTTGTGCGTCAAGACTGAGCGAGCCTACCCATGCGCCAACCCGATATCGAGATTTACCTCAAGGACGCCGACGTCAACCACAAGGCCATCGCCGCCTGGCTCGGCGAAGCCCTGGGCCCTTGCAGCGACTGGCAGCAGAAGGGCCAGACCTGGAAATGCCGCGCGGGCAACGTGCCGGTGACCTGGCTGCCCAAGGCGGTCGGCAAGTGGAACAGCCTGTACCTGGAAAGCGACAAGACCCCTTGGGACGACGACATCGCCTGCGCCCGCGCGGCCTTCGCGGCACTCAATGTCGAGGTGCGCTGCGCGCCGGGCAGTTGGGTGGAAGAAGAAGGCGAAGAGCACGCCGACCGCTGGATTCGTATCAGCGAAGACGGTGAAGAAGAGATTACCTGGCGTACCGGCTGACACGATGTGGCTTTTTCGCGGCCACTGACCTCTCCTACTAAGCCATTCGAAATTGCTGCTGGTATGCCAGGCAAAATCTTGTAGGAGCGGCCAGTGGCCGCGAAAGGGCCAGTAGCCATACGCAGATATTCGCTGCCACCCTGCATCCCTTACCTCAGCAAAACCCGGTAAAGTAGCGTTTTCCCCCAAGCCCTGGCCTATGACCCGCTCACCTCTGCACCGCCTCGTGTTCGGCACCTTGCGCCGCTTGCTGTACCTGTGGGTTCGTTCCGAAACCATCAACCAGTCTTCGTTCACCCTGAATCTGGATCGCAGCCGGCCAGTGCTGTACGCCTTGCAGTCGCCCTCGCTGACCGACCTTGCCGTGGTTGACCGCGAATGCACCAAGGCCGGCCTGCCCCGTCCGGTACTGCCCGTGACCATCGGCGACCTCATGGAACCCACGGCGGTGTTCTATCTCACCCCGGACCCGGACTGGCTGGGTCGCCAGGACAAACGCGGCGCCCCGCCCACCCTGGCCCGGCTGGTCACGGCGCTGGCACAGAACGCCGGCGAAGATGCGCAGATCATTCCGGTCAGCGTGTTCTGGGGGCAATCGCCCGCCAGCGAGTCCAGCCCCTGGAAGCTGCTGTTCGCCGACAGCTGGGCGGTCACCGGGCGTTTGCGCAAACTGGTCAGCATCCTGATTCTAGGGCGCAAGACCCGCGTGCAGTTTTCCGAGCCGATCCATCTGGCCGAACTGGTGCAGCAGAACAAGGGCCACGAGCGGACGGTGCGCATGGCCCAGCGCATCCTGCGGGTGCACTTCCGCAACCTGAAGACCTCCGTCATCGGTCCCGACATTTCTCATCGCCGTCATCTGGTCAAAGGCCTGGTACGCGATCCCCTGGTGCGCCAGGCCATCGCCGAGGAAGCCGAGCGCGAACACATCACGCTGGAAAAGGCCGAGGCCCGCGCGCTGCACTATGGCAATGAAATCGCCTCGGACTACACCTACACGGCTATCCGTTTTCTGGAGGTGGTGCTCAGCTGGTTCTGGAACAAGATCTACGACGGCATCAAGGTCAACAACATCGATGGCGTGAAGGACGTTGCGCGCGGCAACGAGGTCATCTATGTACCCTGCCACCGCAGCCACATCGACTACCTGCTGCTGTCCTACCTGCTGTTCAAGAACGGCCTGACCCCGCCCCACATCGCTGCCGGCATCAACCTCAACATGCCGGTGATCGGCAGCCTGCTGCGCCGTGGCGGCGCGTTTTTCATGCGCCGTACCTTCAAGGGCAACCCGCTGTACAGCGCGGTGTTCAACGAATACCTGCACACCCTGTTCACCAAGGGTTTCCCGGTGGAGTATTTCGTCGAGGGCGGCCGCTCGCGCACCGGGCGCATGCTGCAGCCCAAGACTGGCATGCTCGCCATCACCCTGCGCAGCTACTTGCGCTCCTCGCGCATGCCGATCGTTTTCGTGCCGGTCTACATCGGCTACGAGCGTGTGCTGGAAGGTCGTACCTATTTGGGCGAGCTGCGTGGCGCGACCAAGAAAAAAGAATCGATCCTGGACGTGTTCAAGGTCATCGGCGCGCTCAAGCAGCGTTTTGGCCAGGTGGCGGTCAACTTCGGCGAGCCGATCAAACTCCACGCCTTTCTCGACGAGCAGCAGCCTGGCTGGCGCGAGCAGGAACTGGCACCGCAGTTCAAACCCGACTGGCTGAACGAAACCACACACCGCCTGGGCATCCGTGTAGCGCGTCACATGAACGAGGCCGCGGCGATCAACCCGGTGAACCTGGTGGCGCTGGCACTGCTCTCGACCAGCAAACTGGCGCTGGACGAAGGCGCCATGGAACGGGTGCTCGACCTGTACCTGACGCTACTGCGCAAAGTGCCCTACTCGCCTCACACCACCGTGCCCGAAGGCGACGCCCGCAGCCTGATCGCCCATGTCCAGGACATGAAGCTGCTGTCCGAACAGCGCGATGCCCTGGGCAGGATCCTGTACCTGGACGAACAGCACGCAGTGCTGATGACCTATTACCGCAACAACGTGCTGCATATCTTCGCCCTGCCCGCGCTGCTGGCCAGCTTCTTCCAGAGCACCTCGCGCATGACCCGCGAACAGATCCTGCGTTACGCCCATGCGCTGTACCCCTATCTGCAGGCCGAACTGTTCATCCGCTGGAACGACGAGCAACTCGACGAGGTGATCGACCAATGGCTGCAGGCCCTGGTCGAGCAAGGCTTGCTGCGCCTGGAGAACGGCGTGTACCTGCGCCCCGCGCCCAGCTCGCGGCAGTTCGTGCTGCTGACCCTGTTGTCGCGGGCCATCGCCCAGACCTTGCAACGCTTCTACATGGCGATCGCCCTGTTGCTCAACGCCGGCCAGAACACCCTCAGCGCCGAGGAGCTGGAAGACCTGTGCACGACCATGGCCCAGCGCCTGTCGATTCTGCATGGCCTGAACGCACCGGAGTTTTTCGACAAGAGCCTGTTCCGCCATTTCATCCAGACCCTTCTCGACCAGGAAGTGCTGCGCCGTGATGCCCAAGGCAAGTTGAGCCACCACCCGCTGCTCGACGAACTGGCCGAGGGGGCCGCCAAACGGGTGTTGCCGGCGGAAATTCGCTTGTCGATCCGTCAAGTCGCGCTGCACCGCAGCGAGGAAGCCGCCAACGGCCTGTAATCGGCGGCGGTCATTGCCTATGCTTTTGCCTGACGGCTCAAATATGTAAACGGAGATAGCTTATGAAACGCCTTTCACTGATCGTACTCAGTGCCCTCATCGGTGCCTGCAGCAGCCTGCAGCCTGCCAGCAAAGCCACCCTGGAAGGGGAAGCGTTCTATCTGCAGCGCATCGCCTTGCCACCTTCGGCGGTCTTGACCGTGAGCCTGCAGGACGTGTCTATTGCGGACGCGCCTGCCGTGGCCCTGGCCCGGCAAAGCGGCCCGATCACAGGCCAGGTACCGCTGCCGTTCAAGCTGGAATACGACCCGGCTCAAGTCAAACCGGGTCATCGTTATGCCGTGAGTGCCCGAGTCGACGCCGATGGGCACCTGTTGTTCATCAGCACCCAGCACCACGGTGTGACGCTGGATGGCAAGGATGAACAGCCGTTGCGCATCCGCATGGACGCCGCTGCGCGGTAACCGACAAAGCGGCGGTGTTCAGAACCGATAGATGCTGCTCAGCACCGCCGCGCGACCGTCCCCATATTCCACTGCAGAAGAGCGACTGTCGCTGCCGATGACCGTACGCACCCGCTCGACGTACTTCTTGTCGGTCAGGTTGCTCAGGTTCAGCTGCAGTTCGAGGTTGTCAGAGGCCTGGTAGCCCAGCATGGCATCGTGCACCCAATAGGCATCGAGTTTGGCTTGGTCCTGAGAAGTGAGGTTGCGCTTGCCGACGTGGCGCACTCCGTAGGCCAGGGTAATGTCGCCTGGAAGCTCGTAGGCAGTCCACAGGTTGAAGGAACGCGGGGCGGTATTGCTCAGCGCCTGCCCGACACGCTTGGGCGAAGCTACCGACTTGAGCGTCTCGCTGTTCTGCAAGGTGTAGTTGGCAAACACGTGCCACTGCTCGGTCAGCTTACCGGTCGCAGCCAACTCCAAACCCTGCACCCGCTGCTTGCCCGCCAGCAGGCTGGTGCCGTCGCTCAAACGCTCGCGAACGTTGTCCTTGACCACCCGGAACAAGGCGCCTTCGAGTTGCAGGCGCTCATCGAACAACTGCCACTTGGTCCCCAGTTCCCAGGTTTTGCCCTGTTCGGGTTCCAAGCTGTGGGTGCTTTCGGACAACCCGCCGCCGGAGGTGAGCAGGTTTTCGGCGGAGGGGTTGAACGAGGTGCCGTAGGCCACGTAGAAGCGGCCGTTTTCGGTGGGCTTGTAGACCAGGCCGGCGCGTTGACTGAAGACGCCCTCGGTGGAGCCGGCCTGTGCACGAACCCCGCTCGAAGCCCGACTATTGGCCTCTGCGCGCATGTGGTCGTAACGCAGGCCCAGGCTGAGATCCCACTGCTCGTCCAGGGCCAGGGTGTCGAACACGTACAGCGCCCGATCCTCCATGCTGTTATGCGCCACACTGGTGGGCGACTTGACCTTCGGCCCGCTCCAGTAGCCCGGTGGGTTGGCCAGGTCGTAGCCGTTCGCAGGATAAAAGGACTCCACGTCATAACCCGAGGCCTTGCGGTCGTAGGTTTCGCGCGACAGCTCGGCACCGACCACCAGGGTATGGCCCAGGCCGAAGGTATCGAAGTGGCCGGTAAGGCTGGTCTGATTCATGGCCAGGCGGGTGTGCACATCGCGTCGATAGGCCTGCGGCCCGGCCGGCAGGTAGCGGCCTGCCGGGAGCTTGGCGATTTTGACGTGGGAAGCGGACACGGTGGTATCGCGGTCGACCTGGCTAAGTCGCGTCAGGTTCTGCACGGTCCAGTCCGGGTTGATGTCGTGCTCGTATTTCACCGTCAGGCTGTCGGTGTCGGCTCGCTCCCGGTCCAGGTTGCGCCAGCCGTAGTAGTGGCTGGTCTTGACTCCAGGCGGACGCTTGCCATCGCGAGCGGGCACGCCGTAGTCGGGGAGGTTGTCATCGCTCTGGTGGAAATAGCTGAGGGTCAGGCGCGTATCGCTGCCGTGCCCGAAGGTCAGCGAAGGCGCCAGGCCCCAGCGTTGCTGTTCGATACGGTCGCGGCCCGGCACCTGGTTCTCGTGGGCCATGAGGTTCAGGCGAAACAGGGTACCGTCGCCGAGGTCGTGCAGTTGCTGGTTGGTATCGAGGGTCAGGCGGCGATAGCGATCGGTGCCGACACCTGCGCCCAGTTCGGTGAAGCTGTCGGCGAGCGGCAGCTTGGTGATCAGGTTGATGGCGCCACCGGTAGTGCCGGCGCCGCCGAACACCGAGCTGGGCCCCTTGATGACCTCGACCTGTTCCAGGTTGAACAGGTCGCTGCGGCGGGTCTGGGCAGAATCGCGCAGGCCATCGATCTGCAGATTGGCGTTGGCGCTGAAGCCACGGATATTGATGCTGTCACCCGAGCCCCCGCCGCCCTCGCCCGCATTGAAGGAAATCCCGGAGATATTGGACAGCGCCCGGCGCAGGCCCAAGGCGTTCTGTTCGCGCAGAACCTGACGCGGGACCACAGTGACCGTCTGCGGCACGTCGAGCAACGGCACGGCGTACTTGGCCGAGGCCGAACGCTGGACCTGATAGGGCGGCGCGGCCTGCTTGCCCGTCACGCTCAGTTTGTCCAGCTCCATCACTTCATGCCCCTCATGGGCATTGACGCTCGCAGCGCAACCGATCAACGCCAGGCCCAGCGCCGAACGGCGGGGCAACGTGCAAACTCCTGTAGAACGGTACATGTATACAGCCTCATTACAAATGAGACTTGATTCTATTTGAGCGTGCCGGGCTAAAACCGGCACGGAAAAAATCAGGACCGTTCCTACGCGCCCACGGGTACGGAAGTTCGCCGATGCCTACAGCACAAGGCTAATTCTCACGCTGGTTTGAGCGCTTTCTTCGGGTAGATATCGTAGCGACTGGATTTACCTTCCAGGGCATGGCTGGGTTTGACGCCCTCGATGCACGGTGCCTTGCGCGGTCGCTTGACCACCACTCGGTGGGTGGCCAACGCAAGGGCGGCGGCCAGCAGGGCTGGTGCATCCATGTCGTCGCCCACCAGCGGACGGAAAAGACGCATTTCCTTTTTTACCAGCGCGCTCTTTTCCCGATGGGGAAACATCGGATCCAGGTAGATCACCTGGGGCGCATCACCCTGCCACTGCTGCATGACCTCGATCGAGTTACCCGTGAGCAGCCGCATCCGTGCGACGATGGCACCCACCTCCGGGTCATTCCGGGCGCGGTCCAGGCCATCTTCGAGCAACGCGGCGATGATCGGCTGACGCTCCACCAGGCTCATGTCGCAGCCCAGGCTGGCCAGCACGAATGCATCCTTGCCCAGACCTGCCGTGGCATCCAGTACTCGCGGTCGCACGCCGGGTTGTACACCCACCGCCTTGGCAATCATCTGGCCACTGCCGCCGCCGTACAGCCGCCGATGGGCCACGGCACCTTCGACGAAATCCACCCGCACGGGGCCAGGTGCGTCCGCGCCCAGTTGCTGCAATTGCAGGCCGCTGTCGCCGAGCTCCAGGGTGAAATCGGCGTCGGCTAAGTGGCGAGGCAGCTCCAGGCGTTTTGCCCACCGTTCGGCCTGCGATTCGCAGGCCTCGTTCTGCGCCTGAACCTGGATGCGACCACCTGCTTGCTGCTCCACTGAAGATTCCTGTATCCGAAGGCTAAAAGATCGGCGTATGCCGCCGATAAGAACTTTGCCAGGCATTTTGCCAGAGCCCAAGCGTACCGAGTGCCATGTCCGTCATCAATTCCACAGCGCCAGGTTACATTTCGCCCACCGGCGACTTCAGCCAGCACAACATCCAGACTCTGGGGGCTGCGAGTGCGCTGTGGCAGGACTTCTTTGCACAGGCTTTGACCGAACAGGGCGAGGGGCAAGCTCAAGGGCAGGAACCTGCAGCAGGGGCCAGCGAATCGGCGACCGAGCCCAGCGCCGGGAGCGAGATTCTGGCGCACATTCTCATGCAACGCTTGTGCGATGTGCGCGAAACCGAAGTAAAGCCACCCGAGCCGCTGTTCCTGCCCAAGGCCGAGCTGGACCTGACCCTGCTGGACAAGGCCGCCGAGCCATTGCCCGAAGAAGACATGCTGGCGCAGCAGGCTCACCTGGCGTTCGACAGCCGTTGGGTTCGGCCGCTGGTGCTGAGCCCTGGACTCGAGGCATCCAACCCAGGCCCGGCCCCTGCCCCCCGAGCGTTGCACCTGCCGATCGCCGAACTGGATTGGCAGTTAGCCCGGACGTCGGAGCCGCTCGCGCAGACGACCCTCGACGAGCAATGCCATGCATTGGCGCTGGACCTGAGCTGGATGCGCCCTATTGTGCTGAACAATACCCGTCAAGCAGTTTGACCGACGCCGGGTTCATCCAGTTACACCGCATGCACCGCCGACGCGGCTCGCGCCGTTGCTACAGAGGCACGGTTGTGCTGAACAACACGCTTCAAGCGGTTTAACCGGCGCCGGGTTCATCCAGTTACACCGCGTGCACCACCAGACGTCGCACCATTCCCGCGTCCAAGCCATATCCCCTGTAGCAGCGGCGCGAGCCGCGTCCGGGATCAGCGCGGTGGTCGGAAATGAACACAGATCAACGACACACGCTCCAGCGTCCCATATCAAGGTGAAAATGGTTGCGGTGGGCAGCGTTATAATCGGGCCCCAACACGGTGTTGAAATGCTTGCACGCCCCATCGCGGACTTCGCGCAGGAAGCGCGCGTTGGCACTGTCGCCGGGCCAGTCCTTTAGAACGCTTATGCGCCGGCCATCGGCTAGGCGAAAACCGGCGATGTCCAGCGCGTTGGCGCTGGCGTGCTGGCTCAGGCGCCCTTCGCTGCGACCGTAGACATTGCGGCAGGCGAAGCTGCCCAGATGATCCACCTGCGTCACCGCTTGGCCGAAGGTGGCTTGCGCAGCCGGCTGCAAGGCCTGACGCTCGAACATCGCGAACGCCACGGCGACCGGACAGGTCGCCAGGAAGCTGCTGCTCAACCTGACCTCGCTGCCCTGCACGCGCAGCACATTCACCAACGGACACTTGGCATCGGCCGGACTGTTGGCCTGCTGGCTGTAGCGCACGGTAGACGTGGCCAGAGCCTGCACACAAAGCTTGGGATCACTTTGCAACCGACTGAGCTTGTAGCGCGTCAGAAAATTCACCGGCTCGGCGATGTCCAGTGGCGCCCATGGATTCCACCGGTCGGGCACCTCTATCCAGCCTCGCCATACGGCAACCGGGGCTGCGGCCAGCAGCAACAGGATGATCAGCAATCTCGACACATCGGCCTCGGCTCGGCATGGCTGCAGGGAACCGCCGCATTACCCGGTCAGAGCAGGCCGAGCTGCGCTGCCTGGGGCTGCGGAGGCAGTTCCCTTAAGGCCGGCAGCCCCGGCAAACGTTCCATCAGACGCTCGTGGAAACGCCGGGCCAGGGCTGGGGCGAACAGATTGTCGGCCGTGTGCAGAAAGATGTAGGGGGTGCGCCCCTCCTCGATCCAGCCGGCGATCTTCTCGACCCAGGGCGTCAGGAACGGCTCGTTGGCCTGCACCTGCGGATGACCGATGAAGCGTACCTGCGGGCTGTTGCTGAAAGCGGTCGGACGTGGAGGCACACGGGGCTTCTTGGATTGAGCATGAAGCACGGCGGGTGCGTCCGAGATGCAGCTGAACAAGGCCCGCGGGTCCAGGCAGATACGCTCGACATTGCGCTCGCGCAGCAGGTTGTTGAGCAGACGCTCCTCGTCGCCACGGGCGAAAAATGCGCCGTGGCGCACTTCCACGGCAATCGGCCGTTGCAGGATGTCGATGAAGCCCATCAGCTCCGGCAGTCGCCAAGGCGCGAATGACGCCGGCAATTGCAACCACAGCGGCGCCACTCGTTCACCCAGTGGATCGAGCAAGCGGCAGAAATCCTCCGCAGCGCCCAACTGCTCGCGCAGGTCACCGCCGTGGCTGATGTCGCGGGGCAGTTTTGCGGTGAAGCGGAAGTCC
This sequence comes from Pseudomonas coleopterorum, assembly GCF_900105555.1. Taxonomy (NCBI): domain Bacteria; kingdom Pseudomonadati; phylum Pseudomonadota; class Gammaproteobacteria; order Pseudomonadales; family Pseudomonadaceae; genus Pseudomonas; species Pseudomonas coleopterorum. The sequence goes on from NZ_FNTZ01000001.1 coordinate 3,641,553, forward strand.
GACGGCATGCTTGCGGCCCAGCGTTCCACGGTACTGGGCGCAGGGCGTGCGTAGAAGGTGGTGTTGCCCTCCACGGCATTGAACAGTTGGGCGTACAGGGAGAGGAAATCGGGCGGACGCGCATCGTGCGGGTAGAAATCACCGCGCCAGGCGTTTTCACTCCATGAAGGACAACCAATGAAATAAGGCAGGCTGGGCACAGTCAGATATGCACGTCCAGGCCCAGCACCTCGTTATCCCACTCGACGAAGCCCTGGGTGCTCAGGTACATGCCCAAGGCGTCAGCGGCGCGGCGGCTCATCGAACGAGGGAAGATCATGTCCTGCTGGCGTGCAGGAAGACTGGCGCCCCGAGCGCGGGAGCGCTGGGGGGTAGGTTGCGCAGGAGCTTCGAATTCGCCTTCGATATCGTCGACGGCATCCTGCACCCGCGCTTTATCCGCAAGCGGCTTGCGCTTGATCGGGTAAGGCTGGGAGGAAACACCATCGATACGCATCAGGTTCACTCGATCTTCGAAAGAAGCCGGCGCCGGTCAGGCTGCGACTCAGGTGATCACTAGACCACACATTGCGACAAAGTTTTATCTTTATGGCAGATTCTGCCGATGAAATGCGCACTACAGGCGTGAACGCCGACAAAGCGTACTACAAAAGCGACTTTTTCGGGGTGGCGACGTTGTCGCGCAGGTAAACCGGCTGGGCGCCATCGGCAGGCAGTCCTTCACCGCGCGCCCAGGCGAAGCGGGCCAGCTCCAGCAGGTCCTGGGCATGGGGCAGCAGGTCGGCGTCGCGCCCCACGGTCGCAACGGCGATCCGCTCGGCATAGGTCCAGCCGGTGCCTGCACCGAACCACTCTCCCGTGGCCTGGGCCGGTAGCTGGGCCCGTTCGGGCGCAAACACCCCTTCCTCGCCCTGCAGGCGCATTTCCCCAGCGTGCTCCTGATAACAACCCCAGTACACCTCGTCCATGCGCGCATCGATGGCAGCCGCAACCTGACTCACACCGTTCTCGCGCCAGGCGCGTTGAGCCAGCAAGGCCAGGTTGGACACCGGCAGGACCGGCCGATCCAGGCCGAACGCCAGGCCCTGGACCACCCCTACCGCAATGCGCACACCGGTGAACGCGCCCGGCCCGCGGCCAAACGCGATCGCATCGACCGCCGTCAGCGCCACGCCCGCCTCGGCCAGGAGGGTCTTGATCATGGGCAGCAGCTTCTGCGCGTGCAGGCGCGGGATCACTTCATAGTGGCTCGACACCTTGCCGTCATGCAGCAAGGCGACGGAGCAGGCTTCAGTGGCAGTGTCCAGGGCCAGCAGGGTGGTCATCGAAAGGGTCCAGGCAATGGGTATGGGAAAAAAGCGATTATAGACAACTACGGCCCGCAAGCGGGCCGTTCATGGCAAGGCAGTGGCCGACACAAGAGGTATCGACGCCTTTCACTCAGCTCAGTGCAGCAAGCACCTTGGCGGTGATGTCGTTCACCGAGCCCACGCCTTCGACGTGGCTGCACTTGGGCTTGCCCTGCGCGGCCGACAGCTCGCGGTAGAAGGCCACCAGCGGCTTGGTCTGCGAGTGGTAGACCGAAAGGCGATGGCGCACGGTTTCTTCTGTGTCGTCCTTGCGCTGCACCAGCGCGTCACCGGTCACGTCATCCTTGCCTTCTTCGCGCGGCGGATTGTAGACGGTGTGGTAGACGCGGCCCGAGGCTTCGTGGACACGACGACCCGCGATACGCTGGACGATCTCTTCGTCATCGACGGCGATCTCGAGCACGTGATCGAGCTCCACGCCGTTGGTGACCAGGGCTTCGGCCTGGGGAATGGTGCGCGGGAAACCATCGAACAAGAAGCCGCTGGCGCAATCGGGCTGGGCAATGCGCTCCTTCACCAGGGCAATGATCAGGTCGTCGGACACCAGGCCGCCGCTGTCCATGACGCTCTTGGCCATGACGCCCAATTCGGTACCGGCCTTGACGGCAGCGCGGAGCATGTCGCCGGTGGAAATTTGCGGGATACCGAATTTTTCGGTGATGAATTTTGCCTGAGTACCTTTACCGGCCCCGGGAGCTCCCAGCAGAATCACGCGCATCGATGTGCTCCTCTCGATTTTTATAGATAGTCGTCAGATCTGCTTCCGCCGCGCTGACGGCAGAAGCCCTTCCCAAAAAAAATGATGGCCGCGGAACGGCCAAAGGCTGATCAAGATACACAGCGTGCACGGGGCACACAAGCCACCGAAAGTCGCAGGCACCTGCCCCCGCAGAGGCTGCCTGGCACGGGTTGCACCGGGTGCCACCGCCAATCGGTTGCACCCTGGGTCACAGCTGCCCAGGCACGGGCAGGTCGTACCCATCGACCGCCTGGGTCAGCCGGTATTGCGCAACCCAGCGGCGATACCGGCCACGGTCACCAGCAACGCCTGTTCCAGAGGGCTGTCGAGTGCCGCTTCCCGCGTGCGCGAACGCGCCAGCAACTCAGCCTGCAGCAGGTGCAGCGGATCCAGATAGGTGTTGCGCAGACGGAAGAACTCCAGCGTCGTCGGGCTGTGGGCGAGCAGGTGGGTCTGGCCGGTCAATGCCAGTACCGCCGCGCAACAATGCGACAATAGGTCGCGCAGCTCCGCACCCAACGGCTGCAGGCCAGGCTCGACCAGACGCAGGTCATACAACGCGGCAATTTCCGCATCGGCCTTGGCCAGCACCATTTCGAGCATGTCGATACGCGTGCGGAAGAACGGCCACTGCGCGCGCATCGAAGCCAGTCGTTCGCCTTCACCCTGTTTCAGCGCTGCGCCTAAAGCTGCTTCCCATCCCAACCAGGCGGGCAGCATCAGCCGTGTCTGGGTCCAGCCGAAGATCCACGGGATGGCCCGCAGGCTCTCGATCCCGCCCTGCCGACGCTTGGCCGGCCGGCTGCCCAAGGGCAACCGGCCCAGTTCCTGTTCGGGCGTGGCCTGGCGGAAGTACTCGACGAAGTGCGGATGCTCGCGCACCACCTGCCGGTACGCCTTGACGCCCTGCCCCGCCAGCTGGTCCATGACCGTGCGCCAGGCAGGCTCGGGCAAGGGCGGCGGCAGCAAGGTGGCTTCCAGCACCGCGGCTACATAGAGGTTGAGATTCTGCTCGGCGATGTCCGGCAGGCCAAATTTGAAACGGATCATTTCACCCTGCTCGGTGGTGCGGAAGCGCCCGGCCACCGAGCCCGGTGGCTGCGACAAGATGGCCGCATGGGCCGGACCGCCACCCCGGCCCACGGTGCCGCCGCGACCGTGGAACAGCAACAGCTCGACACCATGGGCCTGGCAGATATTCACCAGGGTTTCCTGCGCCCGGTACTGCGCCCAGGCGGCCGCCGTGGTCCCGGCGTCCTTGGCCGAATCGGAGTAGCCGATCATCACTTCCTGCGGGCCTTGCAGACGGCTGCGGTAGTCCGGCAACTGCAGCAGGCGTTCGAGCACCGGCCCGGCATTGTCGAGGTCGGCCAGGGTTTCGAACAGCGGCACCACGCGCATCGCTCGGCGTAGCCCGGACTCCTTGAGCAGAAGCTGCACCGCGAGCACGTCGGAAGCGGCGCCGGCCATGGAAATCACGTAGGAGCCCAGCGATGCGGCCGGGGCTGCCGCCACTTCCCGGCACGTGGCCAGCACTTCGGCAGTGTCCTCGCTGGGTTCGAAACAGGTGGGCAGCAGCGGCCTGCGATTGGCCAGTTCGCGCACGAGGAATTCGATTCGCTCATCCTCGTCCCAGTCGTCATAGCGACCCAGTCCCAGGTATTCGGTGATCTCGCTCAGCGCACTGCGATGGCGGGTCGAATCCTGACGCACATCGAGGCGCACAAGGAACAGGCCAAAAGTCACGGCGCGGCGCAGGCAGTCGAGCAACGGCCCATCGGCGATCACGCCCATGCCGCACGCATGCAGCGAGTCGAAGCACAGCTGCAGCGGCTCGATCAGTTCGCGATTGTCCTGCAGCACCTGGTCGTCGGCCGGCTGATCGCCCGGCAGTGATGCCTGAGCCCAGTTGCGCGTGGCGCGCAAGCGATCGCGCAACTGCTTCAACACGGTGCGATAGGGTTCGCTGCTGTCGGGCGCCTGCGCCATGAGCGGCGCACTGGCCTGTTGCATGGACAGATCGGCGGCCAACTGATCGACATCGCGCAGAAACAGATCGGCCGCCATCCAGCGGGCCAGCAACAGCACTTCGCGGGTGACCTTGGCCGTGACGTTCGGATTGCCATCGCGGTCGCCGCCCATCCACGAGGCGAAGCGGATCGGTGCCGCGCTCAACGGCAGACGTTGCCCGGTGGCGGCGTGCAACGCGGCGTCGACCCTGCGCAGATGACTGGGCACCGCCTGCCAGAGCGAGTTCTCGATGACCGCAAAGCCCCACTTGGCCTCATCCACCGGCGTCGGCCGGGTGCGGCGGATCTCCTCTGTATGCCACGCCTCGGCGATCAATCGCTGCAGTCGCTCACGCACTGCGTTGCGCTCGGCGCTGGTGAGGTCGCGGTGGTCGTGCAAGGCCAGTTGTGCGGCGATGGCGTCGTATTTCTGGATCAAGGTGCGACGCGCCACTTCAGTTGGATGTGCGGTCAACACCAGTTCGATATCCAGCGCCCCCAATTGCTGCGCCAGTGCTTCGGGACGATGACCGGCAGCCGTGAGCCTTTCCAGCAACTCGCTTAGTGCGAGGTTTTCGAAGGGCTCGGGCTGGCCTTCGTCGCGGCGACGGATGAGCTGGTATTGTTCGCAGATATTGGCCAGGTTGAGAAACTGGTTGAACGCGCGGGCCACGGGCAGCAGTTCTTCCTCGCCGAGGTCGTCCAGGCTGGACCTCAGTTCGGCACTGACCGCATCACCGGTCGGATCCCGTCGACGGTCCGCCTTGGCGCCACGACGAATGCGCTCGATCTTTTCCAGAAAGGCATCGCCGTACTGCTCACGAATGGTATTGCCCAGCAATTCGCCGAGCAGGTGCACGTCTTCGCGCAGGCGCAGATCGATATCGGACATCGGCATTCTCCGTGGCTTGGAAACGGTTTGCCCGTCCAGCCAGCCCGGCGCGGCGTGTGATTGGATCGCCTGGGCCACTGAACAAGCACGGGAAAAATGGCTCTACAACTCATCTATGCAGCTGATCTGCAGTAGAGAGTGCCCCAGCCAAGCCGAGGCTGACAAGCGTGGTGGAGCGGGGCGTGAACAACCTGCGCGAGAGGTGTTTATGAAGATTCACGAGCTGGCCGAGCATTGGGAACAGAACGCCAAGGGTCGCCTGACCGACACCGGTATCAACATTCACCTGGACATGGAGTCGGCAGCGCGCCTGGCGGCGCTGACCCAGATGTACCCCAAGCACCACGCTCAGGAACTGCTCGGCGAGCTGATCGGGGCGGCACTCGAAGAGCTCGAGGGCAGCTTTCCCTACGTCAAGGGGACCAAGGTCATCGCCACCGACGAGGAAGGCGATCCTCTGTATGAAGACATCGGCCCGACGCCACGCTTTCTGGCGCTGTCACGTGAACACCTGCAGCGTCTGAAAAACGCTGTGGACGACAGCGCACATTGACTGTGGATCGAGGAGTTTGCGAAAACTCCTACATGCAGAATCCACCCCGTCAGATGGCCTGAAAAAAACCTTGATATTTCAGGTTAAAATAATACAAATCAATAGGATAGTGCTCAAAAGCGATTGTAGACTCGGGCAAAGAAGAGCCAGGACATGGCCATCGATCTGTCCGCAGTTCGCCGCGGCAACTGGCCCGAGTCGGCGTGCCGCGCAAAGCGGACGAAGCAATCAATCGCTGTTCAATGGAGCACTATCGCGTGAATACATCCAGCGTACGGTCGTCTTACGGCCCTTTGAAAACAGCCCTCTTGAGCCTTGCCGCGGGTGCCGTCCTGACAGGCTGCGCCGGTGTAGCGCCGGTCGAGCAATACGCTGTCACCCAATCGGCGGTCAATGCTGCGGTCAGCGCCGGCGGTACCGAGTTCGCCGCCGTCGAAATGAAGTCCGCCCAGGACAAACTCAAGAGCGCCGAACTGGCCTTGCACGGCAAACACTACGAGCAGGCACGCCGCTTGGCCGAGCAGGCCGAATGGGACGCCCGGGTTGCCGAGCGCAAGGCTCAGGCCGCCAAGGCCCGCCGCGCCGTCGAAGACGCCCGTCAAGGCGTTCAGGATCTGCGCGAGGAAGGTCTGCGCGCCGCTTCCTGACCCCGACCCCGCGTTTCTTTTTCTAGATTCAGGAAATCACCGTGAACACTCAATTCAAGTTCCCCGCCCTGTCGGCGCTGGTCGTGCTGCTGGCTGCCTGTTCCAAAACCCCCAACCCGCAACTGGTGCAGGCCCAGGCCAGCTTCGCCGACCTGCAAGGCAATCCCAAATCGGTCCAGTTGGCCGCGCTGGAAACCAAGGATGCGGCCCAGTGGCTGGAGCGCGCCGAAAAGGCTGCGCGTGCGAGCGAGGCCGATGATCAGGTGGATCACCTGGCTTATCTGGCCCGTCAGCGTATCGAGTTGGCCCGGCAGACCATCGAACTGCGTACGGCCGAACAGGCGATCCAAGGTGTCGCCGCATTGCGTGCCCAGGCCCGCCTGGAAGCACGCGATGCGCAGATCAAGAAGCTCCAGGAAAGCCTCAACGCCAAACAACCTGCGGCTGAAGCGATGGCCGTGCAGCAAACCGAACGCGGCAGCCTGGTGACCTTCGGTGACGTGCTGTTCGAAACCGGCCAGGCCGAACTGCGCCCTGGCGCCTACGACAACATCGCCCGTCTGGCGCAATTTCTGCGCGACAACCCGGCCCGCAAGGTAATCGTCGAGGGACACACCGACAGCACCGGTTCTGCATCCTTCAATCAGACCCTCTCGCAGCGCCGCGCCAATGCCGTTCTGGTTCAGCTGGTACGCGCAGGTGTGAGCCCGGAACGCATCGTCGCGCAAGGCCTGGGCATGTCTTATCCGGTGGCCAGTAACGGCGACGCTTCGGGTCGTGCCCAGAACCGTCGGGTCGAAGTGACCATTTCCAATGACAACCAGCCGGTCAGGTCGCGCGCGTCGATGCGTTGATTTTCGAACCCTGGAAAAAGAAACCAGAATAAACCCGGCCGGCGCGCCGGGTTTTTGCGCTTAATCGTTTCAACCTACCGCTGGGAGGTTGCGGCCTTAAGTAACCATGGAGGCTGTCGATAGTTTTACATGCCCTTCCCTTCTCGAGGCCTGTGCCATGTTCTTCTTCAAACGCCTGAAAAACGAAATGGCCGCCCTGCGTGAGGAGGTGGCGATCGTGCGACAGATCCGCCAAGGCCTGGACGAGGAAACCATCCACCTCAGGCTCGACCCCCAGGGATGCATTCTGGGGGTGAACGCCAACTTCGAGGCCGTGCTTCAGTATCGCAACGACGAGCTGGTGGGCAAACCTCTGGAAAGCCTGGTTGCCGAGCATGTGCAGAAGGACAAGCACCACGAACGCGTGCGTACCGCCATACGCCAGGGAGAACACTTCTGCGGGGCCTGGCGGCTGTTGCGCAAGGACGGCGGCGAGACCTGGCTGCGCGTCATCATGCACCCCGTGCATTCCACCGATGGCAGGCTGGTCAAGTTCTCGTGCTATGCCAGCGACCTGACCAACACCATCGAAACCTCTCGGGCACACGAGAACTTCATCCAGGCGCTGTTGCGCTCCACCGCGGTCATCGAGTTCGACCTCGACGGCCATGTGCTGACCGCCAACGACCTGTTTCTGCAGGCGATGGGCTACGGCCTGGAGCAGATCAAGGGCAAGCATCACCGCATGTTCTGCAGCGGCGAAATCGCGAATTCGCGGGATTATCAAGCGTTCTGGGAGCGTCTGCGTCGCGGGGAGTTCGTCGCCGAGCGCTTCGAGCGTGTAGATAGCCATGGTCGCACGGTGTGGCTCGAGGCTTCCTACAACCCGGTTCGCGATGGCAACGCCAATGTCTACAAGGTCGTGAAGGTCGCGACCGTCATCACCGAGATGGTGGAACGCGAGATCGCCATCGCCGAAGCCGCCACGGTGGCGTACGACACGTCGGTGCGCACCGATGAAACGGCCCTGCGCGGAGCCGAAGTCGTGCGAGACACGGTCAAGGTGATGACGGACCTCGCCCATCACATGCAAAGTGCGGCCGAAGGCATCGAGGCGCTGGACGAGCAGAGCCAGGTGATTTCCAACATCATCAAGACCATCAGCGGTATCGCCGCACAAACCAATCTGCTGGCGCTGAACGCCGCCATCGAGGCCGCACGCGCGGGTGAACAGGGCCGTGGTTTTGCAGTGGTGGCCGATGAGGTTCGCCAGCTGGCTTCACGAACGACGCAAGCCACCGCCGAGATCGAGGGCGTCGTCAGGCAGAACCAGAAGCTTGCCACCGACGCGGTGGAAACCATCGGCGCCGGCAGGCACAAAGCCGAATCCGGCCTGCAACTGGCCAATCAGGCAGGTACCGTCATTACCGAGATTCAGGACGGCGCGAAGCGCGTGGTAGGTGCGGTGGCAAGCTTTACAACGCAGCTGGCCACCGAGTCCTAGGGTCTGTGTGAAAAGTCCTGAGACGAAGGTCAGGCAAGGCGAAGACAGCCGAGGAAGCGGAGTTTACGGGTGGTAAATGAGCATTCCGAGGCTGTGCACAACGCAGCATCACCGAGTATCAAGGCTTTTCACACAGAGCTTGGCGTTCAATTCATCACCAGTCGCTACCTGATGCGCCTTGTCGGATCGCCGACCGGCGCATCTACGTGACAAACCAGCGGCGTCAGAAAAAACTCGCCCATTCGGACAAATTTCTGAACTATTCAAAATTGCCTTGTGTCCCAACGTTTAACCATTACAGCCAGCGGCGTGTGCTAGTCGCCGGGCTTTATCCAGGCGCGTGAAACGTTCGACTGTCATGGATTTTGATGTTTTTCAGGAGCTATCCAATGGAGTTGAAAGCCATGAATACCCGTACTGCCAAAACCTCGTCCAACCCTCTGCGCGGGCTGAAACTGGCTGCCCTCGCACTGGGCACTACCTTCGTCCTGGCTGGCTGCGCCGGCAAGCCTCCAACCGAGCAGTACGCCGTGACTCAATCGGCCGTGAACAGCGCGGTGAGCGCTGGCGGTACCGAATACGCCGCTGTGGAAATGAAGGCTGCGCAGGACAAGTTCAAGCAGGCTGAAATCGCCATGCACGACAAGAACTACGAGAAAGCCAAGGTCCTCGCCGAACAGGCCGAGTGGGACGCACGTCTGGCCGAGCGCAAGGCGCAGGCTGGCAAAGCGGCCAAGGCCGTACAAGACGCCAAGCAGGGTGTCCAGGACCTGCGTGAAGAAAGCATGCGCAGCGCTCAGTAAGCTGCCCATCGCGACTTGAACTCGAATAAAGGATGAAGACTATGCGTAAACAATTGATGGTTCCTGCCCTGTTGGCTCTCAGCGTTGGCCTGGCAGCTTGCTCCACCCCGCCTAACCCGAACCTGGAACAGGCGCGGACCAATTTCTCTTCCTTGCAGACCAACCCCAAGTCGGTACAGCTGGCTGCGCTGGAAACCAAAGACGCTTCGGAATGGCTGGACAAGGCTGACAAGGCCTACCGCGACGACGCCGACCGCGCCAAAGTCGACCAACTGGCCTACCTGACCAACCAGCGCGTTGAAGTGGCCAAGCAGACCATCGCTCTGCGCAGCGCCGAGGAAACCCTCAAAGGTGCTGCTGCCCAGCGTGCTCAGGCTCGCCTGGATGCCCGCGACGCTCAGATCAAGAAGCTTCAGGACAGCCTGAACGCCAAGCAGACTGACCGCGGTACCCTGGTGACCTTCGGTGACGTGCTGTTCGATCTGAACAAGGCTGAGCTGAAGTCGTCCGCGTTCCCCAACATCGCCAAGCTGGCCCAGTTCCTTCAGGAAAACGCTGATCGCAAGGTCATCGTTGAAGGCTACACCGACAGCACTGGTTCGGCTGCCTACAACCAGAGCCTGTCCGAGCGCCGCGCCAACTCCGTGATGGCCGCCCTGGTCCGCGCCGGCGTCGAGCCTTCGCGCATCGTCGCTCAAGGCTATGGCAAGGAATACCCAGTTGCCGACAACACCAGCAACTCGGGCCGCGCCCAGAACCGTCGTGTGGAAGTGACCATTTCCAACGACAACCAGCCAGTGGCCCCGCGCTCGTCCATGCGTTGATCCACCCGCTGTAAATAAACGCCCCGGTGAGTGATCACCGGGGCGTTTTCATTTGTGCGCTGCGGGCGTGGGTTCGGCAGGCGTGGGATAGTTGGGTATCTCGCCAAGACGGCGAAGGCCGTTGAAATGCTGCGGGTCGTCAAGGTAGCGCAGCATGACCTGACGCCAGGTGGGGTCGGCGAAGGTTTGCACATGGCCGCCGCGGGTCAGTTGCAATACCCTTGGCAATGGCGCCTGTCGGTACAGTTGCAGCGCGTTGTCCAGCGGCACGATCGGATCGTCGATGCTCTGGAAGAGCAGCATGGGCGTGCCTTTCAGTTGTTCGATGGAGGCGATGGCACTGTCGCCGTCGGGCACCCACCAGGACAACGGCACCTGCAACGGCCAGGTCACCCAGGAAGTGCTCAAGGCATAACGACCCACAGCCCTGTAGCTGGCGGGCACGCCGTCCAGGACGAGCGCCTTGAGGCGCTGACGCTGCTGCGGATGCTCGGCCAGGTAGTGCACGGCCATCGCTCCACCCAGGCTTTGCCCAAGCAGCACCAACGGCTTGTCGCGTACCTGCGTACGCGCCTGCAGCCAGGCAAAGGCGCTGTCGATGTCCTGATAGATCTGTGGCAGCCGCGGCGAGCCCTCGGACAATCCATAGCCGCGGTAGTCGAGCATCAGCACCTGATAGCCCTGCTCGGGCAGCCACCAACTGCCGCCCAGGTGCCAAGCCAGGTTGCCGCCGTTGCCATGCAAATGCAGCACCGTGCCCTTGACCTCGACACCGGGCTTGGCCGGCAACCACCAGCCGTGCAGACGCGTACCATCGGCAGCTGTCAGCGTAACGTCTTCGTAGGCCAGGCCCGCCTTGGCAGGCGTGAACGGCAGTCCCGGCTCCGGGTAGAACAGCAGCGAACTGCAGCCCGCCAGGCTGACCGTCACTGCCAGCGCCAGGGCAGTACGCCAACGGCGCTGCGACCGCCGCTCAGAGGATATTGGAGTAATCGGCTTCAATTCGGTCCAGGCTCAGGTGGTTGAGGAAGTTCGAGAAGCACATCCAGGCGGACAGCGCGTTCATGTCGCGAAACTGTTCGGGCAGGTACTTGGGCGGCGTCACCAGCCCTTCGTCGACCAGCTGGCGCAACGTGCGCATGTCTTCCAGGGTGGTCTTGCCACAGAACAGCAGCGGCACCTGTTCCAGCTTGCCTTTGCGCACGGCCAGCTGGATGTAGTTGTAGACCATGATGAAGCCCTTGAGGTACGACAGATCCTTGGTGAACGGCAGACCGGTCGGGGTCGAGCCGCGAAACACACGGCTGGCGTTACCATAGGCTTCGGGCATCTCGAAGCCTTCTTCGCGAAAGAAATCGAACACCTGGAGGAAGTCGGCGCCCTCTTCGACCATGTGGATCGCACGGGTGCGATTGGTCAACTTGCGCAAACGGCTGGGATAGGACGCGAAGGTGATCACTTCCATCAAGATGGCCAGGCCTTCCTGGGTGACCGTCGACGAGGGCGGGCCCTTGGAGAGGAAGGTGCAGATCGGCTGGTTCTGGCCGTTCAGCGTCGTGGCGACGTGGACCAGGCCTTCGTGGACTTCGAGGGCACGCACGTCGCGCTCGTTGAACATCGCATCGCTGCGAATCTTGATGTAATCCGCGCCGGCCGCGGCGTCGGCGACGATGCCGTCGGACTCGAACACGCGAATGGTGCCCTCGGTTTCACCGAACACCCGGTTCAGGCGCCCCTGCAACAGGTTCACCGCATCCTTGGCCGTCAGGGTCTTGGCTTCGTCCTTGAGGTCTCCGCGTCCGGCGATGTTGTTCAGATAGTCCGAAAGCATCAGTCCCAGATCGGCCAGGGTCGGGTCGCCGGCATGGAAGGCATCGGAAGCGGCGCCGTACAGCTCCTGTGAGATCAGGCCGAAGTCCTCGGTACCGCGCGCTTCGAGCATGCGCACGACCATGCGGTACTCTTTGCACATGCGGCGCATGATCTGCCCGACCGGATTGAACTGGCCGAGCTGGCGGGTGATATCGCGCTCGATGTTCTGGAATTCCAGTTTGACCGCGCTGGAGTCGAAGCCCAGGGCTCGGTTCTGGTAATAGTCGCGATCCACCGCTGGCATCTGCTTGCCGCCTGCCTGCAGAAAGCCGTGACGAATGGAGTCGTCCCACTTCACCGCATCGAGCACGCGAATCGGCGTCTGTGCCTGCACGATCCGGTCGGACAAGCCTCGAATCGTCTGCTGATACTCATCCACCGTACTGCTCCTCGTTCTGGCTTGGCCCACCAACCGCGGGCCTTTCATTGCGTGGGCTCAGCCCAGTACCCATTGCATGAAGCGGGTCAGAATACCGAGCATTTCGCGGTCGGCGTCCGCCTGGGTACTGGCCAGCAGCCCCTGATATTCCATCCGCCCGATAATCGCCGTCAACACCTGCGCGTCCTGCACGGGATCGCGCGAGCCCAGTACTTCGAGCATTTGTCGGCCGCCTTGCAGAAGAATGTCCTGATGGGCCAGTACCAGCGAGGCCAGGCGCGGGTTGAGCAATGCCTCCTGGCGAAAGGCCTGCTCGGCGATCAAGTGATCGCGACGGGTCTGCAATTGATGCATCACGTAATCGGCGGTCAGGCGGGCGATTTCGTCGGCCAGTTGGGCGCGGGCTTCGGGGCTGCCGTCGCCGCGAACGATCAGGGCGCGCAACATCTCTTCCGTGTTGCTCCACAGCTTGGCCATGAACACGGCGCTGCGCTCGACGTACTGGGCGAAGGCATCGTTGAGCAGGTCATCGATGTCCTTGAAGTAATAGGTGGTCGCCGACAGCGGCACCCCGGCTTCGGTGGCCACGGCGCGGTGGCGCACGCCCCGCACGCCATCGCGCACGACGATGCGCATGGCCGCGTCGAGAATCGCCTGGCGACGCAGCTCGCTGCCTTGGCGGCTGGCCTTGCGCCCTTGGTACTGGACGTTGCGGGCGAGTGTCGAGGCGACGCTGGCGGCTCCTTGTCTGGGTGTTGCTGGAATCACTGCTCGTATCCTTTGAGTAAGTGGGAGGTGCGGGCCCTGACGCGGCTCGCGCCGCTGCTACAGGGTACGTGAGAACCTGTGGATTGTGACGCGGCTCGCGGCGCTGCTACAGGGGACGTGGGAGCCTGCGGATTGTGACGCGGCTTGCGCCGCTGCTACAGAGATCGCGCAGGCCGGCGGATCCTTGAGCGCTTGCGCCGCTGCTACACGATATCGTAATCCTTTGAGACAACGGCAGGTTGTCGCGATCCCCTGTAGCAGCGGTGCAAGCCGCGTCGGGGCCGGCATTGACACACTGTATTGGCGCCCATAAAAAAGCCGCCCCATGGGGCGGCTGATCGACAACTGTCAGACTTGCGGCCGCATGTGCGGAAACAGGATCACGTCGCGGATCGAGGGCGAGTCGGTCAGCAGCATGACCAGGCGATCGATACCGATCCCCTCGCCCGCCGTTGGCGGCATGCCGTACTCCAGCGCACGAACGAAGTCGGCATCGTAGTGCATGGCCTCGTCGTCGCCGGCGTCCTTGTCCGCCACCTGGGCCATGAAGCGTGCGGCCTGATCTTCGGCGTCGTTGAGCTCGGAGTAAGCGTTGGCGATCTCGCGGCCGCCGATGAACAGCTCGAAGCGGTCGGTGACGTTGGGATTGTCGTCGTTGCGGCGGGCCAGGGGCGACACCTCGAACGGATACTGAGTAATGAAGTGCGGCTGCTCCAGCTTGTGCTCGACCAGTTCCTCGAAAATCATCACCTGCAGCTTGCCCAGACCTTCGAAACCCAACACCTTGGCGCCGGCCTTCTTGGCGATGGCGCGGGCCTTGTCGATGTCGTTCAGGTCATCGGCGGTCAGCTCGGGGTTGTACTTGAGGATCGAATCGAACACCGACAGGCGCACGAACGGCTCGCCGAAATGGAACACCTTGTCGCCGTAGGGCACGTCGGTGCTGCCCAGAACCAGCTGCGCCAGCTCGCGGAACAGCTCTTCGGTGAGGTCCATGTTGTCTTCGTAGTCGGCGTACGCCTGGTAGAACTCGAGCATGGTGAACTCGGGGTTGTGCCGAGTCGAGACGCCTTCGTTACGGAAGTTGCGGTTGATCTCGAACACCTTTTCGAAGCCACCGACCACCAGACGCTTGAGGTACAGCTCAGGAGCGATGCGCAGGAACATTTCCATGTCCAGAGCGTTGTGGTGAGTTTCGAACGGCTTGGCCGCGGCGCCGCCGGGAATGGTCTGCAGCATAGGCGTCTCGACTTCGAGGAAGTCGCGCTTGGCCAGAAAGCTGCGGATATGGGCGATGACCTGGGAGCGCACGCGGAAGGTACCGCGCACGTCTTCGTTGACGATCAGGTCGACGTAGCGCTGGCGGTAGCGCTGCTCGGTATCGGTCAGGCCATGGTGCTTGTCGGGCAACGGACGCAGCGACTTGGTCAGCAGGCGGACACTGGTCATTTCGACGTACAGATCGCCCTTGCCGGAACGGGCCAGGGTGCCTTCGGCGGCAATGATGTCGCCCATGTCCCAGGTCTTCACCTGAGCCAGGGTTTCTTCGGGCAGGGTCTTGCGGTTGACGTAGACCTGGATGCGTCCGGTCATGTCCTGGATCACCATGAACGAGCCACGGTTGAGCATGATGCGACCAGCGACCTTGACCGGAATCGCTGCCTCGGCGAGCTCTTCCTTGGTCTTGTCGACGTACTGTTTCTGCAAGTCGCCTGCATAGTTGTCGCGACGGAAGTCGTTGGGGAAGGCCTGGCCCTGGGCGCGCACGGCAGCAAGCTTTTCCTTGCGCAGGGCGATCAGGTTGTTTTCTTCCTGTTGCAGGTCTTGCGGGTCGAGTTGTTGATCGCTCATGTCTTCAGATTTTCCATCACGGGTTCGTTGCTCCCGACTACGGCGCCGGGATCGCGGGCAGGCCAGCCGTGACAGGCCGACGCGTATGCTGCATCGGCCTGTCCGGCGGTGTTACAGCCCTTGTTTCAAGCTGGCTTCGAGGTATTCGTCGATATCGCCGTCGAGCACCTTGTCGCAGTCGCTGCGTTCGATGTTGGTGCGCAGATCCTTGATCCGCGAGGCATCGAGCACATAGGAGCGGATCTGGTGACCCCAGCCGATGTCCGACTTGCTGTCTTCCATCGCCTGCGAGGCGGCGTTGCGCTTCTGCACTTCCTGTTCGTACAGGCGTGCACGCAACATCTTCATCGCCGTGTCCTTGTTGGCATGCTGCGAACGTTCGTTCTGGCAGCTGACCACGGTATTGGTCGGCACGTGGGTGATACGCACCGCCGAATCGGTGGTGTTGACGTGCTGACCACCGGCACCGGAGGAACGGTAGGTGTCGATGCGCAGATCGGCCGGGTTGATGTCGATCTCGATGTTGTCATCGATTTCCGGCGAGACGAACACCGCCGAGAAGGAGGTATGGCGACGGTTGCCGGAGTCGAACGGGCTCTTGCGCACCAGACGGTGCACGCCGATCTCGGTACGCAGCCAACCGAAGGCGTACTCGCCCTTGATGTGCAGGGTCGCACCCTTGATACCGGCGACTTCACCGGCCGACAGTTCCATGATGGTGGTGTCGAAGCCGCGCTTGTCGGCCCAGCGCAGGTACATGCGCAGCAGGATGTTGGCCCAGTCCTGGGCTTCGGTGCCGCCGGAGCCGGCCTGGATATCCAGGTAAGCGTTATTGGCGTCCATTTCACCGCTGAACATGCGGCGGAATTCCAGCTTCTCGAGCTGGGCGCGCAGGCGCTCGACCTCGGCGGACACGTCGTCGACGGCGCCCTGATCTTCTTCTTCGGCAGCCATTTGCAGCAGGTCTTTGGCGTCGCTCAGGCCGGCGTTCATCTCGTCGAGGGTGTCGACGATCTGCGCCAGCAGCGAACGCTCGCGACCCAGTTCCTGGGCGTAGGCCGGGTTGTTCCAGACAGCAGGATCTTCAAGCTCGCGATTGACTTCGGTCAGACGCTCATGCTTTTGATCGTAGTCAAAGATACCCCCGAATGGTTTCGGAGCGCTCGGACAGGTCCTTGATGCTGTTAAGGATCGGGTTGATTTCCATGGCGGGCAGCTCTCGTGCGTAACGTGTGAAAAGCCGGAGAGTATAACGCAGCCGACCATGGACAGCAGCCCGTCGAGCTGGGGATGGGTGTTTTTTTTGGGTTGACCCGTCGGCCTACTCCTGCTCGCCCACCACCACTTGATTGCGCCCATTGTGCTTGGCGGTATACAGCCCCTTGTCCGCAGCCAGGATCAGCTCGCGGCAATGACTGGACTGCTGCGGCGTCATGGTCGCCAGGCCGATGCTCACTGTCAGGCAGGCGTCGGCCTGGGGCGCGATGTGCGGGATGTTCAGGGCGGCGATGGTCTGGCGCAGCTTCTCGGCGACCAGCCGGGCACCGCCAGGCGAGGTGCCCGGCAGCACCAGGGCGAACTCTTCGCCGCCGTAGCGCGCCGGCAAGTCGCTGGAGCGGTTGCTGGAGTGACGGATGGCATCGGCCACGCGGCGCAGGGCTTCGTCGCCCGCCAGATGGCCGAAGTTGTCGTTGTAGGACTTGAAGTAGTCGACGTCGATCATCAGCAGCGACAGCTGGGTCTTGTCACGCATCGCGCGACGCCATTCCAGCTCCAGGTACTCATCGAAGTGGCGACGATTGGACAGCGCGGTCAGGCCATCGGAGTTCATCAGCCGCTGCAGGACCAGATTGGTATCCAGCAGCTGCTGCTGGCTCACGCGCAGCGCGCGGTAGGCCTCGTCGCGTTGCAGGAGCGTCAGGTACGACTTGGAGTGGTAGCGAATGCGCGCCACCAGCTCGATGGTGTCGGGCAGCTTGACCAGGTAATCATTGGCGCCTGCGGCAAAGGCGGCGCTCTTGATCAGAGGGTCCTCTTTAGTCGACAGGACGATGATCGGGATGTCCTGGGTCGCCGGATGATTGCGATAGTCGCGCACCAGCGACAGGCCATCCAGGCCCGGCATGATCAGGTCCTGAAGGATGACGGTCGGCTTGATTCGCATGGCCTGATTGATGGCCTGCTGCGGATCGGCACAGAAGTGGAAATCGATATTGGCTTCGTCGCTGAGACTGCGACGGATGGCTTCACCAATCATGGCCTGGTCGTCCACCAGAAGTACCATCGACTTGTTGTTGTCGTTGGACCTGAAGGCTTCGATCTGTAGATCAATCATGGGTTGTCACCTGGATACTGCCTGCGCCGTGGCTCGAGTTCATCGTGAAAATACGTCCATCAGTCGGGGTGCGATCCGCTCGAGCGGACGAATTTCAACAGCTGCATCAATGGCCGCCGCCGCTTTCGGCATTCCATAGACGGCGCTGCTGAGCTGGTCCTGGGCGATGGTCAGGTAACCGCGCTGACGCATCGACTTCAAGCCCTGCGCGCCGTCGCGGCCCATGCCGGTGAGCAACACGCCCACGGCGTCGCCGTTCCAGAATTGCGCCACACTACGGAAAAAAACATCTATGGAAGGTCGGTAGATCTCGTCCACCGGTTCTGCCGTGTAGGTTAAGGTACCATTTTTCAGCAGACGAATATGATGATTGGTGCCAGCAAGTAGCACAGTGCCAGCCTGAGGGGCCTCACCGTCCCTTGCCAGGCGCACCGGCAGGCTTGAGGCACTGCTCAGCCATTCGGCCATTCCGGCGGCGAACACCTGGTCCACATGCTGAACCAGAACGATGGCCGCCGGGTAATCGCGCGGCAATCCCTTGAGCAGGATTTCCAGCGCAGCGGGGCCGCCGGCCGACGAGCCGATGGCCACCAGCTTCTGTCGCATCCCGCTTGCGCGCGGCAGCGGCAACTCGCTGCGCACCGCCGGGCTGCGCTGCCCCACCAGCCAGCCGATGTTGAAGATCTTGCGCAACAGTGGCGCAGCAGCCTCGCGAGCATCGCCCACACCCAGGGTTGGGGTATCGACCACATCCAGGGCACCGTGGCCCATGGCCTCGAAGACACGATGCACGTTTTGCTGGCGGTCCACCGTGACGATGACGATGGCGCACGGGGTGTTGGCCATGATCTGCCGAGTGGCTTCCACGCCGTCCATCACGGGCATGATCAGATCCATCAGGATCAGGTCCGGGGTCACGGCCTGGCAGCGCTCGACCGCTTCGCGGCCGTTGCTGGCCACCCACACCACCTCGTGGGACGGCTCCAGCGCGATCGCCCGACGCAACGCTTCCACGGCCATGGGCATGTCATTGACGATGGCGATCCTCATCCCCGCGCTCCTCCAATCAACTCAACCACCGCATCGAGCAAGGCATCGTCGTGGAAACTGGCCTTGGCCAGGTAATAATCGGCCCCGGCGTCGAGGCCGCGGCGGCGGTCCTCTTCGCGGTCCTTGTAGGAAACCACCATGACCGGCAACGACTGCAAGCGGCTGTCGCGGCGCAGCAGGGTCACCAGTTCGATGCCGTCCATGCGCGGCATGTCGATGTCGGTGATCAGCAGGTCGAAGTCTTCGCTGCGCAAGGCATTCCAGCCATCCATGCCGTCGACGGCCACAGCCACATCGTAGCCGCGATGGCTGAGCAGCTTGCGTTGCAGCTCGCGAACGGTCAGCGAGTCATCCACCACCAGCACCCGCTTGCGCGCCGCTTCGGCCTGCTGGCTGCGTTTATCGATGCGCTCCAGGCGACCGGTATTGAGCAGTTTCTCCACCGAGCGGAACATGTCTTCGACGTCGATGATCAGCACTACCGAGCCGTCGTCGAGCAAGGCACCGGCGGAAATATCCTGGACCTTGCCCAGGCGCGCGTCCAACGGCAGCACGACCAGCGTGCGCTCGCCGATGAAGCGTTCCACCGCCACGCCGTAGATCGCCTCGCGGTCGCGGATCACCACGACCTTGACGGTCGCTTCGTTGCCCTGACTGGGCGGCCGCTGCAACAGCTGACTGGCGGCCACCAGGCCGACATGACGGTCCTGAAACCAGAAGTGCTGGCGGCCTTCGAGCTGGATGATGTCCTCGGCCGGCAGGTCCATGGTGTGTTCGATGTGCGCCAGCGGAAACGCGTAGGCCTCGCCCCCCACTTCCACCGCCAGGCTGCGCACTACCGACAGGGTCAGCGGCACCTCGATGTGAAAACGGCTGCCCTGCCCCGGCACCTGGATGAGCTCGACCGAGCCACGCAGTTGGCGAATCAGATGCAGCACCGCATCCAGCCCGACGCCTCTTCCCGACACCTCGGTGACCGTGTCGCGCATGCTGAAGCCGGGCAGGAACAGAAAGCTGAGCAGCTCCTCTTCACTGAGCTGCTCCACCGTATCGGCGGCCGACAAGCCGCGCTGGACAATGCTGCGGCGCAGCGCCGCCAGATCGACCCCACCGCCGTCGTCGCTCAGGTCCAGCACCAGCAAGCCTGCCTGGTGGGAGGCGCGCAGCAGCACCCGGCCTTCGCCAGGCTTGCCGGCCAGCAGGCGTTGCTCGGGGGTTTCGATACCGTGGTCGACGGCGTTGCGCAGCAGGTGGGTCAGCGGCGCTTCGAGTTTTTCCAGAACGTCGCGGTCGACCTGGGTTTTCTCGCCTTCGATGTCCAGCCGCACCTGCTTGCCCAGCGAGCGGCCCAGGTCGCGGACCATGCGCTCCTGACCGCCCAGCATGTCGGCGAACGGGCGCATGCGACAGGCCAGCGCCGTGTCGTACAACAACTGCGCGCGCTGGCTGGCCTGCCAGCCGAAATCATCCAGCTCCGCAGTCTGCTGCAGCAGCATCTGCTGGGTCTGGTCCAGCAGCGACTGGGCCTGCGCCAAGGCATCGCGCACCTCGGCGCTCTGCCCTTCGAGCTGCAATTGTTCGGCAAGGCCGCCGAGCGCACGGATGCTCTGCGCCTGCATGCGCTTGAGACGCTGCATGGTCAGCAGATAGGGCTTGAGCCGTTGGGTTTCCACCAGCGATTTGCTCGACAGGTCCAGCAGGCTGTTCAAACGTTCCGCCGTGACGCGCAATACCCGCTCGCCGGTGTCACTGACCCGACGTGCCCGGTTCGCCGGGAGTTCGGCCACGAAATCGTCCAAGGCTGGCGTTGCGTCCGCCAGTTCGGTGACGGGGGACGCCTCGGGCGGGGTGTCCATGGGTAGCTCGACCGGCGCAGGTGCAGCCGGTGGCATTGTGGGCGAGAGCTGCGCTGCGGCGGCGGCCAACGGATCCATCACCGCCGCCATCTGCGCCACGTAGGCATCGATATCGTGCGTGCCGGGCGCGCCGGCACCGGGCGTGCCGATACGCATCAGCAAATCGGTGCCCAGCAGCAGCGCATCGATGTGCTCGGCCATCAGGTACACGCGCCGTTCCTGGGCCGCTACCAGGCAATCTTCCATGACGTGGGCCACGCGCACTCCGGCGTCCAGTCCGACGATGCGCGCGGCGCCCTTGAGCGAATGGGCCGCGCGCATGCACGCTTCCAGTTGGTCGGCCTGGGTCGGGTTGCGCTCCAGGGCCAACAGCCCGGCATTGAGCACTTGGGTCTGGGCCTCGGCTTCCAGGCTGAACAGTTCCAGCAACGAGGCGTCGCGCATCTGCTCCGGGGTCATGTCAGGCTCCGGTTCATGGCCTGCAGCAGCGCCGTGTCGTCGAGCAGGCGCACGCTGCGCCCACGAAATGGCAGAACGCCTTGAGTGAAACGCGCGCCCGCCTGGGTCGTGGCCGTGGAAGCCTGTTCGAGCTCGACCAGATCGATGCGATGGATACCGTCCACTTCCTCCACCGGCACCACCACCGAGCCGCCGTCTATGGCGACGATCAGCATGCGCGGCATGACCCGCGTGGAAGCGGCTGGGGTCGCATGCTGAGTGTCGATGCCCAGCAGCTCCTCCAACGCCAGACACGGCACCAGCGCGCCGCGTACGTTGGCAACACCGCGCAACGCTCGCGAGCGCTGGTGCGGCAGCGAATGCACGGCCTGCACCGGCGCCACCTCCACCAGGCAGCGGGTGGCCAGCGCCAGCCACTCATCGGCCAGGCGAAACAGAACCAGGGATTTGCTTTCGACCCTTCCTACCGCTTCGCTGTAATGCAGGGGCGCGTGCTGGCGATCCAAAGCATAGCGGTCCAGCAGACGGACCGCCGCCGAGGCATACACCGCGCAGTTGCGGCAGTGGATGTGCTCGGCCAGCAGTGGGCAGGATTTATCACCATGAATGCCGATGCGGTTCCAGCAGTCATCGATCTGCTGGGCATCGATGTCGATCAGGTCCGGGGCCGTCATCGTTCATGCTCCTGCGCCTGCGGCCGGTCATTGCGTGCGGCACGCTCCTGCAGGCGCCGCGCACCGGCGATGTCGCCTTGGGCGGTGAGGAGCATGGCCAGGTGAGCCAACGCCTCGGCGTGCTGTGGATCGAGGTACAACGCTTTGCGGTAGTAACCTTGGGCCTGCAGCATCTGGCCGCCGACGTCACTGAGCAGGCCCAGCCAGTAGAACACCTGGGGATCGGGCCCATGGCTGCGCAGGTAGGCATCGCACGCCGCCTGGGCCTCTGTACTTTTACCTTCGTTGGCGAGCCTGGCGATCTGCGCAAGCAAGGCTGCGCCGTCGCTCGCCGCCGTTTCGACGGCGTTGGCCACCGGCAGCGCCAGCACTCGTGTGCGGGGACGCGCCGACTGCCGACCAGGCTCGGGCAGCAACTTGATCGGTATCTGCAACCGCGCCGGCGCAGGGGCCAAGGGCGTAGGCGCAGGCGCAACCTGACGATCGCGGACGAAGGCGAACGACTGCGCGATACCGATCGGGCGCATGCCCAACCGCGCAAGCAGACTGCCCTCGGCCGGCCCGATGAACAGTGCGCCGTCTTCGTGAGTCAGTTTCTTCAGCACTTCGAACACCTGCTGCTGGGTCGGCAGGTCGAAATAGATCAGCAGGTTGCGACAGAACACGAAGTCATAGGCGCGCTCGCCGCCCAGCAACAGCGGATCGAGAATGTTGCCCACCTGTAGGCGCACCTGCGCGCGAACTTGTGGTGCGAGCAGGTAACCCTCATCCGTCGGCGCAAAATGTCGATCACGAAACGTCAGCGGCGCTCCGCGAAACGAATTGCGCCCATAGATCGCCCGTGTCGCCCGGCTCACCGAGAGTGGGCTGATGTCCACGCCGTCCACGCTGAACTGCTCCGGCGCCAGCCCGGCATCGAGCAAAGCCATGGCGATCGAATAAGGCTCCTCGCCCGTCGAACAGGGCAGGCTGAGGATACGCAGCGGCACGCCGGGCCGTTCGGCGAGGCGCGCCTTGGCGACCTTGCACAGCGCGGCGAAGGATTCGGGGTAGCGCATGAACCAGGTTTCCGGAACGATGACCGCCTCGATCAATGCCTGCTGCTCCGCTGCCGAGCCCTGCAACAGCGTCCAGTAGGCGTCCAGGTTCGGGGCATGCGCGGCTTGGCTGCGCTGCGCGACTGCGCGCTCGATCAACGCCGGACCCACCGACGCCACATCCAGGCCGATGCGGTCACGCAGAAAGCGCACGAAGCGCTGGTCGTCACTCATTGCGCGCCCTCCTCCACGACCGAGGCCGCCAACTGCGGGGCAAAGAGCAGTTCGCGCACGGCCGGTTCGAGCAGATCCTGCACGCGCAACCACTGCAACAGACCCTGACTGTCTTCGCGCACTGGCCCCAGGTAGGGCGTGGCACGGTTATGCACACCACTGGGTTTGAAGTCGCGTGGATCGCAGCGCAGCGTTTCGCTGGCGAATTCGACGATCAGCCCCAGGCGAGCCTGAGGACCGGCCTGGTCGTTCGGGTAGTGCACCAGCACCAGACGCGTACTGGTGCGGCGAACTGCTGGGACGCCAAAGCTCAACGCGCTGACGTCCAGCACCGGCACCACCCGACCGCGATGGGCGAATACACCGGCCACCCACGCCGGCGCCTGCGGGACCGGCTTGAGCGGCAGCAACGGCAGAACCTCCGCCACCTCCAGCGCATCCAGCGCGAAGCGCTCCTGTGCGATGCGAAACAGCAGGAACAGCTTGTTGCGCGCGGCGATCGGCATCGCGCCCATCAGACTTTGAAGCGCGAGACGCCGCCGCGCAGTCCGGTGGCGACCTGACTCAGCTCGTCGATGGCGAAGCTGGCCTGACGCAGCGATTCCACCGTCTGACTGCTGGCATCACCCAACTGCGCCAACGCATGGTTGATCTGTTCGGCACCGGTGGCCTGCGCCTGCATGCCCTCGTTGACCATCAGCACGCGCGGCGCCAAGGCCTGCACTTGGCCGATGATCTGCGACAGCTGATCGCCGACCTGCTGCACCTCGAACATGCCGCGGCGCACCTCCTCGGAAAACTTGTCCATGCCCATGACCCCGGCCGAAACCGCCGACTGAATCTCGCGCACCATCTGCTCGATGTCATAGGTGGCCACGGCGGTCTGGTCGGCGAGACGGCGTACTTCGGTGGCGACCACCGCAAAGCCGCGACCGTACTCGCCGGCCTTCTCGGCCTCGATGGCGGCGTTGAGCGACAGCAGGTTGGTCTGGTCTGCCACCTTGACGATGGTCACCACCACCTGGTTGATGTTGCCGGCCTTCTCATTGAGGATCGCCAGCTTGGCGTTGACCAGCTCCGCAGCGCCCATGACCTGATGCATGGTTTCTTCCATGCGCGCCAGACCCTGCTGACCGGAACCGGCCAGGGAGGATGCCTGGTCGGCTGCCGAAGTGACCTCACCCATGGTCCGCACCAGATCGCGCGAGGTGGCAGCGATTTCTCGCGAAGTCGCGCCGATTTCGGTGGTCGTTGCGGCGGTTTCGGTCGCCGTGGCCTGTTGCTGCTTGGACGTTGCGGCGATTTCGGTCACCGAGGTGGTGACCTGCACCGACGATCGCTGCGCCTGGGCCACCAGCGCGGTGAGTTCGGTCATCATGTCGTTGAAGCCCAGCTCGACCTCGTTGAATTCGTCCTTGCGCGCCAGGCTCAGGCGAGTGCTCAGGTCGCCGTTGCGCATGACCTCCAGGATCCGCACGATCTTCTGCATGGGCGCCATGATGGTGCGCAGCAGCCACAGCCCGCAGATACCGGCGACGATGATTGCCACCAGAAGCGAGATCACCAGGCTGACCTTGGCCGCGGCCACCGAAGAGTCGATGGCCGTAGTGGCCTTCTCGGCCCCCTCGCGATTGCGATCGATCAAGGTATTGAGTTGCTTGCGCCCGGCGACCCAGGCCGGCGTCAGGTCGTCGATGGCCATCTGTTGGGCTTCGCTGAACTTGCGCAGACGATAGGCTTCCAGCACGTCGGCCAGGGTTTTTTCATAGATCACGCGCATCCGCTCGAATTCTTCGAAAGCGGCCTGGTCTTCGCTGTCCTGGACGGTGCTGCGGTAATTGGCCATCTGCTGGGTCAGGCGCTCGGCGAAGCTCTTGTACTGGTCCTCGTCGGCCGTGATCAGTTCGCGCTGATAGCTCAGGCCCACCAGTTGCTGGGTATAGACGTAGCTGTCCACCCAGGCACTGCGGATCATGGAGCTGAATACCACGCCCGGCACACTGTCGGTGCGCACCTTGGTTTCGTTGGTCTCGATGGTCTGCAGACGTGAATAGGACACCACGACCATCAACAGCATGATTGCGATGACAACGGCGAAACTCGCCAGGATGCGGTGGCGCAAGGACCAGTTCTTCACAGTCAACCCTCGAAAATTCCTACAGCACAAACGAAAAATCGCCTGAGTATAGCCCTACCTCAGGCGATTTCGCGCTGTTGCTCAACTTTCGTTCATCAGCGAGGGTAATGCCAGTTGCCGCGTGATCAACGCATGACTATTGCCGACCGACGTCGCGATCGACGGATGAACGGTGACGCCCTCCGTTCAACCCGTCTATTCACCTCACGCGACCTCGGCTTCGGCCTGACGAACCTGCTTTTCCAATTCCAGCTTCAGCGCAGGGTCGAGGGACAGCTGCTTGGCCAGTTCGTCCAGGTAGGCCCGCTCCATGAAGTGCTCCTGATCCACCATCATGACGCTGGCGATGTACATCTCGGCGGCTATCTCCGGGGTCTTGGCAGCGCGTGCCACATCCACCGGGTCCAGCGGCTTGTTCAATTCAGCGTGTAGCCACTGCTGCAGCTCGTTGTCCGAATCCAGGCGAGTGAACTCGCCTTCGATCAGTTCACGTTCGCGTTCGTCCACATGGCCATCGGACTTGGCTGCCGCAACCAACGCCTTGAGGATGGCCTGGCTGTGTTCCTCGACCTGCTGGGGCGGCACCCGGTCGACCGTCTGCGGCTCGCCACGTGGCGCGCTCTGCTGCTGGGCCTGCCAGTTGCCATAGGCCTTGTAGGCAATGACGCCCAACGCTGCCAGGCCACCATAGGCCAACGCCTTGCCGCCGTACTTGCGTGCGCTCTTGTTGCCGAGCAGCAGGCCCATGGCGCCACCGGTCAGCGCGCCCTTGCCGCCGGACAACAGGCCACCCAACGCACCACCCGCGCCGCCTTTGCCGGAAAGCAGACCGCCGAGTGCACCGGCGACACCACCGGCGCCACCCAGGGGTGAAGAGCCACCGCCGCTTTTGTTCTTCAGCAGCTCCTGGCCGGATTTGAACAACTGGTCGAGCAAGCCACGCGTGTTCATTTTTTGGTCTCGTCAATGGGAGAAACGTTTGACGAGAGTAAGGGCATTCCGTTGCTTGGCTCGAATGGTGATTTGCTTCGGGATGTTGCGCAAATGATCGGCCACAACAGTCAATCGAGGGGTCGACGGGGACATATCCGGAAAACTTTTTTACAGGAGTTTGCGAACACATCGGTCATTCCGGTATCTGTGTACAGTTCGCTGCGTTTGGACAAGGCAGGCCCAAACCTTCCCATTTGAGCCTCGCAGGTCGCTTGGAGCGACCGAGGTTGATTCAGAACAGGTTAGCTATGCACCGCAGACACCTTCTGAAAGCGTCGATGGCCCTCGCGGCCTATACCGGACTGTCCGGCACCGGGCTGTTCGCCGCCCAGGCCCTGGCCGCCACCGCCGATGGCGAAGCCGAGCCGTTCAGCTTCGACATGCTCAAGGCCCAGGCCAAGAGCCTGGCCGCACAGGCCTATGTCAGCAACAAGCAGACCCTGCCCCCGACCTTGGCAAACATGACGCCGCAGCAATTCAATGCGATTGGCTACGACGCCAACCATTCGTTGTGGAACGACCTCAATGGCCAGCTGGACGTGCAGTTCTTCCACGTCGGCATGGGCTTCCGCACCCCGGTGCGCATGTACAGCGTCGATGCCGATCGCAAGCAAGCGCGCGAAGTGCATTTCCATCCGCCGCTGTTCAACTACCAGAACACCACGGTCGACACCTCGCAGCTCAAGGGCGATCTGGGCTTCGCCGGCTTCAAGCTGTTCAAGGCGCCCAACCTCGAACGCCATGACGTGGTGTCCTTCCTCGGCGCCAGCTACTTCCGCGCCGTCGATGCAACCGGCCAATACGGTCTGTCCGCGCGCGGCCTGGCGATCGATACCTATGCCAAGAAGCAGGAAGAGTTTCCCGACTTCACCAAGTTCTGGTTCGAAACGCCAAGCAAGGACAGCACCCGCTTCGTGGTCTATGCCCTGCTCGACTCACCGAGTGCCACCGGCGCCTATCGCTTCGACATCGATTGCCAGGCAGAGCGCGTGGTCATGGACATCGATGCGCACATCAACGCGCGTCAGGACATCGAGCAACTGGGTGTGGCACCGATGACCAGCATGTTCAGCTGCGGCAACCACGAGCGGCGCATGTGCGACACCATTCATCCACAGATCCACGATTCGGATCGCCTGGCCATGTGGCGCGGCAATGGCGAATGGATCTGCCGACCGCTGAACAACCCGGACCGCGTGCGGTTCAATGCTTTTGCCGATGTCGATCCAAAAGGCTTCGGCCTGATCCAGACCGACCACAACTTCAGCAACTATCAGGATACGGTCGATTGGTACCACAAGCGTCCGAGCCTGTGGGTCGAGCCGACCACCGCTTGGGGCGAAGGCGCCATCGATCTGGTGGAGTTGCCGACCACCGGCGAAACCATGGACAACATCGTCGCCTTCTGGACACCCAAGAATCCGGTCAAGGCCGGCAACTCCCTGAATTTCGGCTACAAGCTGTACTGGAGTGCCCTGGCACCGGTCGGCACGCCGCTTGCGCGTGTCGCGGCAACGCGCTCCGGGATGGGTGGTTTCACCGAAGGCTGGGCGCCGGGCGAGCATTACCCCAACGTCTGGGCACGACGGTTCGCCGTGGACTTCACCGGTGGCGGGCTGGAATCGCTGAAAACGCCGATCGAACCCATCATCACGGCCTCGGGCGGCAAGGTGCAGGACATTCAGGTGTTGGAGTTGCCGGACATCAAGGGCTTCCGCGTGCTGTTCGACTGGTACCCCACCAGCGACAGCGTCGATCCGGTGGACATGCGT
Source organism: Pseudomonas coleopterorum (assembly GCF_900105555.1). Taxonomy (NCBI): domain Bacteria; kingdom Pseudomonadati; phylum Pseudomonadota; class Gammaproteobacteria; order Pseudomonadales; family Pseudomonadaceae; genus Pseudomonas; species Pseudomonas coleopterorum. Next base: position 3,669,144 of record NZ_FNTZ01000001.1, read on the forward strand.
TTGTTCATCAAGACCCAGGGGCGCACGTTGAGCGAAACCTGGCTCTACCAGTACTTCCCTCCGGCTCCGGAAAAGCGCAAGTACGTCTGATGGACTGAAGCGGCATGGCCTCTTCGTCCCATGATTCCAGGGGCGAAGAGGCCATCATTGAAACGCCGGATGACGATCAGTCGCGCAGGTCCGATTCCAGGATCGGCTGATCGCGGTGGGTGGCGCGCTGGTACTGGGCTGGCCAGGTGGCCAGGCGCCCGCCCAGGTCTTCGTCGGCGTGCAGGGGCCAGTACGGATCGCGGAGCAGTTCACGCGCAAGCAGGATGATGTCAGCCTGACCGGTGCGCAGGATATGCTCGGCCTGGGCCGGATCGGTGATCATGCCCACGGTGCCCGTGGCGAGATCCGCCTCCTTGCGAACCCGCTCGGCAAAACGTGTCTGATAGCCTGGTCCGGTTGGAATCTCGGCATTAGCTGAGCTCCCGCCCGACGATACGTCGATCAGGTCCACGCCCAGCCCCTTCAAGCGTTTGGCCAACTCGACGGTTTCGTCCGGGTTCCAGCCGTCTTCGACCCAGTCGGTCGCGGATACGCGGACGAAAACGGGCAATTCCTCGGGCCAGACCTCGCGAATGGCTTGCGTGACCTCCAGGGTCAGACGAATTCGGTTTTCGAAACTACCCCCATACTGATCCTGACGCTGATTGCTGAGCGGCGACAGGAACTGGTGCAGCAGATAACCGTGGGCCGCATGAACCTCGACCACTTTGAAGTTGGCGGTCAATGCGCGCTTGGTGGCGGCGACGAACGCCTGGACGATGTCCTTGATGGCGGCTTCGTCCAGCGCAGTGGGTGCGGTGTGTTGCGGGTCGAAGGCGATCCGCGAGGGCCCCACCGGCACCCAGCCACCTTCATTGACCGGCACGCTGCCATGCTTGCCCAACCAGGGTCGCCAGGTACTGGCCTTGCGCCCGGCATGGGCCAGCTGGATCGCCGGCACCGCGCCCTGTGAGGTGATGAAGCGGGTGATGCGCTGCAGCGGTTCGATCTGCTCGTCGTTCCACAGACCGAGGTCTTCAGGTGTGATACGACCATCGGCCGTCACGGCGGTGGCTTCGGTGAAGACCAGACCGGCACCGCCGCTGGCACGACTGCCCAGGTGCACCAGATGCCAGTCGTTGGCCAGGCCATCGACGCTGGAGTACTGGCACATCGGTGAAACCGCGATGCGGTTGCGCAGGGTCAGCTGGCGGAGGGTATAGGGTTCGAGCAGCATGCTCATCGGGCACCTCGGTTGGCAGTTCCACGTGTAACGAGAGGCCGTCGGCCGATAGCCATGGCGGACGTACCCATCTCGCTCTTGAAGATCAGTCGACAACCCGGCCGCGACCGTGGTTCCGCCTGTCAGCGCGGCTCGATGTGGGTAATCAGCAACTGCACCGTCTCGCGTCCGCGAAACTCGTTGAGGTCCAGCTTGTAGGCCAGCTGCACCCAGCGTACCGACGGATCGGGCCATACCTCGCGGTCGACGCCGAAGGCGATACCGTCCAGGCTGACACTGCCGCACTCGGTCTTGAGCGTGACCTTGAGATGACGCTCGCCAACCACTCGCTGCTCCACCAGTTGAAACACGCCATGGAACATCGGCTCGGGAAAATGCTGCCCCCAGGGCCCGGCATTGCGCAGGGCGCGCGCCAGCTCCAGGTGGAACTCCTCGACGCCCAAAGTGCCGTCGGACAGCAGGCGTCCGGTCAGGTCTTCCTCGCACAGCTGGCTGCGCACCTGGGCATCGAACGCCTCACAGAACGCCGGGAAGTTCTCCTGCGGCAAGGTCAATCCCGCCGCCATGGCATGTCCACCGAACTTGCTGATCAACTGCGGATGACTGGCCGCCACGGCATCCAGTGCGTCGCGAATGTGAAAGCCCTGCACCGAACGCGCCGAGCCCTTGAGCAAGCCGTCGCCCGCATCGGCGAAGGCAATGGTCGGCCGGTGGTAGCGCTCCTTGAGGCGCGAGGCAAGGATGCCGATCACACCCTGGTGCCACTGCGCGTCGAACAGGCACAGGCCGAACGGCATGGATTCCACCGCCAGGTCCTTGAGCTGGGTCAGGGCTTCGCGCTGCATGCCCTGCTCAATCGACTTGCGGTCCTGGTTCAACCCATCGAGCTGCGAGGCAATCGTCTGGGCGCTGGGCAGATCGGTGCTCAACAGGCACTCGATGCCCAGGCTCATGTCGTCCAGACGCCCGGCTGCATTGAGGCGCGGCCCGAGGATAAAGCCCAGATCGGTCGAGGTGATCCGCGCAGCCTCGCGACGTGCCACCTCCAGAATCGCTTTGATACCGGGACGGGCTCGACCCGCACGAATTCGCTCCAGCCCCTGATGCACCAGAATGCGGTTGTTGGCATCCAGCGGCACGACGTCCGCCACGCTGCCCAGCGCCACCAGATCGAGGAGCTCGCCGATGTTGGGTTGCGCCACCTGGGCATAGCGGCCCAATTCACGCAGCCGTGCGCGCAGGGCCATCAACACGTAGAAAATCACGCCGACCCCGGCCAGATTCTTGCTCGGGAACTCGCAGCCCGGCTGATTGGGGTTGACGATGGCATCCGCAGCCGGCAACTCGTGCCCCGGCAAGTGGTGGTCGGTCACCAGCACCTGCAGCCCGGCAGCCTTCGCCGCCGCCACGCCCTCGACGCTGGAAATACCGTTGTCGACCGTCACCAGCAACTGTGGCTCGCGCTGCAGGGCAACTTCGACGATCTCGGGGGTCAGGCCGTAGCCGAACTCGAAGCGATTGGGCACCAGGTAATCGACATGAGCAGCGCCCAGCAGGCGTAGCCCGAGCACTCCCACCGCACTGGCTGTGGCACCGTCGGCATCGAAGTCGCCGACGATGAGAATGCGCTGACGCAGGTCGATGGCCGTCACCAACAGCTCGACAGCGGCCTCGATACCCTTGAGCCGCTGGAAGGGAATCAGGCGCGCCAGGCTCTTGTCCAGCTCCTGCGCACTCGATACGCCACGCGCTGCGTACAGGCGATTGAGCAGGGGCGGCATATCGCCGAGGAAGGGCAGGATCTGGGGCAACTGACGGGGTTCGATGCGCATGGTGCCTGGGGCGGTTCTCACTGCAAGACAAAAGAGGAAAGGTGAAACCGGGCGGCCTAGCGCTCGCCCAACAGCCACTCGAGCTGGACTTCGTGCTGACCGCGGTCATCGGTGACGAACACCGTGCCCTCGCTGATCATGACGTCCCACTTGATGACCCGAGGCATGTCCTTGGCCAGGGTCTCGAGCACTTCCTGAGGCACTGCGGCGATGTTGACGTTCTTCAGGTTCTTGACCGCATCGACCACCTTGGTCTGCCACACGCGCAGGCTGCCATAGGCCAGCAGACTGGTACGCTCGGTACGCCGCGAACACCAGGTGAGCCGTTCGGCATCGGGCAGACCGACTTCGATCCAATGCAGGATCCGCCCGTCCAGACTCTTTTCCCACAGCGCAGCTTCATCGACATCCGACAGACCGCGGCCGAAAGAGAGGTGCTCGTTGTACCACAGGGCATACGCCAGCAAGCGAACGGCCATTCGCTCTTCGGTTTCGGAGGGGTGACGGGCGATGGTCTGCTTGACGCTCTCGTAAACGCTGCGGTCAAGATCGGTCAGGTTCAGTTCGAATTTGTACGTGGTCGACGGCTGGGCCATTAGGCAAGCTTCTTGGGAACGGGAAAAGGCCGGTAGTCTACCCGATGAGGCTTTGTTCAACGACCACCATCGGCCACTGCGACGCCGCGGCGCGTTTTGATCATGCACCAGTGTGTGCAAAGATGGCGCAGTGTTTCAAAAACGGACACCCCCGCTCCACTCCCTGCGCAAGGACTGCCATGGACTTATGCCCCAGAATCCTGCCAACCGGCAGCCTTCTCCTGTCACTAGCGCTCTGCGCCTGCCTGCTCACCGCCCCCCACGCACAGGGTCGGGAAACCATCACCTGGCTGCTGCGCGACCTGGCGCCGCTGACCATTGCCAGAGGCCCGGACCGCAACCGCGGCGCTGTCGATCAGACCCTGCCGCTGCTGCGCGCAGCCTTGCCGGACTATGACCACGCTGTGCTCAGGGTCAACCGTGCGAGGGCTTCGCAGATGCTCGCCGAACCAGGCCTTTATTGCGATCCAGCGCTGCTATGGACAGCTGAACGCGAGCAGACCATCTTTTATTCCGTGCCCAGCATGAATGTGCTGAGCAGTGCACTCATCATGCAGCGCAGCGATCTACCGCTCATTGCCCGGTTCATGGAAGACGGCAAGGTCGACCTGAGCGCCCTTCTGCATAGCGGTACCATCGCCTTGGGCACCATCGCCGGACGCAGCTACGGCCGCGTCGTCGATTCGATCCTGGCTGACGCTCAAGGTAGTCAGATTCTTGCCCACCATGGCAACGACGCCATGGGCAGCTTGCTGCGCATGGAAAGACTGGGACGGATCAAAGCCCTGCTAGGCTACTGGCTGGAAGCTCGCTACCAGGCGCGCCAGGAAGGCCTGGATCCGGAGCAACTGGTGCAGGTCCCGATCAAGGGTGCGGCAAGTACACAGATCGTGCACGTTGGTTGCTCCGATAGCCCCACCGGGCGTCGCGTGGTGGACGCATTGAACCCAGTGCTGCTGGAGCTGCGCAACACCCAGTTGGCGCAGCTCTACGCGCAATGGCTGTCGCCCCGTGAACAACCCGGTTATCTGCGCGAAACCCAGGCGTTATTCAACACAGGGGGCAAAGAGACTTACTGCAACCAGCGCTGACTGGGGGTATGGGCTCCAGAGTATTCGCCGAAGCGCGTGCAGCCTTCCCGGTAAATGCACCTACTTCCCCAGTGGGAGCGGGCCCTGCCCGCGAAGGCCTATGGAAACGTGCTCCCCCCCCCGCTAAATACTGTGGGAGCGGGCTCTGCCCGCGAAGGGCTCACCGCGCAGATGAGAGACAGGCCGCTCAGCTCAAGCCAGCGCGTGGTTGAACCCGACACTTTGCGAAACGTTGCGCAACGCCGCGATCATCGACGGCTCCAATCGTCCTTCGGCAACAAGCAGGTCGCGGTGCAAGCCATCGACGACATCGGTAAAGGAGCGCAAATCTTCGAATTGGCTGCGGTTGACCGAACGCTTGGTCACCACGCTTCCAGCCTCGCTCATTACTACCACCTGACAATTGCCAAGGTTGTCCTGCCCTTCGAGAATCACGCGATACGGGGTCAGAGCTTCATTGAGCAACAGGCTGATATTCTTCATCGCATCACCACTCGTCTGTTCGAATTCTTAAGGTGCAAGACACTGACCCCTTCTCGCGGAGAAAAGTTCTGGCCACCCTACGTCAGACTATCTCCGGGAATACCCGAAGAATTTGGCATTGCTAACGTAAGACCTTTCTGAATATGAGATTCAGTGGCTGCCATCCCAGAAATGGACTACAAAACAGATCAGGAATAGGCCACAGCTGTGCCAGAATTCGCCGCCTGATCTGCCCGTCACCGGAGCCTGCCTTGACCGACCCACTGATCGCCCCGCTGAGGATCGTGCTGGCCGATGACCACCCGATCTTTCGTATCGGCCTGCGTGCCGTGCTGGAGCGAGATCCCAGCGTGCGCGTAGTAGCCGAAGCGGCTTCGCCGCAGGAGCTGACGCGCTGCCTTGAAGCTACCGAATGTGGGCTTCTGATCACCGACTTCATGATGCCCTCTGAGGACCAGAGTGATGGCCTGAGGCTGATCGGATACGTCCGCCGGCATTGGCCAAATCTGCCCGTGCTGGTCGTCACCATGTTGACCAATCCAGGCCTGCTGCGGGAAATTCTGAACTTGGGGGTAGCGGGTCTACTGGGTAAGACCAGTCTCGTCGACGAATTGCCGGCAGCGATTGCCAGTCTCAAGCGCAACAAGCCGTTCATGGCGCAATCGATAAAAAGCCTGTTATCGCTGCCGGATCATGCCTCTATGAGCCTATCCACTGGCCATGTCGACCTGTCCGCTCGCGAGCTGGAAATAACGCGATTACTTGCGCAAGGCCTTTCGGTCAACGATATCGCAGCCCAGCTCAATCGCAGCAAGCAAACAATCAGTGCACAAAAGATCAGCGCCATGCGCAAGCTGGGCATCGGCAACGATGCCGCTCTGTACATCTACCTTCAGTCCCAAGGGCTGAAATGATCCACGTCAAATACGACACGCAGTACGCTGTCTGGCAGCTTCATGGCCGCAAAGGCGAAGGCCAGATGCCTTCGAAGTGACTGATCTCATGCACTTCGGGCAGGGGTAGCAAGGTCCGTGCATTGAGTTGGTGCTGATAACCCTGCAGCAGCCGATGCACGGCAACGGTCGATACTGGCGTGTCCAGCACCCCCAGCAACGGCAGTCGATGCTGCCGGGCCAATGCGATCAGCGGTTTGAGCGGCTGGGATCCGTTGCTGTAGATAATCAGCGACCGCGCGAGCCCGGTAGCGGCCAAGTGAAGGATCAGCTCACCCATGTCCAGGCCAATCACGTTCATCTCGCAGATGACGATATCGACACCTTGGCGCTTCTCCAGCGAGAGACACGCCGCGTTGAAGTTCTGCGCGGTCAGCACATCGAATACACCACAGGCATTGAGCACCTGGTGCATGGCGATCAACTGGTACGGAATGTCTTCGAGTACCAGAACCCTGAGCGAATGCATGGATGAAAACCTCGCAGTGGCGCATGAAGCTGCGCATTGACCGGCACTTTAGAGGTGAGGCTAATCACTTGGGATAGGACAAGTCCTAAATTGCTAGGGAATTTTCCTTGCAGTGAGCGACTTCCGTCGCTGATGTGAAAACGTCGTGCCAGTTTTTTGCACAGAGATGTCGGCGATGATCTGCGCCAGCTTGTCCAGCGCTATCGGCTTCACCAGCAGTTCATCCATACCCGCTTCGGCACAACGCACGCGCTCATCCTGCATGGCGTTGGCAGTGCACCCAATGAGTCTGACAGGATCTACACCGGTTTCGACTTCTTGTTGGCGAATGGCCTTACATAAGGCATGGCCACTCATTCCTGGCATGTTGCAGTCGGTAAGCACCAGATCGAAATGCCCTGCCTGCCAGACCGCCAGGGCAGTTACGCCGTCGCTGGCGTCCTGCACGCTATGACCGAGAAATTGCAACTGCTGAGTCAGTACCATGCGATTGGCCGACAGATCGTCCACGATCAGAATATCCAGAGCAGCACTGTCGGGCCGGGCCTGCACGACCGATACCGCGTCCTCCTCGGGCTCTACCTCGTGCCGGACATCGAGCTGCACCTCGACCTGCGTGCCCCTGCCTTCGGTACTGTGCAGGCTAATGGCACCGCCCATAAGCTGAACCAGTTGCTTGCAGATGGTCAAACCCAGCCCCGTGCCGGCGGCTTCCTGCTGCGCGTCCACCCCGCCTTGAACGAAAGGCTTGAACAACCTGGCCTGTTGCGCGGGTGCGATACCCGCGCCAGTGTCGCTGACCTTGACGTACATCCGCCAAAGCGTCGAATCGAGCAACCGCGCATCGACAGTCAGAGTCACACTGCCCTGGCGAGTGAACTTCAATGCATTGCCGAGCAGGTTGTGCACGACTTGCCGCAGCCGCAGCGGGTCGAAGGAGAACGTTTTGGGTATGGCCGGTGCAATGTGGAGAGTGAGCCCCACCCCCTTGCACAGGGCCTGAGCCGAGAACAGGCTGAGCATGCCTTCGAAGAACGGCCTGACTTCGGTCACTTGTTCGGCCAACTGCAGGCTGCCCGACTCGATTTTCGCCAGATCCAGGCTATCGCCGATCAGGGCGATGAGTTCCTGTGCCGAGCGCCAGACCACCTCGAGTGCCTCTGACACCGGTTGCTCGTCGCGCCTGCGCCGTTCGCGCTCCAACTCGAGCAGGCCGATCATGGCCGCCATGGGCGTACGGATTTCATGGCTCATGGTCGCCAGAAAAGCACTCTTGGCCTGGTTGGCCTGCTCGGCGATGTGTCGAGCCTCTACCAGTTGATCTTCGAGACGTTTGCGCTCGGAAATATCGATCCAGCCGCCCAGCAAGCCCTGAAGCTGGCCCTCGGCGTTGTAGAACGGCACGATCCATTGCCAGGCATGGACCTTGCGGCCGTGCATCAGGATCTGCCGATCCGCAGACACCGGCTGCTGATCGTCCAGCAACTTGAGGTAGTCGCGATGCATCTGCTCCGCTTCGTCCGAGTTCACCACGACGACCTCCTGCAGCGTACGCCCCTTGATGTCCTGCAGGCGGGTGGCAAAGCTTTGCTCATAGCTTTTGTTGCAGGACAACAGCCGCGCCTGCAGGTCGCGAACATAGATGGGGCTGGGAATGCCATCGAGCAATGCGCGCTGGAAGGCGAGCTGGTCGTTGAGCGCATGCTCGGCCTCGAGTCGCTGACGGATCTGCGCCTTGAGTCGGCCACTCCACACCAGCGATACGGCGCCCAGCACGAGGGCCGCCGCCAGCAGCCAATAGACCCAGGTGGCGATGCGTTGCCACATGGGCTCCGGCGGCACGACCGCACCCAGCCATTTCAGACGCGCCGCACGCAACTCGGCTACGGGATAAGCTTCCAGCGCTTTGTTGATGATGGCCGTCAGTTCAGGTTCCGAAGCTCGAATGGCGAAACGATCGGAAGACCATTCGCCATCGACGTTGCGTCCGACCTTGAGCACACCCGGCGGATAACGCCCCACTGCCCGATAGGCCCCGACCTCACTGTCGATGGTGGCATCCGCCTCGCCGCTGGCGACCATTTCGCGCGCCTTGTCATAGGTGCTGACCAAGGCCAGCTTGACGTGCGGGTATTGGGTGCGGATCGCACTTTCCAGCGCGTGCTCGGCCGGAATCGCCAGCACCTTACCGGCGAGCTCGTCCAGATGGCCGATGGGCATATCCTCGGCGCGAACGATGAACACCCAGCCCTGACCGCCGAAAGAATGACTGAAGCTGAGGAACGCCTTGCGTTCCGGGGTTTCCGAGAGCGTGGTGTTCATGTCGGCCTGGCCGTGCTTGAGCATGTCCAGGCTCTGGGCCATGGAACTGGAAGGCAGGTAGACGAACTGCAGTCCCGTCATGTGCGAAACCGTCGCCAACACCTCACTGTTGAGTCCTACCCAGTTTCCCTGCCGGTCTCTGTAAAGGTACGGCGGATATTGGGTCGCAACCACGCGGACCTGACGGTTCCGGGCGATCCAGGCTTGCTCGGCAGGTTCCAGCGGGACCCGGTGGTGACCGATTTCCGACCCTAGCCCAGTGGTCCAGCGGGTCAGGATCTCGCGGCGCAGGCCGTCGTCGATGCTGGCCAGGGCCCGTTCGACCATCTGTCCGAGCAGGGGATCGGCCTTGCGACTGGCAAAGGTGTAACCCACCGGTGGCAGGCTGCTGGGGCCAACGATGTCCAGATCGAGATAGGGACGCAGCGCATTGTAGGCACGCACGATGACTTCGTTGCTGATCATGGCGTCGACATCGCCCTGATGCAGCGCCTGGAGGCCGCTGCTCAGGCTGGGCGCCATGACGATGCGGCTGTTCGGATACACGCGCTGCACCGTGGCATCGTCGGCATAGCCATCCACGAGAGCGACCTTTTCACCGGCCAGTTCGGTTTCCCGCTTGCTGCCTGCACGACGCACGATGACGCCATGGTCGGGCATGTACTCTTTGGAGAAAGCCAGGCCGGCGATGGCCTGCTCGAACCCATTGGCACTGGTCAGCAGGTCGATTTCGCCATCCTTGAGCGCTTGCACCGCTTCGCTGCGCTGGGCGAAGCCCAGTACTCGCAGCTCGACCCCCAGGCGACTACCGACGAGACTGAGGTAATCGGCGCTCACACCTTGATAGCGGTTGCGTTCGCTGGTGATGTCGATGGGTTCATAGTCAGCCAGCGAAACACCCACCCGCAGCGTACCGTGGCGTTGCAGCCATTGCTGTTCGTCACTGGAGAGCGGCAGTGGCGCAAGCTGGGCGAACGGTGCGACGAGCGCGAACGGCAGGCTCTGGGCAGCAACGGCCCAGCTGGGCGAGAGGATACAGGCGCCAATCAACAACCTCGCCGCCCACGCCATCGCCCCTGCGCGCGTGAAAAACGAGGTCGGTGTGGGTCTCATGCCGTGCATCCTTGCCTGCGGGCCGAAAGGGCCTGGGAAAAAGTTGCATAAGCTTGGCACTGTAAAAAGCAGAAAGCCCGCATCGAGCGGGCTTTATGTGTTTCAGATCGCGTCAGACGCGCTGCTGCGTACCGTCAGAGCGGCTTGCCGCGGTTGCCGTGCTGACTGACGAAGGCTTGTACGGCCGACAGGTCGTTGGGCAGTACGGTGCATTTCTCTTCGCGCTCGAACAGATCGACCAGATGCGGTGGCAGCTCCAGGGCCTTGCCCACGCCGGCCTTCTGCACCGCCTCGGGGAACTTGACCGGGTGCGCGGTACCCAGCACGACCATGGGCGTATCCAGGCTGCGTCGGCACTCGCGGGCCGCGCGCACGCCAATGGCCGTGTGCGGATCGAGGACTTCGCCGCACTCGGCGAACACCTGGGCGATGGTCTCGCAGGTCTGCTCGTCGCTGACAGCCAGCGAGTCGAACAGCTTGCGCGCCTCGGTCCAGCGCTCCTGCTCGACACTGAAGCCGCCACCCTGGCGGAAGTTGTCCATCAGGCCGGCAATGGCCGCGCCGTTGCGACCGTGCAGGTCGAACAGCAGACGCTCGAAGTTCGAAGAGACCATGATGTCCATGGACGGCGACAGCGTGGCGTGCAGGGTTTCCTTGACGTACTGGTTGCCGCTCATGAAGCGGTGCAGGATGTCGTTGCGGTTGGTGGCCACCACCAACTGGTTGATCGGCAGGCCCATGTTGCGTGCCAGATACCCGGCGAAGATGTCGCCGAAGTTGCCGGTCGGCACCGAGAACGCCACCGAACGCGCTGGCCCGCCCAGCTGCAGCGCGGCATGGAAGTAGTAGACGATCTGGGCCATGATCCGCGCCCAGTTGATCGAGTTCACCGCAACCAGCGGCGTGCCCTTGAGGAAGCTCTGGTCGGCGAAGCTGTTCTTGACCATTTCCTGGCAGTCATCGAAGTTGCCTTCGATGGCGATGTTGTGCACGTTGTCGCCACCGATCGTGGTCATCTGCCTACGTTGGACCGCCGACACACGCTCATGCGGGTGCAGGATGAAGATGTCGACGTTCTCGCAGTGCTTGCAGCCTTCGATCGCCGCCGAGCCGGTATCACCACTGGTGGCGCCGATGATCACCACGCGCTGGCCACGCTTGGCCAGCACGTAGTCGAGCAGACGACCCAGCAGCTGCAGGGCAAAATCCTTGAACGCCAGGGTCGGCCCGTGAAACAGCTCCATCACCCACTCGTTGCCGCCCAACTGGCGCAAGGGGGCGATCGAGGCGTGGGCGAATACCCCGTAGGTGTCTTCGAGAATCTTCTTGAAATCGGCGTCCGGGATGCTGCCGGTGACGAACGGGCGCATCACTCGGAAGGCCAACTCGTGGTAAAGCAGGCCTGCCCACGAGGCAATTTCTTCCTGGGTGAAACGCGGCAGATTCTCCGGCACGTACAGGCCGCCATCGCTGGCCAGGCCGGCGAGCAAAACCTCTTCGAAGTTCAGGGCCGGGGCCTGACCGCGAGTACTGATATAACGCATTGCAAATTCCTCTGGCAGCTGCCGCTTAGTTCAAGTGCTCGACACGGATGCGCACAACCGGCCCGACGACGCCCTGCAAGGCTTCCAGCGCCTTGATGGCATCATTGATGTGCTGTTCGACGACGCGGTGGGTCAGCAGGATCATCGGCACCAGGCCGTCATGTTCCTCGACCTCTTTCTGCATGATCGACTCGATGTTGATGCCGCGCTCGGACAGGATGCTCGCCACCTGTGCCAGCACTCCCGGATGATCCTTGGCCTGGATGCGCAGGTAGTAGGCACTCTCGCACGCCTCGATCGGCAGGATCGGGTGGGCCGAGAGCGAGTCTGGCTGGAAAGCCAGGTGGGGAACACGATTCTCCGGGTCCGAGGTCATGGCCCGGACCACGTCGACCAGGTCGGCGACCACGCTCGAAGCAGTGGGCTCCATGCCAGCACCGGCACCGTAGAACAGGGTGGAACCGGCTGCATCGCCGTTGACCATCACCGCATTCATCACGCCATTGACGTTGGCGATCAGGCGATCAGCCGGGATCAGCGTCGGATGGACGCGCAACTCGATGCCGCGCTCGGTACTGCGTGCTACGCCCAGGTGCTTGATGCGGTAGCCCAGGGCTTCGGCATAGTTGACGTCGGCCGTGGTCAGGCGAGTGATGCCCTCGGTGTAGGCCTTGTCAAACTGCAACGGGATGCCGAAGGCGATGGACGCCAGGATCGTCAGCTTGTGCGCGGCATCGATGCCCTCCACGTCGAAGGTCGGATCGGCCTCGGCGTAGCCCAGTGCCTGTGCTTCGGCGAGGACGTCTTCGAAGGTGCGGCCCTTCTCGCGCATCTCGGTCAGGATGAAGTTGCCTGTGCCATTGATGATGCCCGCGACCCAGTTGATACGGTTGGCCGACAAGCCTTCGCGGATCGCCTTGATCACCGGGATGCCACCAGCGACCGCAGCTTCGAACGCGACGATCACGCCCTTCTCGCGCGCCTTGGCGAAAATCTCGTTACCGTGCACGGCAATCAGCGCCTTGTTGGCGGTAACCACGTGCTTGCCGTTCTCGATGGCCTTGAGCACCAGTTCGCGGGCGACGGTGTAGCCACCGATCAGCTCGATGACGATATCGATCTCCGGGTTGCCGGCTACTGCGAAGACATCGTTGGTAATGGGGGTACCGGTAATCTGGCAGTTGGGGTTAGGCGAGCGCATCGCAATCTGCGCCACTTCAATACCGCGCCCGGCACGGCGGGCAATCTCCTCGGCGTTGCGCTGAAGTACGTTGAAGGTGCCGCCACCGACGGTACCTAACCCACAGATGCCTACTTTGACCGGTTTCACTCTGAACTCCCCATGAAACGACCGCCCAGATGACGGTCGTGATACTGGCCGCAGGCCCTGAGCCTGCGGCTATTGATGACGTGCGAGTGCCGCTCAGCCTTTCGCGTCGAGCGCCAGCTTGGCCACGTTCGCAGCCGGCTGGTAGCCAGGGATCACCTGCCCGTTTTCCAGCACGATGGCTGGCGTGCCGCTGACACCGATCGACTGGCCCAGCTCGAACTGCTTGGCAACCGGATTGACGCACGACGGCGCCTTGATGGTATCGCCCGAGACCATCTTGTCCATGGCCGCCTTGCGGTCCTTGGAGCACCAGACGGCCTGCAGCTGTTCGTCACCGGCCGACTTCAGACCCTGGCGCGGGAACGCCACGTAGCGGACCTCGACACCCATGCGGTTCAGCTCGGGGACTTCGGCGTGCAGCTTATGGCAGTACGGGCAAGTGGTGTCGGTGAATACGGTAATGTGCGATTTGGTTTCGCCCACCGCCGGGTACACCACGGTATCGGCGACCGGAATGGCGTTGATGGTCTTGGCGATGGCCAGCCGTTCGGTCTTCTCGGTCAGGTTGACCGGCTTGCCGTTCTGAATCTGGAACAGGTAGCCCTGCATGACGAACTGGCCGTCGGCACTGGCATACAGCACGCGACCGCCCTTGAGCTTGACCTCGTACAGGCCATTGAGCGGGCTCGCGCCCACGCTTTCGATAGGGACTTCCAGTTGCAAGGTCTGCAGGGTCTTGCGAATGGCTTGCTCCGCAGCCGGGTCGGCCACTGCAAAGGTGCTGGCCAACGCAAGGGCTGCGGCGGCGAAAAGACGGGTCACGCGCATGGGAACTCCTGGAGCGACGGACTTGAGGGGCGATGGACGATCAACTCGTCACGGCCCGCTGCATAAACCGGGCAAGCCTACCACATTCATTGGACAAGACCGACTGCGGACAACGCTCGACACAGTACCGAATCGTCCGATTTCATCCGCGCGGATGGTGTTTGGCATGCAGGTCCTGCAGACGCGCGCGCGCCACGTGGGTGTAGATTTGCGTGGTCGACAGATCGCTGTGGCCGAGCAGCATCTGCACCACGCGCAGATCCGCGCCATGGTTGAGCAGATGGGTGGCGAATGCATGGCGCAGCGTGTGCGGCGACAACGACTTGGCGATGCCGGCGACCTGAGCTTGATGCTTGATGCGATGCCAGAACGTCTGCCGGGTCATCTGCTCGCCACGCTGGCTGGGAAATACCACATCACTGGGCCTGCCGCCGAGCAGTTCATGGCGTCCATCGCGCAGGTAGCGCTCGACCCAGACCACGGCTTCCTCGCCCATGGGCACCAGGCGTTCCTTGTTGCCCTTGCCCACCACGCGCAACACGCCCTGACGCAGATTGACCTGATCCAGGGTCAGGCTGATCAATTCGGTCACCCGCAGGCCGCAGGCATACAGCACCTCGAGCATGGCGCGGTCACGCTGGCCGATCGGCTCGCTCAGGTCCGGCGCCTGCAACAGCGCCTCGACGTCGGCTTCGGACAATGATTTGGGCAACGGCTTGCCCAGCTGCGGCATATCGATCTGCAAGGTCGGGTCGCTGCCGATCAGCTTCTCGCGCAGCAAGTACCGGTAGAAACCGCGCGCGCCCGACAGCAGCCGCGCTGTAGAACGCGCCTTGTAACCCTGTTCGACACGCCAGGCCAGGTGATCGAGCAGCACCTCGCGGCCGGCGGCCTCCAGCGCGATGCCGCGCTCCTGCAGCCAGCCGTTGAACAGGGCAAGGTCACTGCGATAGGCGTCGCGACTGTTTTGCGAGAGGCCTTTTTCCAGCCATAAGGCATCGAGGAACTGGTCGATCAGGGGGTGGTCTAGGGCTGGCATCGAGATCGTAGGGTTGTGGGGGTGCGGGGATGATAACAGGGCGCAGAGTCGGGGCGACGCCTTCGCGGGCAGAGCGCGCTCCCACATGAACATCGCCATTGAGCGCTCACCTGCCAACACGCGCCCACAAACCTTCACCCACAAAAAAGGCAGCCCGAAGGCTGCCTTTTCCTGCATCAGAAACAAACTGTACTCAGGACAGTTTTTCCTTGATACGTGCTGCTTTACCAGACAGGTCGCGCAGGTAGTACAGCTTGGCTTTACGCACGTCACCACGACGTTTCACGGCCATGCTGTCGATCTGCGGGCTGTAGGTCTGGAAAGTACGCTCTACACCTACACCGTTGGAGATTTTACGAACGGTGAAAGCACTGTTCACGCCGCGGTTGCGCTTGGCGATAACAACGCCTTCGAACGCCTGCAGACGGGAACGATCACCTTCCTTCACTTTCACCTGAACGACGATGGTGTCGCCCGGGGCAAAGGGAGGGATTTCTTTGCTCATCTGCTCGGCTTCGAGTTGCAGAATGATTTTGTTGGTCATGCTGTGCTCCTAAGGCAAATCGTCTGAATTGCCATCGATACGTTAACTATCGTTCCGCTCGCGGAGATACTCCGCCAGCAGCTTGTTCTCTTCTCCAGAAAGCGAGCGTCTTTCCAGAAGATCGGCACGTCGTTCGTAGGTCCGCCCAAGGGACTGCTGCAAACGCCAGCGCCGGATGTGTGCATGATTGCCGCTAAGCAATACGTCGGGAACACGCTGATCCGCATACACCTCCGGTCGGGTGTAGTGCGGGCAATCCAGCAGACCGTCCGTGAAGGAGTCTTCCTCCGCGGAGTCCGCATGCCCCAAAGCTCCGGGCAGCAGTCGTGTAACCGCATCGATCAGGACCATGGCGGGCAATTCACCGCCCGACAGCACATAGTCGCCAACAGACCACTCTTCATCGACATGAGCTTCAATGAAACGCTCGTCGATGCCTTCATACCGCCCGGCGATCAGAATCAGGGATTCGGAAGTCGCCAGTTGTTTCACGGCGCCCTGTACCAGCGGTCGGCCCTGGGGCGAGAGGTAGATCACCTTCGCCGCTTCCCCCGCTGCTGCCTTGGCCTGAACCAACGCGTCCTCCAGGGGCTTGATCTTCATCACCATCCCCGGACCACCGCCGAAGGGCCGGTCATCCACTGTGTGGTGACGGTCCGTGGTGTAGTCCCGCGGGTTCCAGCAGGTCAGTTGCAACAACCCCTGTTTCACCGCGCGGCTGGTAATGCCGTACTCACTGATGGCCGAGAACATCTCGGGGAACAGGGTGATCACTTCAACGCGAAGGGTTGCCATCGCCTAGAAGTCCGCGTCCCAATCCACCCTCATCTCGCCAGCGGCCAGGTCGACCTTCAACACGCATTGCGCCGTATAGGGCAACAGGCGTTCGCGATCATCCAGGCTGCCCGCGCAGGGCTTCACCACCATTACATCGTTGGCGCCGGTCTCCAACAGGTGATCGATGGTGCCGAGCAGTTGCTCCTGCAGATCGATGACCTTCAGGCCCTGAAGCTGATACCAGTAGTAATCATCTTCGGCCAGGTCGGGCAAAAGGCTGCGCGAGATGCAAATCTCGTAACCGGACAGAAGACGGGCTTCGTCGCGATCATCCAGACCTTTCAACTTGGCAACCAGATCCTTTTGTGTGGATCGGCCGCTGACCAGCTCTACCTGTTTGACGACAACCCCATCGCGCTTGAGCGTCCAGGTCTTGTAGTCGAGCAGGTTTTCTATCGGATCGGTAAAGGAAAAGACCTTCACCTCGCCGCGAACGCCGTGTACCGAGAAAATCTTGCCGACGACGATCAAGTCATCAGCGGAATCTGGCGTCGCGTTCATATTGCTCAGGCCGCGGCCTTGGCAGCTTCCTTCAGCAACTGAGCAACACGCTCAGAAGGCTGTGCACCCACGCTCAACCAGTGGTTGACGCGCTCTTGGTTCACGGACAGACGGATTTCCTGACCACGGGCAACAGGGTTGAAGAAACCCACGTGCTCTTTGTGGGAACCGTCACGCGGGTTGCGCGAATCGGTTACGGTCAGTTGGTAAAACGGGCGCTTTTTGGAGCCGCCACGGGCAAGACGGATGGTTAGCATTGAACATCGTTCCTGTAGTCGGTGCTGCAAATCATAATGCACAGCGGGCACACGGGTGCCCGAAAGGCCGCATATTCTCAAGGAATACACGGACATTTGCAAATGCCTTTTTCCGATAGGTCGGGGCTTGCAGCGTGGATTTGCCTATAAGCCGTTGCAAGCAACGGAGTTTGGCCACATGGCCAGGGTATTCATCGGCACGGAAAGTGGAGGTGTGGGAGCAGGCTCCCACAGGGCTCTCGTGCCGACGGAATGCGTTACATCTTGGGCATGCCACCACCGCCGCCGGGCAGCATGCCGCCCATGCCGCGCATCATCTTGGCCATGCCACCCTTGGTGGAAAACTTCTTCATCATCTTCTGCATCTGCTTGTGCTGCTTGATCAAGCGACCGATCTCCTGCACCTGCGTGCCCGAACCCATGGCGATACGGCGCTTGCGCGAGCCGCTGATCACGTCCGGATCGCGGCGCTCGGCCGGGGTCATGGAGTTGATGATGGCTTCCATCTGCTTGAACTGCTTCTCGGCGACATTCTGGGCATTGCCCATCTGCGAGAGATTCACACCGCCGATGCTGGGCAGCTTGTCCATCAGGCCACCGAGGCCGCCCATGGTCTTCATCTGCACGAGCTGGTCACGGAAGTCTTCGAGGTCGAAGCCCTTGCCCTTCTTCAGTTTCTTGGCGAGCTTGTCGGCCTTGTCCTTGTCCAGCGACTGTTCGGCCTGCTCGATCAGGCTGAGCACATCGCCCATGCCCAGGATGCGCGAGGCGATCCGGTCGGGGTGGAACGGCTCGAGCGCTTCGCTCTTCTCGCCCATACCGATGAACTTGATCGGCTTGCCGGTGATGGCACGCACCGACAGCGCGGCACCGCCACGGGCGTCGCCGTCGACCTTGGTGAGGATCACACCGGTCAGCGGCAGCGCATCGCCGAAGGCCTTGGCCGTGTTGGCCGCGTCCTGACCGGTCATGGCGTCGACCACGAACAGCGTTTCAGCCGGCTTGACGGCCGCGTGCAGTTGCTGGATCTCGCCCATCATCTCGGCGTCGATGTGCAGACGGCCGGCGGTATCGAGAATGACCACGTCGATGAACTTGAGCTTGGCCTCGCGGATCGCGGCGTGGGCGATGTCCACCGGTTTCTGGCTGATGTCGGACGGGAAGAAGGTCACGCCGATATCGCTGGCCAGGGTCTCCAGCTGCTTGATGGCCGCCGGACGGTAGACGTCGGCCGACACCACCATCACGGTCTTCTTCTTGCGCTCCTTGAGGAAGCGCGCCAGCTTGCCGGCGGTGGTCGTCTTGCCCGCACCCTGCAGACCGGCCATCAGGATGACTGCCGGCGGGGTCACCGCCAGGCTCAGTTCCTCGTTGGCGGCGCCCATCATTTCGACGAGCTCGGCCTGGACGATCTTCACGAACGCCTGGCCCGGGGTCAGGCTGCGCGAAACCTCGGTGCCGACCGCACGCTCCTTGACCTTGTTGACGAAGTCCTTCACCACCGGCAGGGCGACGTCGGCTTCGAGCAACGCCATGCGCACTTCGCGCAGGGTGTCTTTGATATTGTCCTCGGTCAGCTTGGCTTTGCCGGTAACGTGGCGAAGCGTCTGTGAGAGGCGGTCTGTAAGGTTTTCAAACATGTCGCGATCCTTTCTGGCTCTGGTTGAGCCGAGGTTGTGGCGGCAAGAGCAGGCCGGCGATTATAACCAAGAGTGGGTGCCACGGACACTGCGCGGTATGCAGTCTTTCGTCGGCGGGCATTTGATGCCAAACTCAGGCACTTTCCGGCTTGTGCTCCACAGGACCTATGCTCCCCTTGTCACCCAGTCTATTACCCACCCTCGCCGCCGCCTGCCTGTACGCCGCTGCGACTGCCTATCAGGCGACCCGCATTGGCCAGGGCAGCAAGGCTGACAAGCGCCTGCTCTACCTGTTCGGCTTCCTGGCCGTCATCGCCCATGGCTGCGCGCTGTTCTCGCAACTGCTGACACCGCTGGGGCTGAGCCTGGACTTCTTCAGCGCCGCCAGCCTGATCGCTGTGGCGGTGATCGCCCTGACCCTGCTGGCGACCAGTCAGATTCCCGTGGAAAACCTGCTGGTGCTGCTGTTCCCCCTGGGCCTGGCCACCATCCTGATCGCGCAGTTCGTGCCTGGCGGGACCGCGCCACTGATCCACGAAGAGCCTGGCATCCTCACACACATCCTGCTCTCCATCCTGGCCTATGGCATGTTCACCATCGCCGTGTTCCAGTCGCTGCTGCTGTTGCTGCAGGATCACCAGCTCAAGCACAAGCACCCGGCAGGCCTGATCAAGAACTTTCCGCCGCTGCAGACCATGGAAAGCCTGCTGTTCGGCTTCATCTGGGCTGGCTGGGTATTGCTGTCGCTGTCACTCATTTCGGGTTGGGTGTTCGTCGAGAACCTGTTCGCGCAACATCTGGTCCACAAGACCCTGCTGGCCTGTCTGGCCTGGATCGTCTTCAGCGTGCTGCTGTGGGGGCGCAACCGCCTGGGCTGGCGCGGACACAAGGCCATTCGCTGGACGCTGGCCGGCTTCTGCCTGCTGATGCTGGCCTATTTCGGCAGCAAGCTGGTTCGCGAATACATTCTGCACATCTGACAGGTCACCCATGGACACTCTGCCCCTAGGGCCGATGCTCGGCGCGCTGGCGCTGGCCATTCTCCTCGCCGCGCTGCTGTGTGCAGTGGACGCGGCGCTGCACACGTTGGCCGCACAGCGTCCTACTGGCCGCAATGGCGATCGCCCGGCGCTGGAGGCGCCTCTCCCCAGCCTGGTACTGCTCGCTACCCTGGTCCGTGCTTTGGCCGTGACTTTGGGTGTCACACTGGGCATCTATCTGCGCGGCGCCCATGGCGCCTGGCTTGGGGGTCTGGGTACAGCGATCGCTTTGCTGGTACTGGCCGACTACTTACCACGCCATCTTGCCCGGCGCTATCCACGACCGTTCATCGGCATGGCCAATGCGCTGATGGCTCCGCTGCTCAAGCTGGTCTGGCCGCTGGCATGGTTGCTGGACGGCGCTGCGCGTTTGCTGGTCGTTCCCTTCGCTCGCAAGGAATCCAACCAGGGCGCCCAGCAGGAACCTGCCCAGCCCCGTAGCGTGCTCGATGAATTGGCCGCCGAGGCGCGCAGCAACAAGCCGCACCTGGCCAGCAGCATTCATGCCTTGGACAAGATCACGGTCAACGACATTCTCGTGCCGCGCAACGAGATCGACGGCATCAACCTGGAAGACTCGCTGGACGAGATCATCGACCAGTTGATGATCAGCCGGCACACCCGCCTGCCGGTTTTCCACAATGACATCAACCATGTCGAGCGTGTACTCAACACCCGCCAGATCAGCCACTTGCTGCCTCAACGCGAGTTGACCATCGAAGCCTTGCTGGCTGCCTGCTACGAAGCCTATTTCGTACCGGAAAGCACGCCCCTGCAGATGCAGTTGCTCAACTTCCACAAACAGCAGCGGCGGCTGGGCATCGTCGTCGACGAGTACGGCGAGGTGCAGGGCATCGTTACCCTGGAAGACATTCTGGAAGAGATCGTCGGCGAGTTCGAAGATGACGACGCCCTGGCCAATCCCCATATCCACCCGCAGCTGGACGGCCGCTTCGTGGTCGAGGGCCAGGCCTCCATTCGCGACATCAACAAGAGCCTGGGCTGGCATCTGCCCAGTGACGGCCCCAAGACCCTCAACGGCCTGGTGACCGAGGCGCTGGAAAGCATCCCGGCCAGCGCCGTGTGCCTGAAGATCGGTCGCTATCGGATGGAGATTCTCGAAACCGAGGAAAACCGCGCGTCGCGGGTGCTGATCTGGCACGCAAGCAGCTTGCCTGCGGCGTGACGCGAGCGCTGCATTCTTGCCTGACCGGCGCCTCCCTTCGGCAGGCGCCAGCCAACCTGCCCCTTACAGCTCGACCTTGACCGCCTGCGCGGCACGTGTGGCCTTGGCCCGGGCCGCTTCGATCGATTCGTCGCGGGCCAGGGCCACGCCCATGCGCCGTTGCCCATTGACCTCCGGCTTGCCGAACAGACGCAGTGCCGTATCCGGTTCGGCCAGTGCCGCACCGAGGTTGTCGAAGGCGGTCTGGCGAGAATTGCCCTCGACCAGAATCACCGCCGAGGCCGACGGCCCGAACTGACGAACCAGCGGGATCGGCAGGCCGAGAATGGCACGGGCATGCAGGGCGAACTGGGAAAGGTCCTGGGAAATCAGCGTGACCAGACCGGTGTCATGCGGACGTGGCGAAACTTCGCTGAACCAGACCTGATCGCCCTTGATGAACAGCTCGACGCCGAACAGACCACGCCCACCCAGGGCTTCGGTCACCGCGCGAGCCACACGCTCCGATTCGGCCAGGGCCACCGGGCTCATCGCCTGGGGCTGCCAGGACTCCTGATAGTCGCCCTTCTCCTGGCGATGGCCGACCGGCGCGCAGAACGTCGTGCCGCCCACGTGGCGCACGGTCAGCAGGGTGATCTCGTAGTCGAAGTCGATGAAGCCCTCGATGATCACCCGGCCCTTGCCGGCGCGCCCGCCTTCCTGGGCATAGTCCCAGGCCGCTTGGACGTCGGCGGACGTACGCAACAGGCTCTGGCCCTTGCCCGAGGAACTCATGACCGGCTTGACCACGCAGGGGAAACCGAGGTCCTGCACGGCGCGCTCGTAGTCCTCGAAGGTGTCGGCAAAATGATACGGCGAGGTCGGCAGGTCCAGCTCTTCGGCAGCCAGACGCCGGATGCCCTCGCGGTTCATGGTCAGCTGGGCCGCGCGCGCGGTCGGGACCACGGTGAAACCCTCGGACTCCAGCTCCACCAGAGTGGCCGTGGCGATGGCCTCGATCTCGGGCACGATGTAATGCGGCTTTTCCGCTTCGATGACCGAGCGCAAGGCCGCGCCGTCGAGCATGTTGATGACGTGGCTGCGATGGGCAACCTGCATGGCGGGCGCATCGGCGTAGCGATCCACGGCAATGACTTCGACGCCCAGGCGCTGCAGCTCGATCACCACTTCCTTGCCCAACTCGCCGCAGCCACACAGCAATACGCGGGTCGCGGTCGGCGACAGGGGGGTTCCGATACGGGTCATTTCAGGTCCTCAGGGAAGCGTCTGGATCGAGGGGCAGCACGCACGCCTGCCCGACAGGGGCGGGCATTTTAACCCAACACGGCGTTGCGCGCGCCAGTCTCGCCGCCCGAGGGCAGGTGCTCGACTAAACGCCTGGCAACATCAGGCCCTGGGCCACGGCGCGCTGATGAGCCAGACGCAGCACGTCGCGACGCTGATCGTCATTCATGCGCCCCCACTGGGTGATTTCGACTGCGGTACGCTGGCAGCCTGTGCACACATCGTCCTCGTCCAGTGCACACACACTGATGCAAGGCGACTTGACCGGTTTGGGTAGAGGATTCATGAATCCTGCTCGATCAGTTCGCGCGCGTAGCGCTGGGCATTGTGGACGTAGTGCGCGGCGCTGGCTTCGAGCATGCGCTTCTGGGCTTCGGTCAGTTCGCGCACCACCTTGCCCGGTGACCCCATGACCAGCGATCCATCGGGAATTTCCTTGCCTTCGGCGATCAGCGAGTTGGCGCCGATGATGCAATGCTTGCCGATCCTGGCGCCGTTGAGGATAACCGCGTTGATCCCGATCAGGCTGAAGTCGTCCACGGTGCACCCATGCAGCATGGCATTGTGGCCAATGGTGACGCCGCGACCGATGGTCAGCGGCACGCCGGCGTCGGTGTGCATCACGGTGCCGTCCTGGACGTTGCTGTGCTCGCCGATGTCGATCAGTTCGTTGTCGCCGCGCAGCACGGCGCCGAACCACACGCTGGCGCCGGCCTGCAGCCGCACCTTGCCGATCAGGGTGGCATTGGGTGCGGTCCAGCTGTCGGGATGGGTTTCGACGCGAGAGTCGCCCAGACGGTATTTCATGTGATGTCCTCGACGCAGCAGCGGTCGGCACGGCACCTGGCCGAACGACGCTCAGATGGCGGTGTAATGCTCGGGAGGCCGGTGCAGGCTGATCCGGGCGTCATACATCAGGTTGACCAGCTCGACGATCATGATCGCCGACAATCCCCAGATCTTGTATTCGCCGAAGCGGTAGCTGGGCACATACCAGCTGCGTCCCTGGTAATCGATGCGGTGGGTGTGCTCGCGCGGATCCTGGCGGAAGAACTCCAGCGGCACCGAGAACACCGCAGCGATTTCCGCATCGTTGGGCCGGTATTCGACGTAGTCCGGGATGATCCCGACAAAAGGCGTGACCTTCAGCCCGTGCTTGGACACCAGCGGGCTGAGCGGACCGACTATTTCCACCAACCCCGGCGGCAGGCCGATTTCTTCTTCGGCCTCGCGCAGGGCCGTGAACACCAGATCCGGGTCCTGCGGGTCACGCCGACCGCCGGGAAAGGCCACTTCGCCGCCGTGGGTCGAGAGTCCCGAGGCACGCAGCGTGAGCACCAGCTCAGGCTCGTCGCTACGGGTGATGGGCAGCAGCACCGCCGCTTCGGGAAAACGGCTGTCGGTTTCCAGCGTGCGTGGGGTGTGGTTGCTCACTCGGCGCAGTAGCTCGTCCAGCATGGCGTTTCTCGATCCGTGGCCTGCTGGCATGATGCACCAAAAGCCGCTGGCAGCCCAAGCCCGATTTGCCCCGCCGCAGGCTTGCGGCCCTTGGACAGTACGGCCAAGATAGCGGCAGCCATCAAGGATCTCAGCATGAATTTCTGCAGCCATTGCGGCAACCCGGTGACCCTGCGCATCCCCACCGGCGACACACGTCCCCGATTCGTCTGCGGACATTGCCACCTTGTTCACTATCAGAACCCCAAAGTGGTAGCAGGCTGCCTCGCCGTATGGCAGGGGCAGGTCCTGTTATGCCGGCGGGCCATCGAGCCGCGCCGCGGTTTCTGGACCCTGCCGGCAGGCTTCATGGAAAATGGCGAAACCCTGCAGCACGCCGCCAGCCGCGAAACCATGGAAGAAGCCTGCGCCCAGGTGACCGACCTTGCGCTGTACACCGTTTTCGATCTGCCGCACATCAGCCAGGTGCAGGTGTTCTACCGTGCCGAAATGTCCGAGCCTGTGTTTGCCGTGGGTGAGGAAAGCCTGGAAGTGGGATTGTTCGCGCAAAATCAGATCCCTTGGGCGGAGCTCGCTTTCCCCACCGTCGGGCGTACCTTAGAATACTTTTTCGCTGACCGGCTGGAGCACAACTATCCGGTCCGCAACGAGTGTGTGGGGCCGCTGCTCGCGCAGCCGCCTCAGACCTGACCCGACGCACCGGCACCCGCGGTGCGTATTCATTGCAGGAATACTCCATCGATGCGCTGCCTGACCGCCCTGTTCTGCCTGTGCTTTGCCGTGAGCGCCCAGGCGGCCTTCACCGTTACCGTGGAACGCAAGCCGGTTGACCAGATCGGCGTTGTTGCTAAACCCGGCAAGCGCCTGGGCGTGGATCCGATCGACAAGGTGCTGGTGCTCAAGACCAGCCGCCAGTTGCAATTGATCAGCGGCGGCGAGCCGCTCAAGAGCTATCGCATCTCGCTGGGCAAGCAGCCCAACGGTGCCAAGGAGCGCGAAGGCGACAAGCGCACCCCCGAGGGTTTCTACTGGCTCGACTGGCGCAAGGTCAGCGATCGGTTCAACCTGGCCATGCACGTTTCCTACCCCAATATCAGCGACGCGGCCCGGGCTCGCCGCGAGGGCGTCGCACCGGGCAGCATGATCATGATCCACGGCACCCCGATCGACGCGGAGTATCCGGAATGGTACTTCGCGACTCTGGACTGGACCGATGGCTGCATTGCCATGAAAAACGACGACATGCGTGAAGTGTGGAGCCTGGTCAAGGACGGCACGATGATCGAGATCCGGCCTTGAGCCGAACGTCTTCTGCACTGATGCGATCGTAGCGGTCCTTCAGACAACATAGGAACCATCCTACGACTGGTTCCTTTTTCTAATCCTCGCTTTCCTGCTGTCTGTCAGATTCTTCCTACCAACATCCCCTCTCCCCTACCCGTTCTCAGGGAAGTCCCCCCTCTTAAAGTGGCCGCCTATTAATTGGTCGACGACTGGGGCTGGGCTGCAATGACGATTTTCCGCAAACACTGCCTGTTATCCGCACTGCTGTTCGGTCCGGCCCTGGCGCTGGCCGACACAAACGCCCCTCAAGTGGATGACCAGCTTCTGCGTCAATTCGACAGCCAGCGCCTCGAGCGCGAGGCTGCCGAACGCGCGCAGCGGTTGGAGACATTGCGCAAGGACGCAGGCGAGCAAGCAGCGCCTAGCCCTCAACAGGTCGAACGCGATACCGACTGCTGGCCGGTGTCGGCCGTGCGAGTGCAGGACAACCAGCTCCTGGACACCGAGACTCTGCAAGCCGTCCTCCAGCCTTGGGTCTCGCCCTGCATAGGGATCAACGATGTCAACCAGATGCTGATCGCACTGACCGGAGCTTACGTGAAGGCCGGTTACGTCGCCGCCAGGCCCTATGTGGTTCAACCGCCCGAAGCCGGTGGTGATCTGGTCATCGCCATGCTCGAAGGCTTCGTCGAATCGATCGAAATGGCCGATGGCAGTACCGACCTGTCCCTGGGCAGCGCCTTCCCCGCAATGATCGGACGGCCACTCAAGCTCACCGATGTGGAAAGTGGCCTGGACCAGCTCAACCGTTTGCGTTCGGTCGACCTGACCCTGGACATCGCGCCCGGAGAACAAGTGGGCGGTACGCGGATCATCCTGCGTCCAGGGAGTACGCAAAAGTCCTGGACCATGGGCACTGGCCTGAACAACCGCGGCAGTGACAGTTCCGGGCGTCACCAAGCGCAATTGAGCTTGAGCCTGGACAATCCACTTCACCTCAACGACTCCCTGGCCGCCAGCTACGCCCATAGCCTGGACGCAGGGGCAGGCTTCAGTCGCCAGGGAGGGTTGTTCTACGAGATACCCTACGGACGCTGGACCCTGAACGCTTCGGCAAGTCGTTTCGAGTCGCAGGCTCCCCTGCCCAACCGCCATCGGGTGGCGCAGAGCCTGGACAGCTACGGGCTCAAGCTGGATCGCAGCCTCTGGCGCAATCAGACAACGCTTCTCAACGCGCACCTGCGTCTGGACCAGACCCATACCGACCTGCTGTTCGACGATACGACCGTGCACAACGGTCGCACGACGCTCAGCGTTGCCAGCGTCGGGCTGAACCTGACTCACCTGGGTGATTCGGTATGGACTGGCTACCTGGGCTATGCCCGTGGGCAAGGCTGGCTGGGGGGGGATCGCACCCCTTTGCGCCATGACGCCCCTCAGCCGCATTTCGAAAAGTACCGCGGTACGGTCACCCGCCGGTCGCTGTTCGATCTGCTGGAGCGTCGCTGGGCGTGGAACACCGAACTGGATCTTCAGTACAGCCCGGACCCTCTGCCGAGCCTGGAGCAACTACGTCTGGCCAGCAGCAGTGGCGTGCGTGGCTACCGCCTGGACAGCCAGCCGGTCTCCCAGGGCGCCACGTTGCGCAACACCCTGAGCACTTCGCAACGACTTGCCCAAGGCCTTTACCTGACCCCTCGCGCCGGGCTCGACGCAGGTTGGGGGCAGCACACCTACAACAAGGTCGACACCCAGCACGCCATTGGCGTGAGCGCCGGTGTGATCTTGAGCTGGGCCGATGGCCAGATCGCTCTGGACTACCAGCGCGGCCTGCAACGGCGCGGCAGCTCCACCCTGGAACCAGGTTTCTGGATCTTCGGGCTTTCTCAAGCTTTCTGAAAAAACAGGTAGATACTCCATGAAAAAAAATCTACGTTGCATTCAACGCGACACCTTGCGCCTGGCGATTGCCTCCATCGTGCTCGCCCCCTACATGGCCGGCGCGGACGTCATCCAGCCTGGCGCAGGGCGGGGGGAGAATCCGATCATCCTGGACAACCCAGGCCAGGCGCCGGTTATCGATATCGTCGCGCCCAATGCCGCCGGCCTCTCACACAACCGCTACGAGCAGTACAACGTCGGCGTGCCCGGCGTGGTCTTGAACAACAGCCTGCAGTCAGGTCGCGCCCATGTGGGTGGCCAGTTCCAGGATGTTCAGGCCAACAGCCAGTTCAAGGGACAGGCAGCCAGCACCATTCTCAATGAGGTGGTGGGCCGCCGCCGTTCGGAAATCAACGGTGAGCAGTTGATTTTCGGTCAGCCGGCCGACTATGTACTCAGCAACCCCAACGGGATTTCCCTCAATGGCGCACGACTCAACCTGGGTGTGGACAAGCAGGCGACCTTTTTGGTGGGTCGACCGCAGATCGAGGCAGGTAAAATCGTCGGGTTCGATACCCATGTCGACATCGATCCACGTGCGGCAATCAGAGTCGACTCCGATGGTGTAACCGTCAACGGCGGCTCACTGGCCTTGATCACACCGACGATCGACCAGCAGGGTCGGATCAGTGCAGCCGACAAACTCGACATTCTGTTGGGTTCACACAAGGTCGATGCCAATACCTTGGCAATCAACGATGTCCAGCAGACCTCCTTCAAGGCCGATGCTCGTCTGGTAGGTGCGATGCACGCTGGCCGAATCAACATCTTGAGCACGCGCCAGGGCGCGGGAATCAACATGGGCATCAGTGAGATTCAGGCACGTCAGGGCATCGATATCACGTCGCAAGGGCACCTGACCATGGGCAGCGTGGCCAAGCACGATGGCCTGACGACTCAAGGCGTGGTCAGCGCTGGCGATGGTGATGTGCGGCTGGGCGCGGCGGCGGATCTGAACATCATGTCGGTGGCCATCAGTGGCGCGTCGGTTACCGCCGACGCTGGCGCGAACCTCAACCTGGATACCCTGACTCGCACCGTGGAGTCCAGCCGAAGGACAGGTGTCGACAACGACTGGTACATCTTGCCCGCAGGCGCAACCATCACCACGGTCGACAAGACGCAGACCGAACATCTGACGAACAGCCTGAACGCCACGCAGAACGTGACCTTGACCGCCGGCAACAATGCCCGACTCGCGGCCACCCGCGTCAAGAGCGCTGGCGACGTGGCAATCAGCGCAGGAAATACCCTGGAGTTGACCGCCAACGTCGACCGCACCCGCGATAGCGTCACGGTCAGCAATCAACGCCAGGGCCCTCAACGGCTCAACAGCACATCCACCCAGACGACCCAGAGCGCAGCATCCAGTGTCGTCGAAGGCCAGGCGATCAATCTGGCAGGGCGTGCGATAAAGGTCACCGGCAGCGACTTGAGCAGTCGCAGCGATTTGACGCTGTCCGCCATCGACAGTCTGGACATCGGCAATGTCGCCCTTCATGGCTCGGTCGTACAGGATAGCCGAGAAGGCCACGTGATCGTCCGCCGGTCCGCGACGGAGGTGCACGATCGTGAGAAGACCCAAGACCATCGCGGTAGCAAACTGACCGCCCGCGACGGCAGGATCGCCGCCAAGGCCGATCGTGTGGACCTTGTGGCTGCGCAATTGGAGGCCGGGGATATCATCCTCGAAAGTCTGGCAGACAACCTGACGGTTGAAGGAGTGCAAGACCAGCAACACATCGAAAACGCCCGCCTGACCACCGGGCTGTTCAAGTCGTCCGACCGTCATTACGACCGCACGCAAAGCAAGTATCAAGGCAGCTCCATCAATGCCAGTGGCTCTGTGAAACTCGACGGCAAGGGTGACGTTCGTATCATCGGCTCCAGCGTTGCGGCTGCCGGGGATCTGACGGTCAAGGCCGATGAACACCTGACCGTGGCTGCCGGCGAGGAAAGCCTCGAATCCACGCTCAAGGGCGATGACTGGAAGCTCACTGTATTCGTCGAGGCGGCCGGCCCCGGTTCGGGCCAGCCACTGGATGAGGTTCAAGGAGCCTCGGGACAGTGGAACGCAGGCGCTGGGCTGAGCCAGAAGTGGAAGCTGGACACCGCTCAGTTGAGTACTCACCAAGCCAGTAGCCTCAAGGGCCGTAACGTTACCCTCGAGGCTGCGCAGACCCTGGCCATTATCGGTTCTTCGGTGGATGCCGTGCAGGACGTGGCGCTCGATGCCAAGGACATGCGTATTCTCGCCACCGAGGCGCAACGCAGCTTCCGCAACAAGGAAACCGGCAGGACGGTCAATTACGAAATCACAGCCGGTATCGATCGAGTGGGCACCGGATACGCATTCGCCCTGCAGACCGACACCGATGGGCGCAGTGAAAGCATTCACACACGCAGCACGATCAAAGCGGGCAATGACGCCTCTTTGACGACGAAAAAACTCACGACCGAGGCCGCGCTGGTGGAAGCCGGCCAGTTGTTGAAAGTGCGCGCCGACGAAGCCTATAACAAGACCGCCACCGACGTCACCAAAACGGCACTGGACTACAACAAGATCAAATTGAGTGCGGGCAGCTCGCTGGATTACGGCGCCATCACCCGCCAGGTGCAGAAGCTGTGGACCGGCGTCGACCAGACCAGTCTGTATGCCACCGGCCTGGAGGACGGCATGCTGCCATGGAGCGTGGGCGTCAACCTCAAAGGCGACTACCTGGACCGCGAAACCCAATCGCTGACCCATCTCGCCCGCGTGTCGGAGTTCCAGGGCGGCACTGTCGATGTCGCGGTGACCGGCGCGCTGCACGACATCGGCACCCGCTACGAAAGTACGATGGGCACGCTTGACCTGCGTGCAAAGAGCCACACCATGGACGCGGCCAAAAACAGCGTGCGCACCACGATCGATTCCCTGGGGGTTGATGCAATTGCCCGGCTGGAAAGTTCGACCGGAGCCGATTGGACCTTGGGCGCCGCAGCTCGCGGCTACAGCAGCGCGCAACACAAGACGGTAGAGACCGCCGTGGTGGGCAGCCTGACTGGCAAGACGGGGATCGGCGTCCAGCTGGGTACCAACGGACTGTACGAAGGAACACGGTTGAGCAGCCACTCGGGCCCGATCCGTATCGACGCGGGTGGCAACCTGCAGGTTCTCCAGGCCACCAACAGTATCGTCAAATATGACGATGGGACGCGCGGACGTGGTGCAGTGCAGATCAACGGCACCGTCACTCCGGCCCCGGTGGTTCAGGGTGGCGCCGTGAGCGGCAGTGGCCAGTACACCGAGTTGACCAGCAAGGAGACCACGGCCATTGGCGCCACATTCGATACCCCTGGTGCCGTCGAGCTCACAGCACAAGGCAACGTGATCATGCAGGGCACCGCTGTCGGTTCGCAGAATGCACCCGTCGGCAGCCTGTCGATCAACGCCGGCCAGAGCGCCGTCGTCCTGGCAGGCATCGATACCGCCAAGGAAGAAGGCAACGTTTATGGAGGTGGCGGCTCATTCAAGGCCGGAGCTCGCCCTCAATCCGGAGGTCGGCCACTGGGTGGCGGTGCGAGCTTCGAATTGGGCCAGACTCAGGAAAATTCCGCAAAACGTCACGGTTCGCAGTGGCACGTGCTAGGAAATCTGGCCGTCTCGGCGGGCAGCAGTCAGCAGGCAGCCATATTGCTGGAGGGCCTGCAAGCCACGGCCGATCGAATCCAGCTGGACGCCCGCGCCGGGGGCATTCACGCGATCGCCGCCCACTCCATCATCCACCGGGACAACAAGCTCATTTCGGCAGCGGTCGAACTGGGTGGTGCGTCGGGTGGCGCGAAGTCCTTCGCGGTCGATGAATTGAGCGCGAAGTTCAAGCTCGCCTATGACAAGCTCAAAAGCAGCACGCACGCCAACGCCACACTGACGGCTGGTACGGTTGAATTCAACAGCCCGGGTGAGTTGCGGCTGGCCGGGGCTCAGGTGAATGCCCAGCAGGTGAGCGGGTCGGTGGGTAGCCTTCAGGCAATCAGCGTCCAGGACAATGTGGATGGGACGAAAGTCGACATCGATGTCGAGGTTGGCAAAGGCGGTGATCAGTGGGGCGCGATCGGCAGCCTGGCAACCCTGGCAGGCGACTGGGGTGTCAAGAACAAAGAGCGCCTGGATCAATTGAACAGCACCTACTCGACCGACATTTCGGGCAAGTTCGACTTCGACATGCGTCGCGAGCTACGCAACACGGTGGCTCAGAGCACCGTCATCAATGGTCGCGACAGTCTCGGCCTGAACGTTCTCGGGACAACTCGCCTGACTGGCGCTCAATTGCAGACCGGGGGCACTCTCCCGGCACAGAACCCGGATCTGCTGCAGACCAGTAACCTGAGTTCGCGCGACCGACTGGTGACGATCTCATCGCTGGCACTCACGCCTTCGTTGAGCGCAATCAAGGATGTGTACAGCCATCTGCAGAAGGACAAGCCGGAAGAAGTCGTCATCGACACCGGTCTGTTCCGTGCAGGCGGCCACAATCGGACCCAGGATCTGACAGGGGGTGTGGAAAGACTCTCGCTCTGATCCCACGTCGCGACCCCGCCTGGCCGGGGTCGCACACCTCTCTGCGGCCTGACAATCGTTTGGGCTTCATCCTACGGAGCACGGCGGGCAGTCCCCCTGTCGCCTCATCGCCTCCCTTCCTAAGGTAATCCACTGTGCATCGGCCGACGCTCGATGCACAGACCAATCCTGGACCTAAGGAAAGACCTCGATGACCCACGCCTCAAAACACTTACGCCACCTGACCCCACGCTCACTGCCGCTGGCCATCGCCGCTGCGCTGCTGGTGCCTTGCTCATACGCCTGCGCCGATGGCCTGACAGCATTCGATGGGGCCGCTGCGAAGCCAACCCTCCACAGCGACCGTACCGTGCCGGTGATCGACATCGTCGCGCCCAACCAGGCGGGCCTCTCGCATAACGTCTACAGCGAATACAACGTGGGCACCGAGGGTGTGGTGCTCAACAACAGCGTGGTGGCCGGGCACAGTGAACTGGCCGGCGCGGTGCACGCCAACCCGCAACTGGGTGGCACGGCCGCCAGCACCATCCTCAACGAAGTGGTCGGGCACAACCGCTCCAACATCAACGGCCCACAAGTGGTCTTCGGCGCGGCGGCAGACTATGTGCTGGCCAACCCGAACGGCATCACCCTCAACGGCGCCAGCCTGGCCAACGTGCCGCGTGCAACCTTTGTGGTCGGTTCGCCCACGCTGCAGGATGGACAACTGCACCAGCTCGACACGCAAGCCGCCAAGGGCGTTCTGCGCGTGGACAAGAACGGGGTGAACAACCTGGACGGCAGCCTTGCGCTGATCGCGCCCAGCATCGCCAGCAACGGATCGATCCGTGCATCTGGCGACGTTGACCTGTTGCTCGGCAGCAATGTCATCGATTACGCCAGCAATGAAGTCGTCAGCAGTACGCGCACGCCCAAGCGCATCGATGCCAACCTGCTTGGCGCCATGGACAGCGAGGGTCGCATCCGCGTCGTCAGCACCCACGAAGGTGCCGGTATCAAGATGCCAGGGGTCCAGATGAAGGCGGACAAAGGCATCAGCATCGCAGCCGCAGGCGATATCACCCTGCAGGGCCGCGCCAGCGGCGATGAACCGGCGCCACAGGCACGGCTCGACGCGGGCAGCGCAGAGCTGAGGGTGAACAGCACGCAACAGCTCAACCTGGCCGACGCGCAGCTGCGCAGCCAAGGCGAGATGTCCCTGACCGCGCATGCCCTGCGCAGCCAGGGCATGGATGCCATCGCCGAGGGCGCCTTGCGCATCCGAGCCAGCACGGCGAGAAACAACGCGGACCAGGCGCAGGTCAGCCGCTATCAAGGCAGCGAGGTGGATGTATCGGTCGACGGCAACATCAACGACGTCGGAACGTCCTATGTCAGCACCACCGGCATGACCCGCATCACCGCCCAGAACCACGACCTCAAGGCCGCTGCGGACAAATCCGCCGAAGGTACGAGCCAGGCCAAGGTAGGGGTCATTGCCGGTAGCGCTGGCGTGGACATCCAGCTCAAGGGCGATGGCCACTACGAAGGCACAGCGTTCAGCAGTACCCAGGGGCCAATCACCGTGAACGCCGGAGGCGCACTGTCGCTGAACCAGGCCAGCAATCACAGACAGTCCGTTGACGATCAGCGTACTCGCAACGAGCGCCAAGCCGTCGTGGCACGCTTCGACACACCTGGCGCGGTCACCCTGTCCGCTGGACGTGACGCCTTGCTGACAGGCGTGCAAATCGGTTCGAAGGAGCAGAAGGTCGACACGCTGAACATTTCCGCAGGCGGAACATTGCTCAATCTGGCAGCCATCGACAAAGTG
Source organism: Pseudomonas coleopterorum (assembly GCF_900105555.1). Lineage (NCBI taxonomy): Bacteria > Pseudomonadati > Pseudomonadota > Gammaproteobacteria > Pseudomonadales > Pseudomonadaceae > Pseudomonas > Pseudomonas coleopterorum. Next base: position 3,702,366 of record NZ_FNTZ01000001.1, read on the forward strand.
ACCGCCACCGGCCATCACGTATCCAACAGCGAGCAGGGTCTGCAGATGACCCAGACCGAGCAGGACAGCTATCGCCAGGTACATTCCCAGTGGCGGGTTGCCAACGATGCCAACCTGAGCGCCTCGGCGCGTCACAACCAGGCAATCACTCTGCAAGGCACCGAGCTCGATGCTGCCCGCATTCGACTCCAGGCTACCAACGGCGGCGTGCAACTTGAGGCTTCGACTCAGCGCATCCAGGCGGACGTGAAGACGTTCGGCATCGGCTCGTCCACCGGCGGCTCGCAACTGGCCATCACCCAGTACAAGGAAGACAGCAAGACCTATCGCAACGCCAAGCTGGTAGCCGATGCCGTCACTGTCGATACCCAGGGCCAGCTGCGCCTCAATGGCGCCGAAGTGCAGGCGCAGACGATCACGGGTAGCGTGGGCGGCAATCTGGTGGTCACCAGCCTCAGTGACGATGTGAAGGTGCTGAACGTGGAAGGACAAGCCCAACTGGGTGGCAAGCTAGCGCCCGACACATTGGCCAGCGAGGCTGCACTGCTGGCCGGCAAATGGAATGAACCGGCAACCGCCGCGTTGCACGCCTATGGTCTGGCAGGTACAGGCAGCCTGATAGAGCAAGGCCGTTTCGATTTCAAGCGTACTGACCGGCAGGGCATTGCCCAGGCGTCTGCTTTGTCGGCCAGCGAAGGCGTGAGTCTGAAGGTGGCTGGGGTGATCGATCAGGCGCAGGAAACTCAAGGCGTGAACGAGCTGCAGAGTCACAACCTGGTGAACGTGCGCGGGGGGAATCTCGACATGGCCAAACGGGTGTACGGCCAGATGCGTCTGCGCTGAAAAGCGGTGGCGGCTTACAACTCGTGAAGCCGCCACACTTCATAGGCCGGCGTTTCGTAGGGGTGGGCAAGCTTGAGTGCTTGCACCACCTGTGCGATGAGCGGATCGGCCACGACCAGCTCGACCTTCCACTCTTCGACCTTTTCCACGACGTCGGCCTGCCCGCAAAAGGGTTGGCTACCTGCAAGCGGCCGAAACTGGCCCTGCCCCATTACCTGCCAAGCGCAGCTGTCATAGGCGCCAATGCGACCGCCACCGGCGGCGAATACAGCGCTTTTGACAAGCTCGACATGGCTGTCGGGAACGAAGAAGGCCAGTTTGAACACGTTTTAGTCGACCCAGACACGGGCGTTGCGGAACATGCGCATCCAGGCACCGTCCTCGTCCCACTCCTCAGGCTTCCAGGAGTTCTGCACTGCGCGGAAGACCCGCTCCGGGTGCGGCATCATGATGGTCACGCGACCGTCGCGGCTGGTCAGACCGGTGATCCCGCGCGGCGAGCCGTTCGGGTTGGCCGGGTACTGCTCGGTAACCTTGCCGTGGTTGTCGACGAAGCGCAGGGCCACACAGCCCGATACATCGGCCTGCAGCAAGGCATCGGCCGAGGCGAACTCGGCGTGGCCTTCACCGTGGGCGATGGCGATCGGCATGCGCGAACCGGCCATGCCCTGCAGGAAGATCGAATTGGATTCCTGCACCTGGACCATCGCAACGCGCGCTTCGAACTGCTCGGAACGGTTGCGCACGAAGTGCGGCCAGAACTCGCTGCCCGGAATCAGTTCGTGCAGGTTGGACATCATCTGGCAACCGTTGCACACGCCAAGGGTGAAGCTGTCGCTGCGCTCGAAGTACTGCTGGAACGCATCGCGGGCACGGGCATTGAACAGTGCCGACTTGGCCCAGCCCTCACCGGCACCCAGAACGTCACCGTAGGAGAAGCCGCCGCAGGCGACCAGACCTTTGAACTCGTTGAGATCGACACGCCCAGCAAGAATATCGCTCATGTGCACGTCGATGGCATTGAAGCCGGCACGGTCGAAGGCTGCGGCCATCTCGACCTGGCCATTGACGCCCTGCTCACGCAGCACGGCCACCTGTGGACGGACACCCTTCTTGATGTACGGCGCAGCGATGTCTTCGTTGACGTCGTAGCTGAGGTTGAAGCTCAGACCAGGGTTGTCTTCTTCGAGCAGCGCATCGAATTCCTGATCGGCGCCGACGGCGTTGTCGCGCAGTCGCTGGATCTGGTAGCTGGTCTCGGCCCATTGGCGTTGCAGCAGACGGCGCTCACCGCTGAACAATACGTCGTCGTGGTAGCGGATGTTCACCGCACCGTTGTTGATCGGCTGGCCGATCACCGCGACGCAGTCATTACCCAGGCCCGCAGCGCTGAACTGCGCCAGGATCATCGGCGTGGCGTCCTGACGGACCTGGATCACTGCGCCCAGCTCTTCGTTGAACAGCACCGCGCCCACTTCCTCGCGGCTATGCGCCACGGTGGCCAGTTGCAGGTTGAGCCCGCAATGACCGGCGAAGGCCATTTCCACCACACTGGCCAGCAGGCCACCGTCGGAACGGTCATGGTAGGCCAGCAGGTGGCCGTCGGCGTTCAGGCCCTGGATCACGGCGAAGAATGCCTTGAGGTCTTCGGCATCGTCGACGTCCGGTGCCCGGTTGGCCAACTTGCCATGCGCCTGAGCCAGGATCGAGGCGCCCATGCGGTTCTGACCACGCCCCAGGTCGATGAGGATGAGGTCGGTTTCGCCCTTGTCCATGCGCAGTTGCGGGGTCAGGGTCTTGCGGATGTCGACCACCGGAGCGAAGCCGGTGATGATCAGCGACATCGGTGAGGTCACGCTCTTGTCGGTGCCCTCCTCGCTCCATTGGGTCTTCATGGACATGGAGTCCTTGCCGACCGGAATGGTGATGCCCAGCGCCGGGCACAACTGCATGCCGACCGCTTGCACGGCGTCGTACAGACGCGCGTCTTCACCTGGATGGCCAGCTGCGGACATCCAGTTGGCCGACAGCTTGATGTCGGAGATTTTTGCGATGCTCGATGCGGCGATGTTGGTCAGGGTTTCGCCGACCGCCATGCGGGCCGAGGCCGGGGCGTCGAGCAATGCGAGCGGCGTGCGCTCGCCCATGGCCATGGCTTCGCCGCTGTAGACGTCGAAACTGGTGGCGGTGACGGCGACGTCGGCCACCGGTACCTGCCACGGGCCGACCATCTGGTCGCGTGCCACCAGGCCGGTGATGGTGCGGTCGCCGATGGTGATCAGGAAGCTCTTGCTGGCCACGGCCGGGTGATGCAGCACGCGCTCGATGGATTCGGCCAGGTCCAGCTGGGCCGGGTCGAAGTCGTCACCCAGCGCCTGCTCGCGCACGGCACTGCGGTGCATGCGTGGTGCCTTGCCCAGCAGCACTTCGAGTGGCATGTCGACCGGGCTGTTGCCAAAGTGGCTGTCGGTGACGGTCAATTGCGGCTCTGCGGTAGCCTCGCCGACCACGGCGAACGGGCAACGCTCGCGCTCGCAGATGGCCTGGAAACGCTCGAAGTCGGCCGCATCGACGGCCAGCACGTAGCGTTCCTGGGATTCGTTGCTCCAGATTTCCAGCGGGGCCATGCCCGGCTCGTCATTGGGCACGTTGCGCAGCTCGAAGCGACCGCCACGGCCACCGTCGTTCACCAGTTCGGGGAACGCGTTGGACAGACCACCCGCGCCCACGTCGTGGATGAAACTGATGGGGTTCTTGTCGCCCAACTGCCAGCAACGATCGATGACTTCCTGGCAGCGACGCTCCATTTCCGGGTTCTCGCGCTGCACCGACGCGAAGTCCAAGTCCGCCGAGCTGGTGCCGGTGGCCATGGAGGAGGCGGCGCCGCCGCCCAGACCGATGAGCATGGCCGGGCCACCGAGCACGATCAGCTTGGAGCCGACGGTGATCTCGCCCTTCTGTACATGCTCTTCGCGAATGTTGCCCATGCCGCCGGCGAGCATGATCGGCTTGTGATAGCCGCGCACTTCTTCGCCGTGCGGGGTATCGATGCTTTGCTCGAAGGTGCGGAAGTAGCCGGTCAGGGCCGGACGACCGAATTCGTTGTTGAACGCCGCCCCGCCCAGAGGGCCGTCGATCATGATGTCCAGCGCGGTGACGATGCGCTCGGGCTTGCCGTAGGGTTTTTCCCACGGCTGCTCGAAGCCCGGAATATTCAGGTTGGAGACGGTGAAACCGGTCAGGCCAGCCTTGGGCTTGGCACCACGGCCGGTCGCGCCTTCGTCGCGGATCTCGCCGCCAGACCCGGTTGACGCGCCTGGAAACGGCGCGATCGCCGTAGGGTGGTTGTGGGTTTCCACCTTCATCAGGATGTGCACCGGCTCCTGCACCGCGCCGTACCGGCGGGTTTCAGGGTTCGGGAAGAAGCGCCCGGCCACGCTGCCGACGATCACCGAAGCGTTGTCCTTGTACGCCGAAAGCACGCCTTCGCTGTGCATCTGGTAGGTGTTCTTGATCATGCCGAACAGGCTTTTTTCCTGGCTCTGGCCATCGATGTCCCAACTGGCGTTGAAGATCTTGTGGCGGCAGTGCTCGGAGTTGGCCTGGGCGAACATCATCAGTTCGATGTCGTGCGGATTGCGCGCCAGACCCTGGAAGCTGCTGACCAGGTAGTCGATTTCGTCTTCGGCCAGGGCCAGGCCCAGCTCGACGTTGGCTTTTTCCAGCGCGGCACGACCGCCGCCCAGGATGTCCACGGCGGTGAGCGGCTTGGGTTCGGCATGGCGGAACAGGCCGGCGGCCTCTTCCAGACGGGACAGCACCACCTGGGTCATGCGGTCGTGCAGCACACCGCCGATCAGCTCGGCTTCAGTCTCGCTGAAATCACCAGACACATAAAAGGCAATGCCGCGCTCCAGACGCTGAACCTGAGTCAGGCCACAGTTGTGTGCGATATCGCTGGCCTTGCTCGACCAGGGCGAGATGGTGCCAAAACGCGGCAGCACCAGGAACAGCCGCCCGGTGGGCTCCTGAACCGGAACGCTGGGGCCGTACTTGAGCAGACGGGCAAGGACTTGCTGGTCGTCGCTGGCCAGCTCGCCTTCGACTTCGGCGAAGTGGGCGAATTCAGCATACAGGCCAGTAACAGCGGGGACCTTCTGGCTCAGTTGCTCGAGTAATTTACCGTGGCGAAAGGCAGAAAGGGCAGGAGCGCCGCGCAGGATCAACATCGTCGGGACAGCCTCGAAAGGGGGTGTGCTTGGAGGCCGTGCATTCTAGCCTAAACCGTTGCGCTAGGCACCCGACGGATGGAAAACACCGCGTTCGTTCGTCAGATCCCGCAGGACGGGCGGTCGAGGGGTGGTCGCGCAGGCCTCGCCGCTCTAGCAGACTCCTCTACTTACTGTCGAGATATGGCTCAAGCGGCCGTTTGCGTATACTGCACCCATGCTCACCCAGACCGTCTTACGCTCGCGCTGCGCCAAATGGCTCTTCGCAACCGGACTTCTCCTGCTGCTCAGTGGCTGTGTTGATAAACCCAGCACGCTCGAGCGGGTCAAGGAGGACGGCGTGCTGCGCGTCATAACCCGCAACAGCCCGGCGACCTATTTCCAGGATCGCAACGGCGAAACCGGTTTCGAATACGAACTGGTCAAGCGTTTCGCTGATGACCTGGGGGTCGAACTCAAGATCGAAACCGCCGACAACCTCGACGATATCTTCGCCGGCCTGAGCCAGCCCAAGGGGCCGGTACTGGCCGCCGCCGGTCTGGTGACCAGCGAGGTTCGCGAGAAACAGGCGCGCTTCTCCCACCCCTACCTGGAAGTGACACCGCAGGTCATCTATCGCAACGGCCAGAACCGTCCTACCGATGCCGCCGAGCTGGTCGGCAAGAAGATCATGGTGCTCAAGGGCAGCAGCCACGCCGAGCAACTGGCCAAGCTGAAGCTGCAGTACCCGGCGATCGAGTACGAGGAGTCCGATGCGGTGGAGGTGGTGGATCTGCTGCGCATGGTCGACGAAGGGCAGATCGACCTGACCCTGGTCGACTCCAACGAGGTCGCCATGAACCAGGTGTATTTCCCCAACGTGCGGGTCGCCTTCGACCTGGGTGACGGCCGCGACCAGCGCTGGGCCGTGGCCGCAGGCGAGGACAACAGCTTGCTCGATGAGGTCAACCGCTTCATCGACAAGGTCAAGGGCAACGGCACCCTGCAGCGACTCAAGGACCGTTATTACGGGCATGTCGATGTGCTGGGCTACGTCGGCGCCTACACCTTTGCCCAGCACCTGCAACAACGTTTGCCCAAGTTCGAGAAGACTTTCCAGGCTTCGGCCAAGCAGGAAAAGGTCGATTGGCGGCTGCTGGCAGCCATCGGCTATCAGGAGTCCATGTGGCAGGCCAGCGTGACCTCCAAGACTGGCGTGCGCGGCTTGATGATGTTGACCCAGAACACCGCCCAGGCCATGGGCGTGAGCAACCGCCTGGACCCCAAGCAAAGCATCAACGGCGGTGCCAAGTACTTTGCCTACGTCAAGGACCAACTCGACGCCAGCATCGAGGAGCCCGATCGCACCTGGTTCGCACTGGCGGCCTATAATATTGGCGGTGGTCATCTGGACGACGCGCGCAAACTGGCCGAGGGCGAAGGGTTGAACCCGAACAAATGGCTGGACGTGAAGAAGATGCTGCCGCGCCTGGCGCAGAAGAAGTGGTACAGCAAGACGCGTTACGGCTACGCACGCGGGGGCGAACCGGTGCACTTCGTCGCCAACATCCGCCGCTACTACGACATTCTCACCTGGGTGACCCAGCCGCAGCTCGAAGGCAGCCAGGTCGCCGATGGCAACCTGCATGTGCCCGGCGTCGACCAGTCAAAGCCTGCACAGCAGACCCCACCCCTCTAAAAGCACGCGGTGATCTTGTGGGAGCGGGCTCTGCCCGCGAAAAAGCCCTCGGCAGCACTCCCTCCTTGAATCTCAGCCCTTCGCCCGCCGCGCCCTGAAAAATTCGCTCAAGATAGCCCCGCATTCTTCGGCCAACACGCCCCCCTCCACCACCAGCCGGTGGTTCAGAAAACCCTGACTGAAGAACTGTCCCTGGCTCTGCGCGACGCCCGCCTTGGGTTCGAGCGCACCGAATACCACCCGCGCAATGCGCGAATGCACGATAAGCCCCGCACACATGCTGCAAGGCTCCAGGGTGACGTACAGGGTGCTGCCCGGCAGCCGATAGTTCTGCACCGTTTGCGCAGCGTTGCGGATGGCGACCATCTCGGCGTGGGCGCTGGGGTCGTGGCCCCTGATGGGGCAATTGAATCCGCGCCCGACGATTTCGCCCTGCTGCACCAGCACCGCGCCTACCGGCACCTCGCCCAGCGCCGCGCCTTCGGCTGCCAAGGCCAGGGCCTCGGCCATGAAGAACTGATCGCGGCTGCGATCGATGATCTGTGCGTACTTCACTGTTCAGGCAACCTCTATTGCAGCCATGAGTCCGGTTTCCATGTGGTCGATCACATGGCAATGGAACATCCAGATACCCGGATTATCCGCCACCAACGCCACCTGGGCACGTTCGTTCTTGCCCAGCAGGAACGTATCAGTGAAGTACGGAATGATCTTGCGCCGATTGGACGCGATCACTTTGAAACTCATGCCGTGCAAGTGAATGGGGTGCTGATATTGGGTCATGTTCTTGAGCTCCAGCACGTAGCTCTTGCCCAACTGCATCTTGGCGATGGGCCGATCGGCGCAGGTCTTGTCGGTGATGTCCCAGGCAATGCCGTTGATCTGCCACAGGCTGGGCGGCTTGCCGTCGGTGGTGTCGGACACCTCGCCCACCCATTCGAAGTTGAAATTGAGCTTCTCGGCGTTGGCCAGGTCCGGCTCGGCAATCGGGTTGGCGGGCAATGCCGGCGGCCAGTCGGTAGCCGCTGCCTCGGCCGGCACCGAGCGCAGCGTGCCCAGACGCACCGAGCCATCGCGAATAGCGATCTCTTCACCGGCAGGCGGCATCTTCACGGCAAGGCAGACGCGCATGCCGGGACCCATCCAGTAATCCTTGCCGAACGCACGGGGCTCGATCGGGTTGCCGTCCAGCGCATACAGGCGCATCTGGGCGTCGCCACGAAAATTCAGGCGGTAGGTGGCGGTGTTGTCCAGGTTCAGAATTCGCACCCGGACGATCTGCCCTGCCGGCAGATCGATGGTTGCCCGATGCACACCGTTGATCGTCGAGAGTCGCCCCAGAGTGCCGTTGCGCGCCGCCTCGCGAGGAATGCTGAACGGCAGGAACGCGCCCTCCTCGTCCACGTGCCAGTTTTTCAGGTTGAGCACTGCTTCATGAGCGAAGCCGGTCGGCTCGCGCTCCTCGACGATCAATGGGCCGACCAGGCCCCGGCCCAGTTCCTCACTGCTGGCGACATGGGGGTGATACCAGTAGCTGCCGGCGTCGGGCACGCGAAAGCGGTAATCGAAGTATTCGCCGGGTTTGACCGGCAACTGCGACACATAGGGCACGCCGTCCATGTCCAGCGGCAGGCGGATGCCGTGCCAGTGAATGGTGGTCTCTATCGGCAGTTGGTTGATGAAGCGCACACGTAGCCATTCGCCCTGGCGCACGCGCAGCTCCTGGCCGGGTGCCGAACCGCCGAAGGCCCAGGCAGGTGTCTGGTGGCCTGCCACCAGCTCGACGTCGAGCGGCGCGGCGATCAGTTGATAGTCGACACCGGCCTGGTCGACCGGCGTTCCCAGCCAGTACCGGGCAGCGCCACCGGCCCCCACACCAACCGCCACGACGCCTGCCAGGCCACCGAGAAATCGTCGACGAGTGAAAGACATGGGGACGGCACCTGCTCAATGAACGCGAAAGGCCGACACGATACACCTGCAATTGAGAAAGATTAAGCGTTGAACGACCGTGCGGTGGGGTGCCAGCAGGCCGAAGTGCGTCTTGCACCGCGCCCCTGCAGCAGCGGCGCGAGCCGCGTCCGGCCTTACCGAGCAGTGCCAGACAAACCGCATGCGCCGCCGATTCGGCTTGCACCGTTGCTACAGAGCCGGACGAACCGCATGCGTACTGGCGCGTCAGGGTCTGATGACCCCCGGGGGTGCCAACGAGGGATCCAGGTAGGTGAACGGCGCCTCGCGCACCTTCAATGCCAGGCGCCAGTCTGCCTTGACCACACCATCGGGGTGGCCCATGGATGGCAGATAATATTCGCCAGGATCCAAGGTGATACGGGTCTGCTGACCGGCACCCGCATCGACGATACGCAGCGCCGTCACATCGTGCAGCTGCGCGAGCCCCGGAACGCCTTTATAGGTGGAAGCATGGGTGTCGCCGACCAGAGCGATCCACTTGCCGCTACCCGGCAACCCGCCACGCGCCGCGATGACGCGGCTGGCATGGTAGCTGAACACTTTGTGGCGCAGGGTGCCACCGACGTTGTAGAGGTCGTCCATGCCATCGAGTCGATAGCTGGCCGCACAGTCCAGCGCGCGCACGTGGATGCCTTCGCCGCGCGCGGCCTGCACCAGCGTGGTGAAATTGTAGCGTTGCGCGGGGTCGGTGTGATGACCCAGATCCTGGTCACGCAGGTAATCCTGCAGTTGGCTGGGCAAACGGCCATCACTGGCGACCTGGTCGAGTTCGGCTTGATGCAGATCGGTCATCAAGTGCTCCATGTACAGGGTTTCCACGCCGTCCCTGGCCAGCGCCGGCATGTTTTCGATCAAAAACCGCTTGCTGGCGATGGCTTGATGGGACTCACCGATGACCAAGCCCCTGGACTCCTCCAACAGCCGACGCACGGCAATATACGGCGGCAGTGAGGGATCGGGCACCGGCACGGGCGATCTGCCAGGCGAGCGCCACTGAGCAATGAAGGCGTTGGCATCTTCGATCAACTCGGCGCGCAGCTTGTTGAGGCTGTCGAGCACGGGGTTGAGGGGTGTATAGGGATCGAAATAGTCACCCGAAAGCATCTTTCGAAACTGATCGCTCAACAGCTCACGTATTGCGGCCCGAGCCACCAGTGGTACTTCATAGCGAGTCGGCGAGCGCTCGAACTGGACGTAGCTGACCGGTGGCGGCTCCAGCTCGACTTCTCCCGAAACGCTCATGCAGCCACCACCACCTCGCAGACAACCGGGAGGCGTCAGTTCCCATTCCAGTTGCTCGTTGAAGCGCACCGGATAGTTGCCGGTGAAGGCAAAGGGTCGTTGTGGATCAATGATCAACCAGCAACGCAGATTCGTATCGTAGCGCGCGCGATAGAGGTTGCCACGCAAACGGATTGTCGGCTGGCCTCCTACATCCAACAAGCCTTGAGTGTCCGGCAGCAGCGGCGTTTGCTCCGCTGCATGCGCCGGGGCCTGCAACGGCTGCAAATCACCGACGTCTGGTACCTGCGCAGGAATCAACAATGTCGTGTTGAGCAACAGTTCTATGCCGCTGACGATCGAAGCGTAGAGCGCAGAGCGTCGATCGACCGTTTGTGCAGCGTTCACCGCCCGCTCCACGTTCAGCGCAAAGCGTCCGGCACTGGCCAATACCACAATCAACGCGATCGGCCAGTTGACCATGGCCGCCGAACCGAACAGGTGCGCGCCGGCGCCCAGATAACCGATCCATAGCTGCTTGCGCAGCTCGCTGTTGCTGTGCAGTTGCAGTCGGGCCTCGGCTTCCATCTGTTCGCGAGTCCGCGTGCGCAGCCAGTGCGCTGCATCGATTGCAATGGGCGGCCACGCCACCTTGGCAGCGAACTGCTTCATTGGTTTCTTTGCCAACAACGCGAGACTGCGTGTGCGCGCCAGCGCCGCAGCAGGCTCCAGAAGCCTTCCGTGATCGAGCAGCCGCTCGCGACTCTGCACATTCTGCAGCTGCTGGTACAACCATTTCTCGACCGCCGCATGGTCGGCAAACGCTTGAAACGCGGTATCGCGGCCCGCTAGATACAGCAAACGCTCTCCAGTCGGTCTGTTGAAACACAGCACGCTGGTGAACGCGTGGCCGGCAATCTGCAGCGCGTCGACGATCACACTTCCGATCGGCAGCCGCTGGCCGCTCAGATCGCCCAGCGTCGGCGCCATGGCATCCGCGCATCCCATGCCATCGAACACCCATTGCACCTGCGGGCGCGTGAGCTTACCGGCCTGGCACGCTTCGATGGCGGCGCTCAGGCAATTGATCCGTATCAGCGTTGATACGCCTTGCTCGTTGTCGGTCCAGAATTTCGTCAGCACCGCTTGATAAGATGCAGCAAAATCGACCTTCCATAGCGCGCTCAACACCTTGTCGGGCTCCAGCCGCACCTCGTTACGCTCATCGAACCACTGCGCCTGTGCATTTGCGGTGTAGAACCCGCCCATCACATGCAGCAAATCGGCGTTGTCCTGATCGCTTGCGCGAAACCTCTGCATCAGCAGTTCAGTGAACGTCATCGTCTCGCTCGGCGGCCCCTTGTGCGCATAGCCGCTGAACGAACGATGGCTGGATTGAGCGTTGTCGAAACGATGCCAGTAGAAAGTGTCGGGATGGGCATCGACGCCCATGGAGGTGAGCAACCGAGTGGCAGCAGCCACCGCCATCTCGTGGAGATCGGGCAACTGCTCGGTGAGTTGCTGAGCAAGGGCAGCGAGAGCGCCGCTTGCTTGCGTATCAGAATGTGCATCAGTCATGTCGAAGTGATCGGTTGCTGAAAGGGCCGCGAGTATGGCCATTGCTTCAGAACCGCCTGGCCTACATATTTGGCCTCACGCTGCAGGCGCCCCTGCCCCCTTGTCAGCGCCATCATCAGGGTAAACTTCGGCAACCCCCCTCCTCGCAGGATTCCACGCCATGATCGACTTCAACAACAAAGGCTTCTTCAAACTCAAGCAGAACGCCGAATACGGCGAACGCGTCACCGCGCTGTTGCTGGACGACGAGCACGTGGTCGACGCCTACAAGTCGATGCGCGACGGCGTGGTGTTCACCAACAAACGGATCATTGCCGTGAACGTGCAGGGTCTGACCGGCAGCAAGAAGGATTTCACCTCCCTGCCCTACAAGAACATCGTGGCGTACTCGATCGAGACCTCGGGCACGTTCGATCTGGATTCGGAACTGGAGGTGTACTTTTCGGCGCTGGGGAAGGTGCGGTTCGAGTTCTCGGGGAAGACGTCGATGGTGGAGATTTCGCGGTTGATTGGGGGGTATGTGTTGAAGTGAAACAAAAAGCCCGCGATTACGCGGGCTTCAGGGCATTTTTTGCTAGATCGTGCCGGGCATTGCCGGACGCGGAATCATTCCCACTCAATCGTAGCCGGCGGCTTGCTCGACACGTCGTAGGTCACCCGCGAGATGCCTTCGATCTCGTTGATGATGCGGCCGCTCACCGTTTCCAGCAGTTCGTAAGGCAGGTGGGCCCAACGCGCGGTCATGAAGTCGATGGTTTCCACGGCGCGAAGGGCGACGACCCAGGCGTAGCGGCGGCCGTCGCCGACGACGCCGACCGATTTGACCGGCTGGAAGACGACGAATGCCTGGCTGACCTTGTGGTACCAATCGGCCTTGCGCAGTTCTTCGATGAAGATGTGGTCGGCGCGACGCAGCAGGTCGGCGTATTCCTTCTTCACTTCACCCAGGATGCGCACGCCCAGGCCCGGGCCGGGGAATGGGTGGCGGTAGACCATGTCGTACGGCAGGCCCAGCTCCAGGCCCAGACGGCGGACTTCGTCCTTGAACAGCTCACGCAGTGGCTCGACCAGCTTGAGGTTCATTTCCTCGGGCAGGCCGCCGACGTTGTGGTGCGACTTGATCACGTGGGCCTTGCCGCTCTTGGCGCCGGCCGACTCGATCACGTCGGGGTAGATGGTGCCCTGTGCCAGGTACTTGATGTTGTCCAGCTTGCAGGACTCGGCGTCGAACACGTCGATGAAGGTGCGGCCGATGATCTTGCGCTTCTTCTCCGGGTCGGCTTCGCCGGCCAGGTTGTCGAGGAACTGCGCTTCGGCGTTGGCGCGGATGACCTTGACGCCCATGTTCTCGGCGAACATGGCCATGACCTGCTCGCCTTCGTGCAGGCGCAGCAGGCCGTTGTCGACGAAGACGCAAGTCAGCTGATCACCGATGGCCTTGTGCAGCAGGGCCGCGACCACCGAGGAATCGACACCGCCAGACAAGCCCAGCAGGACGTTGTCGGTACCGACCTGGGCACGGACCTGGGCGATGGCGTCTTCGGCGATCTTCGACGGGGTCCACAGCGCTTCGCAACCGCAGATGTCGATGATGAAGCGCGACAGGATGCGTTCGCCCTGCTTGGTGTGGGTCACCTCGGGGTGGAACTGCACGCCGTAGTAGTTGCGGTCGTCGTCGAACATGCCGGCGATCGGGCAGCTCGGGGTGCTGGCCAGCACATGGAAACCCTGGGGGATCTCGGTGACCTTGTCGCCGTGACTCATCCACACGTCCAGGCCGAACACGCCATCGGCGTCGATGTGGTCTTCGATGCCTTCGAGGATACGGCTCTTGCCGACCACGTCGACGCGGGCGTAGCCGAATTCACGCATATCAGAGCCGGCCACTTTGCCGCCCAGCTGCTCGGCCATGGTCTGCATGCCGTAGCAGATGCCGAACACCGGCACGCCCAGGTCGAACACCGCCTGTGGGCAGCGCGGGCTGTTGGCTTCGTGGACCGACTCGGGCCCACCGGCGAGGATGACGCCGCGCGGGGCGAATTGGCGAATCGCTTCATCGTCCATGTCGAACGGGTGCAGCTCGCAGTACACGCCGATTTCGCGCACGCGGCGGGCGATCAGTTGGGTGTACTGGGAACCGAAATCGAGGATCAGGATACGGTGGGCGTGAATGTCGAGGGCCATGACTCATTCTCGTCTGATGTATTCGGAAACAACACGGGGCTGTAGTGAACAGCCCCGCTAGATTGAATGTCCGCTCGCCGCCCGGTACCAGGCGGCAGACGGGCTACCGGGGTCAGCCCACGCGGTAGTTGGGCGCTTCCTTGGTGATCTGCACGTCGTGGACGTGGGATTCAGCCATGCCGGCGCCGGTGATGCGGACGAACTCGGGCTTGGTGCGCATTTCCTGGATGTCGGCGCTGCCGGTGTAACCCATGGAAGAACGCAGGCCACCCATCAACTGATGGATGATCGCCGACAGGCCGCCCTTGTAGGCGACACGGCCTTCGATGCCCTCGGGCACGAGCTTCTCGGCACCGGCCGAGGAGTCCTGGAAGTAACGGTCCGAGGAGCCCTGGGCCTGGGACATGGCGCCCAGCGAGCCCATGCCGCGGTAGGCCTTGTAGGAACGGCCCTGGAACAATTCGATCTCGCCCGGCGCTTCTTCGGTACCGGCGAACATCGAGCCCATCATCACGCAGTAGGCACCGGCGACGATGGCCTTGGATAGGTCACCGGAGAAGCGGATGCCCCCGTCGGCGATCAACGGCACGCCGGTGCCTTCAAGGGCAGCGGCGACGTTGGCGATGGCGCTGATCTGCGGCACGCCGACACCGGCGACGATACGGGTGGTGCAGATGGAGCCTGGGCCGATGCCGACCTTGACCGCGTCGGCGCCCGCTTCGGCCAGGGCCTTGGCAGCCTCGCCGGTGGCGATGTTGCCGCCGATGACCTGGACGTCGGGGAAGTTCTGCTTGACCCAGCGCACGCGGTCGATTACGCCTTTGGAGTGACCGTGGGCGGTGTCGACCACGACCACGTCGACGCCAGCTGCAACCAGGGCGCTGACGCGCTCGCCGGTGTCCTTGCCGGTACCGACGGCCGCGCCAACACGCAGACGACCTTGGTCATCCTTGCTCGCCAGCGGGTAAGCCTTGGCTTTCTCGATGTCCTTGACGGTCATCATGCCCTTGAGGTGGAACTCGCCGTCGACGATCAGCACTTTCTCGATGCGGTGCTTGTGCAGCAGGTCGCGGACCAACTCCTTGTCGGCCCCTTCGCGGACGGTGACCAGACGCTCTTTAGGCGTCATCACTTCGCGGACGGGGATTTCCAGGCGGTTTTCGAAGCGCACGTCACGCGAGGTGACGATGCCGACCAGGTCGCCGTCGTGCAGCACCGGGACGCCGGAGATGTTGTGCAGGGAGGTCAGTTCGAACAGATCGCGAACGGTGGCATCAGCCTCGATGGTGATCGGGTCCTTGACCACGCCGGCCTCGAACTTCTTGACCTTGCGCACTTCGGCAGCCTGCTGCTCGATGGTCATGTTCTTGTGGATGATCCCGATGCCGCCTTCCTGAGCCATGGCAATGGCGAGGCGGGCTTCGGTCACGGTGTCCATCGCCGCGGAAATCAGCGGGATGTTCAACTCGATGCCGCGGGTCAAACGGGTCTTGAGGCTGACTTCATTGGGCAGTACTTCGGAATAACCGGGCACTAGGAGAATGTCGTCGAAGGTCAGGGCTTCTTGGCTGATACGCAGCATGCGGGGGCTCCCGAGCGGGAAAATGGAAGCGCGCCATTATACCCACACATGCCCCCACAAGAAAGGCAAAGATGGCCTGGCGATCAATTGTCCTGGAACTTCACCAGCACCTGCGCGATCGGCTGGTCGAGCCAGTCGGCGAATTCGGCGATGAACGCCGGCTTGAAGGACGTCTGTCCCCAGTTGTTGAAGATGAACCCCAGGTTGGAGAACGCGCAGGGTTGCAGGAACAGGAAGCCGTTGATGTCGTCCTCATGGCCGCACAGGGGGCAGGTGAAATTGTCGGTGAGGCCGGGCATCCATTCTTCGAGGCTGTCGAACAGGGCCTCGCCGACTTCCTGGCGGCATTCCGGGCAGCCGGCCTCGTGCAGGAAGCCATCGATGGGGGTGAAGATGCAGCGGTCTGTGACCACTTCCAGGCCATTGACGGGCTGCCCATAGGGCAGCAGGTCCGGCTGCTCGACGACGTTTCTCGCACCCGGTCCGATGGCGTAGCCCATGCGATTGCCGTTGCGACCACAGGTGCTCAGTTGTTCCTCGACGATCTCCTTGCGTACCAGCCAGCGCAGGATCGCCCGCGCACGAGGCTCGTGCACCGGCAAGGTGGAGAGGCGCGGAACGAGAATGTTCTGAGTGTTCATGCAAGGGCCCAACGGTGCGCAAAACCGGCAGGATAGCCCCCTGCGGGCGCAGGTCAAGGATTGAAATAGCGATACAGCAGCGCCAGCCCGCTGGCCAGCACCAGCCAGGTCACCAGCCGCACGAAAGCCTCGCGGGACATACGCAGGGTCAGACGACGCCCGATCCACAGGCCTGTCGCCATGGCCGGAAGCAGGCAGGCAGCGGTCAGCAGCAGCTGAGTATTGGCGTATACGCCGGCAATGATGAACAGCGTCAGGCGCACGATCGTGCTGCAACTGATCAGTGCGCTTTGCGTGGCGCGCACCTGCTGTTTGTCATCCAGCCGCGCGCCCAGGTAGATCGCATAGAGAAAACCGCCGCTGCCGAACAAGGCACCGAACAGCCCGCCGATCGTGCCCATCGGCACGGACCACCAGGGTGACAACCGCGCAGGTCGCGCCGTAGTGAGCAGCATGTACAGGGCGTAACCGGTGACGAACAGGCCCATCAACAGCAACAGGAGGTCGGATTTCAGATTGAGCAGAAACACCACGCCCAAGGTGCAGCCCAACGCCATGAACGGCAGCAGCCGCTTGAGCTCCACCCCCACTACCGATTGCCGGGCGGGAAGCAGATTGCCGAACGCGGCGATGAAATCGAGCACGACGAGCAAGGGGATGAGCGTGGCCAGCGGCATAAAGTGGATGAGTACCGGACCTGCCACCAGGGCCGTGCCGAAGCCGGCGATGCCGAAGACGATGTAGGCGGCAGCGATTGCCAGGAGCATGATGCTCCAGTCGATGAATGCGTAGTCCATGCGCGGGTTTCCTTTTTTCCGGGCACTGTGGGGGAGCGGGATCGGTGGCGTCAATACGGCCCGGGGTAGGCGGTGTGGCCGGACGCGGCTTGCGCCGCTGCTACAGAGGAGCGCCGAAACAACGGCACATGCCATCCCCTGTAGCAGCGGCGCGAGCCGCGTCCGGGGTCGCTGCGGTCCATCTGGATGCCCCCACGCTTAAGGGTGGACGAGGTGCCGGCACTGCTCCAGAATTTACCGACGCCCACAGGAGAACCTTTGCATGCTGATGGTGATATCCCCCGCCAAGACCCTGGATTTCGATACCCCCCCGGTCATCCAGCGCTACACCCAGCCTGAGTTTCTCGACCACTCCCAGGTGTTGATCGAACAACTGCGCGAGCTCAGCCCGGCGCAGATTGCCGAGCTCATGCACCTTTCCGACAAGCTGGCCGGACTCAACGCTGCTCGCTTCGGCAGCTGGACCCCCGACTTCACGCCCGACAACGCCAAGCAGGCGCTGCTCGCCTTCAAGGGCGACGTCTATACCGGGCTGGATGCAACGACGCTGGATAAAGCCGGTTTCGACTACGCGCAGAAACACCTGCGCATGCCGTCGGGACTCTACGGCCTGTTGCGCCCCTTGGACCTGATGCAGCCGTACCGGCTGGAAATGGGCACCAAGCTGGCCAATGCCCGCGGCAAGGACCTGTACGCGTTCTGGGGCGAGCGTATCAGCGAATGGCTCAATCAGGCGCTGGCCGAGCAAGGCGACGACGTGCTGTTCAACCTGGCGTCGAACGAGTACTTCTCCGCCGTCAAACGCAAGGCCTTGCAGGCGCGCCTGATCACCGCCGATTTCAAGGACCTGAAGAATGGCCAATACAAGATCATCAGTTTCTACGCCAAGAAAGCCCGCGGCATGATGGCTCGCTTCGTGATCGACGAAAAGATCCACGACCCGGCGCAGCTCAAGGGATTCGACCGTCAGGGCTATCGCTACAGTGCCGACGAGTCGCGGCCCGACCACCTGGTGTTCCTGCGCGATCAGCCCGACGACTGAGCCTGTGCGGGCGTGGTTTTCATAGACACGCGAACGTTCTGTACGATACGCCCCACTTCTTCACCAAGGCTGGCAGTCATGTTAATCGGCATCTTCCTGATCATTTCCTGGATCATCCTGCTGATCCGCTATCCCTCCAAGGCGTTGCCGATCTCCGGCGCCGCCGTGTTCGCCCTGGCACTGCTCGCGCTGTGGGTCATCATGAGCGACACGCGCGAAGCCCATCGCCTGGCCCGCCTGGAAATGCGCATCGCCTTCGATCCGCAAGGCTGCCCCGCCGACCGTCCGTTGCGCCTGAACCTGAACAATGGCAACAACGTCCCCATGGTCGAGCTGCAATGGCAGATCGCGGCCTACGCGCCGGGCCAGACCGCGAACTTGGCAGAAAACCTCTACACCGCTCCCCGCTACCGCGGCCCTGGTGAGCTGCAGGCCGGCGCCGACTGGCAGGACTGCCTGCCGCTGCCACCGCTGCGCCCCGGCTATCGCCCACAGACTCTGGAGTTTCGTGCCGAACGGCTGCAAGGCAGCTTTTCTCAATAACCCAAGGAGCAACGCATGATGCGCGTACTGATCACCGGCTGCTCGTCGGGTATTGGCCTGGCCCTCGCCGAAGCCTTCAAAGATGCCGGGGTCGACGTGATAGCCACCGCGCGCAAGGAGCACGACGTTGCCCGCCTGGCCGCCGCCGGCTTCGATGCCCGCCCGTTGGACGTGAACGATCAGTCTGCGCTGTTGCGTCTGGCCGACGACGTGCCGGAGCTGGACATTCTCATCAACAACGCGGGCTACGGCACCATGGGGCCGCTGCTCGATGGCGGCACCGAGGCCCTGCAACGGCAGTTCCAGACCAACGTGTTTGCGGTGGTGGGCATCACCCGCGCGCTGTTCCCGGCGCTGCGTCGGCGACACGGCCTGGTGGTCAACATCGGCAGCGTCTCCGGTGTGCTGGCGACTCCGTTCGCAGGCGCCTACTGCGCATCCAAGGCTGCGATCCACGCCATCAGCGATGCTTTGCGCATGGAGCTCGCGCCCTTCGGCATCCGTGTCATGGAGGTGCAACCTGGGGCGATCGGGACGCAGTTCGCCCGCCATGCCAGTGCCGAAGCGGAGCAGGTCATCGGTGAGCATTCGCCCTGGTGGCCGGTTCGCGAATACGTGCGCGCCCGGGCCCGCGCTTCCCAGGATCGCCCTACCCCGGTCGCTGAATTCGCCATGGCGCTGCTCAAGGCCGTGCAGCGCCCCAAGCCGGCTCGTCTGGTACGGCTGGGCAATGGCAGCCGCGCGTTACCGTTGCTGGCGATGTGGATGCCCAAGGGTTTGCTGGAGAAAGCCTTGCGTAGAAAGTTCGGGCTGGATCGTCCCTTCTGACAGCAGCGCAAGCGCCGGTCAGGGCAACGTCGGCGTGACGATCACCGTGCACGTCGTGCCCGCTGCCAGCAGCATGCCGTCGGGCACCGGGTCCAGTTGGATGCGCACCGGCACTCGCTGAGCCAGACGCACCCAGTTGAAGGTCGGGTTGACGTCGGCGATCAGCTCGCGGCTCTGCGGGTTGTCGCGGTCATAGATGCCGCGCGAGATGCTTTCCACATGGCCGGTGAGGGTTTCACCGCTCATCATCTGCAACTGCGCTGGATCCCCCACATGCACGTGGGGCAGCTTGGTTTCCTCGAAGAAGCCGTAGACCCAGAACGAATGCTCGTCGACCACGGCCAGTTTGGCCTCGCCCACTCGCGCATAGTCGCCGACATGGACGTTGAGGTTGGTGACGTAGCCATCCACGGTCGCAAGCACGCGGGTGCGATCCAGGTTCAGCTGCGCCGCCTCCAGGCGCGCCTCGGCCTGTTGATAGTCGGCCAGGGCCGAGGCCGCGACGTTGCTGGCGTCCTCGCGGCTTTCCTTGGAGATCACCAGTTCATCCAAATCGGCACGACGACTGGCATTGACCTTGCGCATCTCCCAGCCAGCCTTGCGCGACGCCACCAGCGCCTGGGCCTGCTTGACGGCCAGACGGTAGTGGGCCGGATCGATCTGCAGCAGCACGTCGCCCTTGCGCACGCGCTGGTTGTCGCGCACCGGCACCGCCGTCACGTAGCCCGATACATCGGCGGCGACGTTGATGATGTCCGCACGCACGCGCCCGTCGCGGGTCCAGGGCGTCTGCATGTAGTGCACCCATAATTGACGACCGATGAAGATCGCTAGCCCCAGCACCAACAGGGTGGCCAACAGACTGAAAAACTTTTTCATTGCGCGGTTCTCAACGGTAGACAGTCAGCGCCATGGCGCCGAACAGACAGACGAACAGGCTCAGGCGCAACAGCGCCGGGTGCCAGAAGAAACGGTACAGATCCAGGCTGGCGAACAGCCGGTCGAAGGCCCAGGCGATACCGGCGGCGACCACGAACAACAGGGTCATGGTCGGCATGTACAGGCCATGGAAAGCGATTTCACGGGGCATGGTCGGCTCCTGGAGCGGCCAGTTCGGCGAGTGGCGATTGCGGGTCCAGCAACGAACTGCGGATGAAGTGCAGATAGCTCTGGACCCGGCGCAGTGCCGAGGTGTCGAAATGTCGGGCGAAGGGTTCATCGGTGTTCCGGACCAGGTGAATGGCCTGTTCGACAGCCGCCATGGCACGCTGCAGATTGCCCTCCTGGGGCTGGATGAACAGACGCATCAGCGCGCGCCCCATGACCCGGATCGACTGCCGCCAGGGCTGCCAGGGCGCATAGGCCGGGTGCACCGGCAAGCGCTCCTGCTCGCGGCGCAGTTCGATGATCGCGTGCCCCACCTCCATGACCACGAACATCCAGCGCAGCAGGTTGCGCTGCACCTTTGGCTGTCCGGCTGCCAAACCATACGCCTGGTGCAGCAGGTCGCGGCTGCGGCTCTCGAAGGCCGAACCCAGGCCGCGCAGCTTGTCACTGATGGCGAACACCACCAGGGAGCGCAGGTCCTGCTCCAGGCGCTGCCACATCCAGCGACTGTTGGGCGGCAGGATGATCGCCCCGGCGGCGGCGCAGAACAGCATGCCCACAACCATGCCGATGTAGTCGTTGATGAACGCATACGGATCGTATTGGGTCAGGTTGCCGGGCACCGAGCCCATGGAGAAGAAGATCAGCAGGCCCAGCCCGTAACCGACGAAGCGCGGCCGCGAGGCAAGAAAGGCGCCCAGCGTCAGCACCGGCGCAAGCGTCAGGCACAGCAGCGCGAAACCGTCGATCCAGGGCAATACGAAGAAGGTCGTGTAAAAGCCGACCAGCGCCCCGAGCAAGGTGCCGCAAGCCATCTGAAACGACATCCGCCGAGGGTTCGGCGAGGCGGCCGACAAGCCGACAGTGGCGGCGGCGACCAGGGTCATGGTCGCCCCGCTGGGCCAGGCCGTGGCGATCCAATAGCTGCCCAGCAGCAGCAACACCACCGCACCGCGAATGCCGGCGGCGGCACTGGCCAGCCAGTTGGTCTGTGAACGATACGGCTCGTCCCAGCGCTCGCGGGCATGCCGATGCTCGACCAGCGAGGCGTGAGTCTGGGCATAGCTGTGCAGCTCTTCGACAAAGCGGTAGAGCAATTCGAACGCGGTATGGAAATCCAGCAGGTCGTCATCGTCAGGGCCGTTGTGTTCGAACACCTCGCGCAGGCTGCGCACCTGGGCCGGCAGCGCGTCCTTGTACAAGGCCATGCGCTGAGCCAGGCGCGCGGCATCGGCGTCGGTCAGGGCCTGCCCGGAAAAATCGTCCAGTACCTGCGCCAATGCCTGCAATGCCGGCTCGATGGCGGTCACGACATCACCATGGCCACGCGCGCGGATACGTTCGAGCAACTGGTGCAATGCATTGAAACGGGTGGTCACCGCCATGAATTCGCTGTTCAGACGGCTGACCCGACCGTTGCGCCGACGCATGTGCGGGTCTTCGAAGGCGGTCACGCTGCGCAAGCTCTCCAGGCCCACGGCCTCGGCGATGAAGCGCACGTTGCCGGCTTCGAACTGCTCACGGGCGCTGTGCCCGCGCAGGCCGTCGGTGACGAATCGGGCAAAGACCGCAAAGCGTTGATACAAGGCATTGCGCATCGAGGCGCTGGCCGACTGCGGGAAAATCGCCGCGCTGACTGCTGTGGAAACCAGAATGCCCAGGGCAATCTCCAGCACCCGCCAGACTGCTGCCATGAAGGCATCGTCCGGGTGGGCCAGCGCCGGCAGACCGACCATGGCCGCCGTGTACCCAGCCAGGACGAAGCCGTAGGCGCGGAAGTTGCGGCAGCGCATGGCGCCGGTCGAGCACAGGCCCACCCACAGTGCCAGGCTGGGCAGGAACAGCTCGGTGTTCTGGGCGAACAGCGCGATCAATACCACCGTGACTGCCGAGCCCGCCAGGGTACCGAGCAGACGGTAGAAACTTTTCGCGAAGACATGCCCGCTTTGCAGCTGCATGACGATGAACACGGTGATCATCGCCGTGCGCGGTTGCGGCAGCTCCAGGCGCATGGCCAGCCACAGTGTGGTGAACGCGGCCAGCAACACCTTGAAGATGTAGATCCAGGTGACGCCATCACTGCGTGCCCACTCGAAGAAACCTCGGCGCCATTGCAGGCGGCCCAGCCAGGTGATCATCGATCGATCACCGCCAGTGGTTTGGGTGCGTCCAGACGTTCGGCATCAGGGGCGTCGGCACCTGCGCCCAGACCGCCGCCCAATGCCGTGACCAATTGTGCATGGACCGCCAGTCGCGCGGCCTGCACCTGTTGCTCGACCTGTTGCTGGCGCAACAGCAGGGTCTGGGCGTTGAGCACCTCCAGATAGCCGGTCAGGCCCCGCTGGTAAGCGATCAGGGCAATATCGTAGCTGTGCTGCGCTGCGGCCACCGATTCGTCGGCGAAGGCCTGCTGCTTGTCCATCGAGGCACGCCGGATCAGTTGATCGGAGATTTGCCTGAGCGCTTCCACCAGGGTCTGGTTGTAGCGCGCCACGGCCAGATCGTAGCCGGCCGAGGCGTCGCTCAGCTGCGCACGCAACCGGCCGCCATCGAAGATCGGCAGGCTCAGGGCGGGCCCGACGTTGTAGGCCAGCTTGCGTCCGGCCAGAAATTCGAGCATGCCGCCGCCGGTGGCCAGGTAGCTCAGGCTGCCGACCAGGTCCACGTTGGGATAGAAGCCGGCATGAGCGACTTCGATGCCCCGAGCGTTCGCGGCCACCGCCCAGCGACTGGCGACCACGTCCGGCCGCTGGCCCAGCAATTGCGCTGGCAGCGTGGACGACAGGCCGAGCGGGGCCTGCAGGGACAGGCTCGGGCGCTGGAGTTGGTTGCCCTGCCCCGGCCCTTTGCCAGCCAGGGCCGCCAGCTGGTTTTGCGCCAGGGCAATCTCTTCGTCCAGGGCATCGACCTGCCGGTGCGTCTCGGGTAACAGGGCCTCGGCCTGGCTGACTTCCAGGTGCGTCCCGAGGCCACCGTGCAGGCGCCGCTGCGCCAGCTCCAGGATCTGCTCCTGCTGCGCCAGCGTGCGCTGCACGATGTCGCGCTGGGCGTAGTGCAACGACAGCTGGATGTACACCTGCACCACGTTGTTGACCAATTCCAACTGCGCCTGGCGCGCCTGGGCGGCGCTCATGTGAGCCAGGTCGAGGGCCTGCTCGCTGGCGCTGCGTTCGCGCCCCCACAGGTCCAGGGCATAGGTGAAGCCCAGGCCGGCAGTGTTGTCCCAGGTGGTCTGCCCGGACAGATCGCCCGGCCCATAGAAAGGATCAGCCGGCCAGTTGTGGCGTTTCAGCGCGGCGCTGGCGTCGATGTGCAGCGACTCGGCGGACTCCGCCACACCCGCCAGCGCCTTGGCCTGGCGCACCCGTGCGGCGGCGATGGCCATGCTCGGACTGCCCAGCAAGGCCAGGTTGACCCAATCATCGAGTTGCCGGTCGCCATAGGCGCGCCACCATTGGCTCTGTGGCCATTGCGCGTCCTGGGCGGCGGTTTGAATGGCGGCATCGGTGGCCAGCGCATCGGCCGATAGCGCTTCGCTGCGAGGGGCGATACCGGCGGTGCCGATGCAGCCGGTCAAGGCCAGGGTAAAGGTACAGACACTGAGGATTTTCAGCTCTTCGATGAGGCGGCGGGGCACTGCGGCGATTTCCGGGAGAGGTCGAACTGCGGAGGGGTCTGGACCGGCATTCTAGGGCCGCTTCGGGGCGCCGATAAGCTGGATTTCCTGCGATTCTTTATTACCGAACCGGTGATAATCCTTCTGTATAATTGTGGCTTCATGCGACAATTTGTCCGTCGAACCAGAGACCGAATCATGGACACCTTGCAAAACATGCGTGCGTTCACCTGCGTGGCCGAAGCGGGCAGTTTCACCGCCGCCGCCGCACAACTGGATACCACCACCGCCAACGTATCGCGCGCGGTGTCCAACCTCGAAGCACACCTGCAAACCCGCCTGCTCAACCGCACGACCCGACGCATCGCGCTGACCGAAGCCGGTAAGCGCTACCTGGTGCGCTGCGAGCAGATCCTGACCTATGTCGCCGAAGCCGAAGCCGAAGCCAGCGACGCCCATGCACGGCCTTCGGGGCAGTTGAAAGTGCACACCATGACCGGCATCGGCCAGCACTTCGTGATCGACGCCATCGCGCGCTACCGGCGCACCCATCCGGACGTGACCTTCGACCTGACCCTGGCCAACCGCGTACCCGACCTGCTCGACGAAGGCTATGACGTGTCCATCGTCCTGGCCAGCGAGCTGCCGGACTCCGGGTTCGTGTCGCAACGCCTGGGCATCACCTACAGCATCGTCTGCGCCTCTCCCGAATACGTGAAGGCGAACGGCTCGGCGCGTACGCCCGGCGATCTGCGCGAACATGCCTGTCTGCGCCTGGTGAGCCCGGTGGTGCAGCTGGAAAAGTGGCTGTTCCAGGGTCCCGATGGCCAGGAGATGGTCAACATCAGTAACGCGCCGTTCCAGGTCAATTCGGCCGACGCCATGAAGACCGCCATCAGCAGTGGCATGGGCGTGGGCGTATTGCCCATCTACGCGGCCATCGACGGCCTGCGCAACGGCACCCTGGTACGCATGCTGCCCGAGTACCGCCTGCAGGAGCTGAACCTGTACGCCATCTACCCGTCCCGGCAGTACCTGGACGCGAAGATCAAGACCTGGGTGGAATACCTGCGTGGTTCGCTGCCCGACATCCTCGCGGCGCACGATGCCGACCTGCAGACCTTCGACCTGCAGATCGCCAACTGACGCGGGATTGTTTCTGCTCGATCGGGAATGTTAGCGTGCTCACATTCACCTCCCGACGAGCACAACCCCAATGAAAAAAACCGTCCTCGCGTTCAGCCGCATTTCCCCCGCCATGGTCGAGCGGCTCGAAGCCCATTTCGACGTCATCGTGCCCAATCCCAAGGCCGGTGACATCGCCGCGCAATTCAACGAAGCCCTGCCCAAGGCCCATGGCCTGATCGGCGCCGGTCGGCCGCTGGGCCGCAAGCAACTGGCCGATGCCGCCCTGCTGGAAGTGGTCTCCAGCGTTTCGGTGGGTTACGACAACTACGACGTCGGCTACTTCAACGAACGCGGCATCATGCTCACCAATACGCCCGACGTGCTGACCCAGAGCACGGCCGACCTGGCCTTCGCGCTGATCATGAGCAGCGCGCGACGCGTGGCCGAACTGGATGCCTGGACCAAGGCCGGCAACTGGAAAGCCAGTGTCGGTGCCGACCAGTTCGGTACCGATGTGTACGGCAAGACCCTGGGCATCGTCGGCCTGGGCAATATCGGCGCCGCCGTGGCGCGCCGCGGCCACCTTGGCTTCGACATGCCTATCCTGTACAGCGGCAACAGTCGCAAGCCTGAACTCGAACAGGAGCTGGGCGCGCAGTTTCGCAGCCTCGAGCAGCTGCTGGCCGAAGCCGATTTCGTCTGCCTGGTGGTGCCGCTCAGCGACAAGACCCGGCACATGATCGGCACGGCCGAGCTGGCGCAGATGAAGAAGAGTGCCATTCTGGTGAACATCTCTCGCGGACCGGTGGTCGATGAAGCGGCGCTGGTGCAGGCCCTGCGCGACGGCACCCTGCGCGGCGCCGGCCTGGATGTCTACGAGAAGGAACCCCTGGCCGAATCGCCCTTGTTCGAGCTGGGCAACGTCGTGACGCTGCCGCACATCGGCTCGGCCACGGCGCAGACCCGCGACGCCATGGCCGACCGAGCCATTGACAACCTGACCGCCGCCTTGCTCGGCAAGCGGCCTCAAGACCTGGTCAATCCGCAGACCTTCAAGGGTTAGTCCGTACCCGTACCTGGGTACCGTGAACCTGAGCGCCCTGCGTCGCCATCGGCGCAGGCGTCGCAGGTCTGCTGCCCTTGCGGAACACCAGCACGTTGCCCAGCATCACCAGCACCAGCCCACCGAGCGCCTGCGCGGTCCATTGATACCCTTCCGCATACGCCGAGACATTCAGCGCCACCACGGGGAACAGCACCGTGCAGTAGGCGGCGCGGTCGGCGCCCATGCGCCCTACCAGGGTCAGGTAGGCCGTGAAGCCGATCACCGAACCGGGTATCACCAGGTACAGCAGCGAGCCAACGT
This sequence comes from Pseudomonas coleopterorum, assembly GCF_900105555.1. Classification (NCBI taxonomy): domain Bacteria; kingdom Pseudomonadati; phylum Pseudomonadota; class Gammaproteobacteria; order Pseudomonadales; family Pseudomonadaceae; genus Pseudomonas; species Pseudomonas coleopterorum. The sequence continues at coordinate 3,728,723 of NZ_FNTZ01000001.1, forward strand.
AGCGCAGGCTCCACTCCATGCCGAAAGGCGTGCCTCGCAACAGACAATAGCCGGTGAGCAGCAGAGCGCCATACAGCATGCCCCAGGCGTTGGTGGTCAAGGGCCGCAGCCCGGCTTTCTGCTGCACGCTGGAGAGCATGTTGCCCGCCGAGAAACACAGCGTACCCAACAGCCCCAACCCCAGGCCAAGCAAGGTCTGCGGGCTGGCATCGTGAGCCGAGAGCTCGGGCCAGAACAACAGACCCAGACCGAGAAAGCCCAAAGCCCCTGCACCGATGACGTTAGCGGTGATCCGCTGGCCGAAAAAGATCCGTGCGTTGAGCGCATTCCACAGGCTGGCCGTGGAAAACACCACCGCAAGCAGCCCGGTCGGGATCCATTGGCTGGCGGTGAGAAAACACATGAAGTTCACGCAGAACAGGCATAACCCCTGCGCCACGCAGATGAGATGGCCACGACGGTTCATCGCTTGCAGCCGCCGCGTGGCCAGCAGGATCGCGAACAGCACCAGCGCGGCCAGGCCGAAGCGGTAGACGATGGACACGGGAATCTCGACCACGCCCAGTTGCAGCTTGAGCGCAATCCAGGTCGTTCCCCAGATCAAGACGGTAAGCAGATACAGCGATAGATTCATGACGATGCCCTCCTGGGTCAGAGGCGCATTGTCCGAGCGGTGGTCGCTGACGGCTTGCACAAACTTGCGCTTTTTCCGTCACCGTACTGGCGGCCCGTGCGCGACGCAGTACCATGGACACGGGGGTATCGATCATGACGGCTTTGCTGAACCTGCAAGTGTTTCAGGCGCTGCACAACTCGCGCCACGCGCGCCTCGAGCACAGCGCCGAGCTGGGCGATTCGATGGTGGCCGCGTTGTGGCGCAACCACCACGACGCCCAGGAATATCAGGCGCCGACCCATCACACCTTGTCCTGCTACATCGGCGGCGGCACGGGCACGTTTCGCCGCGATCGACCGTGGGAGAAAGGCGCGCCCGGCAAGCAGTGCATCCTGCCCGCCGGGCACGAGTCGGCGTGGGTCATCAACGGCGACATTCGTCTCGCCCACCTGTATTTCAGCGCAGAACAGTTCGCGCTGGGCTGCGTGACCCTGCTGGACCGCGAACCGCGGGAAATGCAACTGCGGGAAAACACGTTCCTGGAAGATCCGGCGCAGGCGCAGCGTTTCGCACGCTTGATCGCGCTCAACTGGACCGAGCCGGGTGAACGTGTGCTGACCAGCACCTTGGCCCATGAAATGCTCGCCCATGCCCTGCTCAGCCAAGTGTCCGCGCGTCCGCAACTGCGGCTCAAGGGTGGACTGGCACCTCATCAGCGGCGCCTGCTGCGTGACTTCATCGAAGCGCAACTGGCCCAGCCGCTGAGCCTGGGCCAACTGGCGGCCTTGTGCAGCCTGTCCGAGTACCACTTCGCGCGGATGTTTCGTGCCAGCTTCGGCTTGCCGCCGCATCAGTACGTGTTGGCTAGGCGGATTGCTCGTGCCCGCTCGCTGCTGCGCCAGACGCCGCTGCCCTTGGGTGAGGTGGGGCTGGCCTGTGGCTTCGCCAGTGCCAGCCATTTCAGCAACCGATTTCGCCAGGCAGGCGGGGTGTCGCCGGGCGAGTATCGCTTGGCCTTCACCTGACGGCAGCGCCAAAACGCAGTGTCGAACAGCGGACGCTACCAGCGTGCCGCAGCCGCCAGCAGCCCCAGCAAAAGGCCCGCCGCTGCCAGTACCAGCGCCCAGCGGGGCCGGTACGGCAGCAACCACACCAGAAACACCGCGCTGCCCATCAGCACCGCCGTCCAGCGCACCAGCCCCATCGCCCAGCCAGCGCTGAGCACCGAGACCCACAGCGACAGAGCCAGCAGCGCCCAGCCCGCGACCCGCAGCTGCACCTTGCGCGACGGGCTGGGCCGACGCCCGAGCATTTCCTGGTGATGGCGCTCCATGGCCAGGCACAAGGCACTGAAACCGGCATAGCTGAGCAGGCCTGCTGCCAACATCAGTGCACCTCGCTGGGCGTGGACGCACGCGTACGGGCCGCGCGTGCGATCGGCAATGCCGCCAGAGCGGTGCGACGCCGGATCTTCATGACCACCCAAGCCAGCACCAGACCGCACCCCAGGGCACTGAGATCGACGCCGGCCAGCACCCAGTCGCCCGCAGCGATGGACGTCGGCAGGCCATGGTCGGTGGTCAGCAGGCTCAACAACGGCAGCCCTGCCAAGGCAATGGCTGCCAGGCTCAATTGCTCGATCCAGGCCTTGCTGCCACTGCGCACGGCGGCATGCACGATGCTCAGCAGCCAAACGATGAAAAAGCTGTCGACCTCGATACCGGCACGCTCCGGATAGGTCGCCGGTAGCAGCCGGTTGGCCCACAGGAAGCCTGCGACCGCCAACACCAGACCCGCCATGCCGGCGACGTTCAACACCTCGACCAGGCGCAGCTCGAAGGGCCGCACACCGCTGCGGGCGTGCTTGAGCTGACGCTTGCCCAACCACATGACCAGGCCCGTGCCGATCAGCAAGGTACTGCCCAGGCCGCAGAAGAAATACAACCAGCGCAACACGGGCCCGGCGAACAGGCCCATGTGCAGGCCGTAGAACGTGCCCGCCACCACCATCGGCGTGGCGCTGTCGCGTGGCCGTTCAAGCACCGCGCCCGTGGCGCCGGCGAAGGTGACCGCCGCGCCCGCGTCGCGGCTCACGGTATCACCCTCATGACGGCTGAATTGGACCTGGGCATTGGCATCGCCCGGCAGTTGCACCGCGACGCGGCCGATCCTGCCTCCAGGCCATTGTTGCAGCGCACGCTCGTACAGCACGCCCAGATCCACCAGCGGCGCTGGCTGCCCGGCGGCCACCAACCGCTGGTTGCCGGGATAGATTTCGTTGAAGAACGCCTGGGTATCGCCATCGTAGCGGCTGATGATGCTCGCCGGCATGAGCATGGTCATGAAGATCACCAGGCTGCTGTAGGTGATCATCAGGTGAAAGGGCAACACCAGCACGCCGACTGCGTTGTGCCCGTCGAGCCAGGAGCGCGCGCCCTTGCCGGGGCGAAAGGTGAAGAACTCCTTGAAGATCTTCTTGTGGGTGATGATCCCGGTGACCAGCGTCACCAACATGACCATCGCCGCCAGGCTGCTCAACCAGCGGCCCCAGGGATAGCCCATCTGCAGTTGGTAGTGGAAGCGGTAGAAGAAGTCGCCGCCGCGGCTGTCGCGTGCCTCGACGCGCTGGCCAGTCTGCGGGTCCAGGGTGTGACGGGTGAAGGCACCGCGCCCGCTCTTGTTCGGGTCCTGCCACATGACCGAGAGCGCGGGCTCGCGGGCATCCGGCAGGCTGATGAACCAGCGCGGCGACTGCCCGGCGTTGGCCTGCAGGTAGGCCTGCGCCTGCGCCAGGCTGGCACGGGCATCGACCGCTCGCACCGGCACTTCGGGCTGGGCCCAGTGGCTGATCTCGTCCTTGAAATAGGACAGGGTCCCGGTCAGGAAGATGGCGAACAGCAGCCAGCCGAACACCAGCCCCGCCCAGGTATGCAGCCACGCCATCGCCTGGCGAAAGCCCTCTCTCACGGCAGATGCTGCCAGTGCAGAAGCGCCGCCAGCGCGGCCAGGACGAGACCTGGCTTGGCCAGGCCGATCCAGGCCCGGCTGGCGCTGTGCGAGGCGAAGCACCAGAGCACGGCCACCAGGTACACCAGGAACGACAGCATCATGGCACTGACCACGGCTTCGCCGCGCGCCATGGGCAACAGCCAGGCGATGCACACGCTCGCCAGGGCCGCCAGGACATAGCCGCCAAAGACGGCTGCCAAGACACGGGAGGCCACGGCCCAACGATACGAGGTCGACACCCCGCCGATTCTGCTTCTCATGAATGACCTTCGAACGTACGGATGCATCGTGCAATCGCGCTGATAATAATGATAAATATTCTCATGCGCAAAGTTCGCTGGCATTTATCGTGTAATGCACCGCTTTTCCAGGCCCGTGCAGTGCGTGCTGGCTTGCCCAACCACCGGCACACCCGTAAGATACGAACAATTCTTATTCTGCTGCGCACCCCATGGCGCCGGAGTGTTCGCGGTGACCGCTGTGACTTCCCCTGCCTCGCAATCGGTCGAGGGCCTCTACCTCGTTCATCGCCGCTGGCTGACCGAATGGCTGCGCAGCCGCCTGGGCTGTCCGGACAATGCCGCCGACCTTGCCCAGGACACCTTCATGCGCCTGTTGACCGCGCGTGAAGTCACGCCCATTCGCGAGCCCCGCGCCTTTCTCACTACGGTCGCCAAGCGTGTGCTGTTCAATCACTACCGCCGTCAGGATCTGGAGCGTGCCTATCTGGAGGCGCTGAGCCAGATGCCCGAGCCCCTCGCGCCCAGCGAAGAGCACCGAGCGATCATCCTGCAGACCCTGCTGGAGCTGGATGCGCTCCTCGATGGCCTGCCGGTGCTGGTCAAGCGCGCCTTTCTGCTGGCGCAGGTCGATGGCCTGGGCTACCAGGACATCGCCGACGAACTCGGCATTTCCCTGGCCACGGTGAAGCGCTACCTGCACAAGGCAGCCATGCGCTGCTACTTCGCACTGTGAACGAGGCGCGCACGTTTTCCCCACACGTGGCCGAGCAGGCCGTGCAATGGTGGCTTGAACTGCAGGAGGGGGCGCTCGACCCGCGGCAGCAGCAGGCGTGGCAGCGATGGCTGCACGCCGATGGCGAACACCGCCGCGCCTGGGAGCACATCCAGAAGGTCAATCAACAGTTTGCCGGCCTGCCCGGTCCCTTGGCGCAGGCCACCGTGGGCTCGCCCTACTCGCCAGGCCGTCGACGCGCACTCAAGACGCTCCTCCTGCTCGGGATGGCTGGGGCAACCACCCTGGCCCTGCGTCAACAGCATTGGCTGCCGCCGCTGGTGGCCGACTATCGCAGCCCGCTGGGCCAGCGTCGCCAGTTGCAGTTGGACGACGGCAGCCGAATCAACCTCAACACCACCAGTGCGGTGGACGTACGCTTCGACGCAGGTCTGCGCCTGATCCACCTGCTCGAAGGCGAAATCATGCTCACCGCAGGGGCCGATGCACGGCCCTTGCGCATCAGCACCGATCAGGGGCTGGTGACCGCTGACCGCGCGCAGGTCAACGTTCGCCAGTTGCCGGGCAGCACCCAGGTGCAGGCCTTGCGGGGTGCGGTCGCCATTCAGCCCACAGGGTTGCAGGGCGGTCCGCTGCGCCTGGCCGGCGGCCAGCAGGTCGAGTTCGATCGCCAGCGTTTCAATGCCGCGCGGCCACTGGACGCCAACAGCGGTGCGTGGGTCGACGGCATGCTGATCGCCGCGCACATGCGCCTGGGCGACTTTCTGGCCGAAGTGGGCCGCTATCGCCGTGGCCAACTGGACTGCGATACGTCGGTGGCCAACCTGTTGCTGTCGGGCAGTTTCCCCCTGGGCGACACCGAGAAGATTCTCGATTCGCTGGAGGCCGCACTGCCGGTGAAAGTCCGCCGTTTCACCCGCTATTGGGTCACGGTGCAAGCCCGCGTCTAGTCACCCAGGCGCTGCCAAAAGTTTTTTACATCTTTCTTGAGCCGTTTTGCCTTGCTCGCGTGACAGACAGGGTAACTCTCCCTACATCCTGCCTGGAAACGCCGCATGTCCAACCTGCCCACCCCGCTCGCCCGCGCCCTGCGCTGCCTGTTGCTCGGCACTGCCGTAAGCGTTGCTCAACTGCCGCACGCCCTGGCCGCCGACGGCACCACTCGCGAGTACCAGATCGCGCCTGCCTCGGTCGAAAGCGCAGTCACCCAGTTCGGCCGTCAGGCCGGCGTACTGATCTCGTTCGGCTCGACCACCCTGGCAGACCAGCCCAGCCCTGGCCTGCAAGGCGCGTACACCGTAGAACAGGGATTGGCGAAGTTGCTCGAAGGCACGGGCCTGCAGGCGCGCGCTCTGGGTGACGGTGCCTACAGCCTGGAGCCTGCTTCACTGGCACAACCCGGCAGTCCCGGTGCCGCCGTCGAGCTGGGCGCCTCGAGCGTGGTGGGCGACTGGCTCGGCGCCGCCGAGCAGACCAACGTCTTCGAACACCCCGGCGCGCGCGACGTCGTGCGTCGCGAAGACTTCGAACGCACCGGTGCCACCAGCGCGCGTGAGGTTCTCAACCGCATCCCGGGGGTCAACGCGCCGCAGAACAACGGCACGGGCAGCCATGACATGGCGATGAACTTCGGCATCCGTGGACTCAACCCACGGCTGGCGACCCGCTCCACGGTGTTGATGGACGGCATCCCGGTGCCGTTTGCGCCCTATGGCCAGCCGCAGCTGTCGTTCGCACCAATCAGCATGGGCAACATGGACGCCGTCGACGTGGTCCGCGGTGGCGGCGCCGTGCGCTATGGCCCGCAGAACGTCGGTGGCATCGTCAACTTCGTGACCCGTGCCATTCCCGATGCTCCGACCGTGAAAGGGGGTTTCCAGACCCAGGTCAGCCCCTCGTCGAGCCAGGACGGCTTGAAGACCACGGGCAACCTGCTGGCAGGTGGCACCGCCGACAACGGCCTGGGCGGCGCCGTGCTCTACTCCGGCGTGCGCGGCAGTGACTGGCGCGAACACAGCGATACCCAGATCGACGACCTGATCCTCAAGGGCAAGTACCAGATCGACGAGGCCAACAGCCTCAATGCCGAAGCCCAGTACTACGAAGGTGAAGCCGACATGCCCGGCGGCCTCAGCGCGGCCGACTACAAGGCCGACCCTTACCAGTCGACCCGCCGCTACGACAAGTTCTGGGGCCGTCGCACCATGGTCAATTTCGGCTATCGCTATCAGCAAGATCGCCGCGAATTCACCGCCAACACCTTCTTCACCAAGACCCTGCGCAGTGGCTACCTGGACCAGGGCAACTTCCTCTCGCTGTCACCTCGCGAGTATTGGGTACGGGGTGTGGAAACACGCTTCTCCCAGGGCTTCGATCTGGGCCAGACCCAGCACGAGATGAGCGTGGGCTACCGCTACATCAGCGAGGCGGGCCATGAGTTGCGCTATCGCACACCGATCAGCGCCAACCAGCAACTGCCGAGCACCGACAGCCGCAACGACCGCGACACCCGCGGCGGAACCCAGGCTCACGCCCTCTACATCGACGATCGTATCGACATCGGCCGCTGGACGTTCACACCGGGCATCCGCTACGAGATGATCGACTCGCAGCAGACCAACAACCTGAGCAACGTCAAATACCAGGGCGACTACACCACCGCCCTACCGGCGCTGAACGTGCTCTACCACGTCAACGAAAACTGGAACCTGTACGCCAACACCGAAGGCTCCTTCGGCAGCGTGCAGTACAGCCAGATGCCCAACCGCGTGACCGGCGGCGAAGTGAAACCGGAGAAGGCCCGCACCTGGGAGCTGGGGACACGCTACGACAACGGCAACCTGCGTGCGGAAATCGGCGCGTTCCTGATCAACTTCGACAACCAGTACGACAGCAACCAGACCAACGACAGCGTGATCGCGCGTGGCGAAACCCGGCATCAGGGCATCGAGACCAGCATCAATTACGCCCTGGACGACCTGAGCCCGGCCCTGGCCGGCTTCGACGTCCACGCCAGCTACGCGTTCGTGGATGCGACCATTCGCGAAGATGGGCCGAACAAGGGTAACCGCGTACCGTTTTCCTCACGCCACAAGGGCACCTTGGGCGTTGGTTACACCCAAGGCCCCTGGAAGCTCGACCTGGACAGCACCTACCAGAGCAGCCAGTTCGCCGACAACGCCAACACCCAGGCCGAAAGCGCCGATGGCAGCACCGGACGCATTCCCGGCTACATGCTCTTCAGCACCCGCGCCGGCTACGATTTCGGACCGCAGCTGTCCGACCTCAACGTGGCGGTGGGTGTGAAGAACATTTTCAACCACCAGTACTACACCCGCTCCTTCGACGACAACAACAAGGGCAAGTACGTAGGTGAGCCGCGCACTGTCTACGTGCAGACCTCGGTCGCCTTCTAGGGTCTGTGCCTAAGGCAGTCGGCCAGCCTCTGCTACAGGTGCATCCCTTGCTGCAGCAGGACGCGGGCCGTGTCCGCAGGACCAGAAATATCAGGCTTCGCACTTATTTCATGAAAAGTTCGGAAAAGTTACTGAATATTTATCTTCATCAAGGGGTTGAATTGTTTCTTCAACTCCCTGACCTTGTACTTCAAGAGGCGATGATAATCAGTCATCGAATCTCAAGCGAGAAAGCCGAATAAGGGATGAACTATGCAGATCCAGGTCAATAGCGATAACCATATTCAAGGCGACGCCCGCCTGCAGGAGTGGGTACGCACCGTAGTGGAAGGCGCAGTCGAGCATTACCAGGAAGACCTCACCCGCGTTGAGGTCCATCTGGCCGACGAAAATGGCCAGAAATCCGGTCCTGACGACATGCGCTGCCAGATGGAAGCACGGCCAAAGGGGCATCAGCCCATCTCCGTGACCCACAAGGCAGAAACGCTGGAGCTGGCGATCGACGGCGCTGCCGAGAAGCTCAGCCATGCGTTGGAGCATTTGTTCGGCAGGCTGCGCAATAAGCGTGCAGCCAACACGCAGGCCATCCCCGACGGCCCGAACGAGGCGCTGCTCGAAGAGGAGTTTCTGGAAAACGAGCAGGTGCTCAACAGCAAGTCCTGAGCCCTGAACTAAGGAAAAAGGCGAGCCCAGAGCTCGCCTTTTTTATTGCCTGCAAATAAGTTCTCCAATCCGGGCACGGCGATTGCTACATCGAAAGGCAGCAAAGTAAGGAGCGGTTACATATAGCAAAGGATGAAGTATGAAGCCGACCAGCGGTCTGGAACCAGCAACTAATCGTCCAGTCCATTAACAAAGTTCGACTATGACAGGTAGTACCTCATGGATAATCCATTCCAAGCCCTGAGCGACGCGTTCCAGCCCGAATACCGCGTCAATTTGAGCATCCAGCGCCTGGATGGCAGCATCATGCTGACCCTGTCCAACGAGCGAGGTGTCGCCGCCAAGCGGATGATCACCGCCGAACAGCGCAACGACCCCAAGCGCATGCGCCGCTTGATCGAAAGCATCAAGTTCGGCATGGCCATCGAGCAAGGCGGCAGCGCCATGCAGATGCTGGCGGCAATGACCGATGCCGGCAACGTCGACAAACTGGGCAGCAAGCCGGCCCTTCACGCTGCGACCGCGCAGGCCGCACCGGTGTCCGCCAGCCTCTGATAGACCGGTGTTCGGCCTAGCTGTCCGATTTCTCTTTCACCGACGGATAGCGCGACGACGCGTAGCGCACCACCAGGATGGCGAACGCCAGGAGCAGGATGCCGCCGCACAGGTAGATGATGCCCACATCCGGTGCGTTATGATGCGAGACATCGCCGATCAGCAGGCGTGTCAGGGCGGTGATGGCCACATACAGCAGAAAGCGGATAGGCATGTGGTTGGTCTTGAAATAGATCCCCACCATCGCACCCAGCTCCAGGTAGATGAACAGCAACAGGATGTCATCCACGCTTACGCTGCCCTTCTCCACCATTCCCAGAAAAGCACTGACGGCCGCCCAGGCGGTGATGGCACCGATCCCGAACAGTGCCAGGTAGTGGAAGGACTCCACGCACAGATTGCCCAGCGAATCGGCCTGAGCGTGCAGGCTCCCTCGAAGCTTTTCAGCCCATTTCATTGCCTGTGTTCCTTATGCGAACCGATTGAGAGCGGTGCCCGAGCGCCTATGCTCGTTTAGCGCATGCAGCATAAGGGCCAGCCCCGGCTGATGAGAAGCAGCCAGACTGTCGCAGGGCACCTCGTCGACACGGCTGTTCAAGCGCAGAAATTTGCCTTATGCTTTACACTGTATAAACGAACAGTAGTTGTACTGAACCAAATTCCCCTAGGCATATGAGGTGGTCAATGGCCGTCGAAGTGGTATACCGCAGCAGCCGAGATCTGGAGCGCCTGTTTATGGACAAAGCTGAAGCCGATCGTCACGACAAAATGCTCGAGCTGGCCGAGCTGCTCGCAGACGTCCTGAAGAAAGCCGTGCCGTCGCTCGACGACAAGCAGGTCGAAGACGCCGGGATCTACATGGCGAAAAACCGCGACATCTTCGCCAAGGCGTTCAAGAGCCAGCCTGATGCATTGAACGAGCTGCTCACGGCCACGGCCGACAGTGCCGAGCAGGACTGATGGTCAGCTGCGCAGTGCTTCCACGAACCGCGCCAGCCAGGGTTCTGCGTCGGCTTCCGGGTTGACGGTTTCGCTGGCGTCCAGGCGCAGCATGCCCTGCACTTCATGGATGCCCAGTTCGGCGAACAGCTCGCGCATCTGCTCGCCACCGCCGCAATAAAGGTCGTAGCTGGAGTCGCCCAGTGCAATGACGCCACCGGGCAATCCGCGCAATGCCGCCGGCAGCTCGTCGCGCAGCTGAGCGTACAGCGGCATGATGTTGTCCGGCAGTTCCCCCATTCCAGTGGTCGACGTCACCGCCAGCAGCGCCTGGGGTGCGAACGCCAGAATCTCCTGCACGGTGGCCCTGGGGTTGTGCCAGGCCTGGATATCCTGCCGCTTGAGCAGCTGTTCGGCATGCCGGGCGACGTCCTCGGCCGCGCCATAGACCGAACCGCTGAGGATGGCAACTTTCATGATGACTGTCTCGAACCATTCAAAGGCATGATCTTAACAGCCCGTTCACGCATTGAAAGGCAAGATCTGGCGCTCTGGCCCTCCTCCTGCGGCGCGTATGAATTAGACTACGCTGTACGGTAGGGAACCTCTCACATGATCAATGCAAAGCTGCTGCAACGGGTGATCGATGCGTCGAACGACGGCATCGTCGTCGCCGAACAGGAAGGCGAGGACAATATCCTCATCTACGTCAATCCGGCGTTCGAACGCATGACCGGCTACAGCTCGATGGAAATGCTCTATCAGGACTGCCGCTTGCTGCAGGGTGACGACCGTGACCAGCCGGCTCGTCGGCGGGTGCGCGAAGCGATCGATCAGGGCGTGGCGTGCCGCGAGGTGCTGCGCAACCATCGCAAGGACGGCAGCTGTTTCTGGAATGAGCTGTCGATCACGCCGGTCCATAACGAAAGCGACCAACTGATGTACTACATCGGGATCCAGAAGGATGTCAGCCGCGAGGTCGCGGCGCAGCAGCGTATCGTCGAACTGGAACAGCAGGTCGCAGCGCTGCAACGACGCGTCGCCGAACTCGAAACCTCTGCCCCTTCGAGTCCAGCGCGATGACGATGAACATTCTTCGAGGCTGCATCGAATCCTCATTCACCGCGAGCGTGCGCCATGCCGCCTGATGTATTGCTGACCCAGGACGAGCTGGATTTCCTGCGGGCCATGCAGGCCAATCCGCAGCTCAACGTGCGCGATACCCTTCTCAATGTTTCGGTGAAGGGTGGGCCGCAGGTGCGCGAGCTGCTGATGCGCCTGGCCTCCCATGAACAGGTCACCATCGAGGCGCACCTGGAGAATCAGCAGATCAGTTTTCCGCTGCAGATCGTGGAGGACGATTTCCAGGCGGCCCATCTGGAACTGGGGGCGCCGAGTATCTATGAAGACGGGCCGATGCTGCGTCCATGGCGGTTGAGTCTGACCGAACCCATCGTGCTGCGCGATGGCGAAGGACGTGACAGCGACTTCTGGGTTCGCGACATTTCCTTCAAGGGCGCCCTGCTCGAGGCCCGCCATGGGGCCAAGGCGCCGGCCAGGTTCCAGCTGTGGTTCACGCCTGAAGGCTACGCGCCGATTCCGTTGCGCGGCTCGATGATTCGCGAGGCCGAGCACGGTCTGTTCGCCTACCGCCTCAGCCAGAGCGACGCCCGGGCGATCGAGTCACTGCGTCAGTTCATCCTGCAGCAGCACCGTCTGGTGCATCCGCAACTTCACAGCTGACGCCGATCCAGTCAGCTGTCCAGATGGCCCGCCAGGTACTGCTGCAGACGCCGCTGCATCAGGCGCCCATCGCTGCCCAGACACACGATTTCCGGAGACTGAAGGCTTTCCTGGACCGTCTCGGACAGCTCACCGGCCAATAGCAGCGGGCAACTCAAGGCGTTGTTCAATCGCTTCAACTGCCGGATCAGCGCCGGCACCGGCGGACGGTTGGAGAACAGCACGAGCGCCTGTGGAGCGAGCTTTTCGCAGACCAGGCTCAGCTCTTCGAGCGGCTGGCCCAAGCCCAGCAACTGCACGTCCACTTGCGGTCCGCCCAACAGCAGGCCGGCCACCTGAAGCTCGAGTTCGCGGCACTGATCGGGTATGGCCACCAGCACTACGCGGCTGTCCTGTCCTTGATCGGCAGTCAGGCGCAGGCGTTGCAGCGTGCGCGCACGCAGGAATGTATCGAGGAAGATCCATTCGCTGGCCTGGCCGAAGTGGCCCTGGTGCACGAGCAGTTCCTGCCATACCGGCATCAGCACCTGCTCGAAGGCCACGGCCAGCGGGTAACTGGAAAACACCTGACCATAGACCTGATCGAGCCTGGGTTCGGCGAATTCGCGCACGCATTGGCGGACCCGTTCCTGCCACTGCTGCCATTCACCCGGCTCGTCGCGGGCGCTGGGCGGTGGTGCTTCGGTCTGCTGGGTACGGGCGAGAATCTTGCCGACCTTGCTCACCGCCACCCCGCGCTCGATCCAGCCCAGGATGCTGCGCACCTCCTCGATATCGGCCAACGAGTACAAGCGGTGCCCGCTTTCGGTGCGTGTTGGCTGCACCAAGCCGTAGCGACGCTCCCAGGCACGCAACGTGACGGGATTGATTCCGGTCAGTCGCGCAACCTCGCGAATGGGGTACAGCTCGTCCAGCGCTGCATCTTGCACGCCAGACAATCGGGTGCCGGATTCGCTCATTGCTAGTCAACCGCTGCCAGGAACATGAATCGACAGTGTAACCGCTGTGGGTACATAGAGGTTTGCGGATGATCCAACGGACGGTAGATGTGCAACCGACCGTTTTCGGGAATAATACTTGCTTGATTTCAAATGCAGCCCACTACCCCGGCGCTGCATTCGATGGAGGCTCCTACCCGGAGCACCAGACTGTCTGGAGATACACAATGTCTACCTCACCCGTTACCTTGATGGTCGCGCGCCGCGTGGCCGATGGCAAATATCAGGACCTGATCGCCTGGCTGCATGAAGGCGAACAGCTTGCCACCGACTTTCCGGGTTACCTGGGTTCTGGCGTTCTGGCCCCTGCGCCAGGCGACGACGAATTCCAGATCATCTTCCGCTTCGCCGATGAAACCACCTTGCATGCCTGGGAGCATTCGGCTTCCCGTCGTTCGTGGCTGGGCCGTGGCAGCGACCTGTTCGCCCAACCCCATGTGCACCGCGTCAGCGGCACCGAAGGCTGGTTCGGCGACAGTGGCCTGCAGCGTCCACCGCGCTGGAAGCAGGCCGTGGCCATCTGGCTGGCGTTCTTTCCGGTGTCGCTGATCTTCAACTTCCTGTTCGGCCACGTGTTGAACGAGATCAGTCTGGTGCCCAGAATCATGCTCAGCACCCTGGCCCTGACTCCGATCATGGTGTTTTTCTTCATTCCCTTGTCGACGCGCCTACTGCGCAACTGGTTGCACGCCACCCCGGCCCGCGCTCCGCTGCCCAAGGCCAAGGTGGCCTGATCGGTCGGCCCTGCTGCGCTTTGTGGTATAAATCAGCGCAGCAACCTGCCGACGAAGAGCCCGCCCCATGCCCCACCCGATCCTCATCACCGGTGCGAGCCAGCGCATCGGCCTGCACTGTGCCGAACGCCTGTTGGGCGAAGGCCAACCGGTCATCATCAGCTACCGTCAGGAGCGCGAAACCGTCGCTCACCTGCGCGAGATGGGCGCGGTCACCATCCATGCCGACTTCGGCAGCGAGGCCGGCATTCTGGCGTTCATCGATGCGCTCAAGGCGCAGACCTCGCAGCTGCGCGCCATCGTCCACAACGCGTCGGCCTGGATCGCGGACAGTGCGGGAGACGAAGCAGCTGCGTTCCAGCAGATGGTCAACGTGCACATGCTGGCGCCCTACCTGATCAACCTGCACTGCGCCGACCTGCTGCGCGCCTCCAGCCCGGCCGACATCGTCCACATCAGCGACGACGTGACGCGCAAGGGCAGCGCCAAGCACATGGCCTATTGCGCCAGCAAGGCGGGCCTGGACAACCTGACCCTGTCGTTCGCCGCGCGCTTCGCCCCGGCGATCAAGGTCAATGGCATTGCCCCGGCGCTGATCCTGTTCAACCCGGACGACGACGCCGACTATCGCTACAAGTCGCTGGCCAAATCGGCGCTGGGCATCGAGCCCGGTGCCGAGGTCATCTACCAGAGCCTGCGCTACCTGCTGGAAAACCCCTACGTCACGGGCACCACCTTGACCGTCAACGGCGGCAGGCACGTAAAATAGCGCCTGCCTGCCAGCCCGGACACGGCGCTGACCCCGAACATTCTGCGGAGCACACAACGATGGCACCACTGCAGCCAGGAATGGCACGTATCCGGGTCAAGGACCTGCGCTTGCGCACCTTCATCGGTATCAACGAAGACGAAATCGTCAACAAACAGGACGTGCTGATCAACCTCACCGTCCTGTACCCGGCACTCGAAGCGGTGCGTGATAACGATATCGAGCACGCCTTGAACTACCGCACCATCACCAAGGCGGTGATCCAGCACGTGGAGGGCAATCGCTTCGCCCTGCTCGAACGCCTGACCCAGGAAATTCTCGACCTGGTCATGCAGAACACCGCCGTGCGCTACGCCGAAGTGGAAGTCGACAAGCCCCATGCGCTGCGCTTCGCCGAATCGGTTTCGATTACCCTCGCTGGCAGCCGTTGACCGGTTGCCGCCCAGCTGGAGAGCGACATGAACGAACAGCAACGTCTGGAACTGGAAGCCGCAGCCTTCCGCCGTCTGGTCAAGCACCTGGACGAGCGCAAGGATGTGCAGAACATCGACTTGATGAACCTGGCCGGATTCTGCCGCAACTGCCTGTCCAAATGGTACAAGGCGGCAGCCGACGAGCAGCAGGTCGAGGTCAGCCTCGACGAGGCCCGCGAAGTGGTCTACGGCATGCCGTACGCGCAGTGGAAGGCTCAGTACCAGCAGGAAGCCAGCGCCGAACAGCAGGCGGCCTTCGCCAAGGGGACGCCCAATGCATGATATGAAGGCGCTGCGCACCAGCCTGGCCAGCGGCGAACATCAGTTCGCAACGACGCTGGCGTTCGTCGCCGAGCACTATGCCTATACACCGCAGGCCTTCCGCAACGGTGCTCTGGACAATGCGGCCGGTCAGAATGAAGGCTCGTGCAAGACGTTGGGCCTGGCCCTGCTGGAAGGGCTGAGCGATGAAGAGGCATTGCTGGCGTTCGGCGAACACTATCGCTCGGTGGTGGCAACACCCGACGGCAGCGATCACGGCAACATCCGCAATCTGATGGAGCATGGCCTGGCAGGGGTGACGTTCTCCGAACTGCCGTTGGCCCGCCTGGGCTGATCGACGGGCATGAAAAAACCGACCCTGTGAGGTCGGTTTTTTTTGTGTCTGGCTCAAGGGACTCTTCGCGGGTAGAACCCGCTCCCACAGGGTTCGGTCCATCACCCTTTGTAGCTGGAAACAACTGCCAGAGGCAATGCGGTCCACTGTGGGAGCGGGTTCTACCCGCGAAGGCCGCCCCGCGGTTCCGGCTTAGAACGAAGCGTTGGCCAGCCCATCCAGATAGCGCTCCACATCCAGCGCCGCCATGCAGCCAGCACCGGCCGAAGTAATTGCCTGACGGTATACATGGTCGGCCACGTCACCGGCCGCGAATACACCCTCGACGCTGGTGGCAGTCGCGTTGCCTTCACGGCCACCCTGCACCACCATGTAGCCGTCCTTGAGGGCCAACTGGCCTTCGAACAGCGAGGTGTTCGGGGTATGGCCGATGGCGATGAACACGCCATCGACTTTCAGCTCCTCGGCAATGCCGTCGTTGTTGCGCAGACGTGCACCGGTGACACCCATGTTGTCGCCCAGCACTTCTTCCAGCGTGGCGTTGAGCTTGAGCTCGATCTTGCCTTCCGCCACACGGGCATGCAGCTTGTCGATCAGGATCTTCTCGGCACGGAAGGTATCGCGACGGTGCACCAGGGTGACCTTGCTGGCGATGTTGGCCAGGTAGAGGGCTTCCTCGACCGCGGTGTTGCCGCCGCCGACCACCGCAACTTCGCGGTTGCGGTAGAAGAAACCATCGCAGGTCGCGCAGGCCGAAACGCCCTTGCCCATGAACGCTTCTTCCGACGGCAGGCCCAGATAGCGTGCGCTGGCGCCAGTGGCGATGATCAGCGCATCGCAAGTGTAGGTCGCACTGTCGCCGGTCAGAGTGAACGGCTTGGCAGCGAAGTCCACAGCGTTGATGTGATCGAAGACGATCTCGGTTTCAAAACGCTCGGCATGCTCGCGCATGCGCTCCATCAGTGCTGGCCCGGTCAGACCATGGGGGTCGCCCGGCCAGTTGTCGACTTCAGTCGTGGTGGTCAGCTGGCCGCCTGCCTGCATGCCGGTGATCAGCAACGGCTTGAGGTTGGCGCGGGCAGCGTAGACGGCGGCGCTGTAACCGGCAGGGCCGGAGCCCAGGATGATCACGCGGGAATGACGAACTTGAGACATGACGAGCTCCTGACTGCCGGACGTTGACGCCAATCCGGTACGGCTGGAATAAAAAGGACTGGCAAGACACCTTGGGGAAGGTTCAATGCCGCCAGCCCGTAAACTTCAAAAGGAAGGGTTGAAAATCGAATGCGCCAAGCTTAACGACGTAAGCCCGATTAGGGAAATACCCTTTGGCAATCCGATCCATAGCCCTCTTCTATGCGGACATCTTCAACCGATCAGGATCGCACCAGGTTGTTACCAGCCATTGCCGTGGTTCCCGCGCCCGTGCAAAGCCGGTACTGTCAGCACGTTTTCACTGTCTTGGAGTTGTCCATGCCTGTCCCTGCACTGTCCGGCCCGCAATACCTGCGCGAAGGCCTGAAAATGGTCTTGTCTCCCGGGCTGCGTTTGTTTGTGCTGCTGCCGTTGGGCATCAACCTGGTGTTGTTCGTGGGCCTGATCTACTTCGCTGGGCACCTGTTCAGCGGTTGGGTCGATCACTTGATCCAGAGCTTGCCGCACTGGCTGAGCTTCCTCAACTTCATCCTCTGGCCGCTGTTCGCCGTGCTGGTGGCGTTCATGGTGTTTTTCAGCTTCACCATGCTGGCCAATATCATCGCCGCCCCCTTCAACGGGTTCCTGTCGGAAAAGGTCGAGGTGGTGGTTCGGGGCAAGGACGAGTTTCCGCCCTTTCGCTGGGCCGAGCTGCTCGAAATGATTCCCCGCACTTTGGCTCGCGAAGCCCGCAAGCTCGGGTATTTCCTGCCCCGTGCGCTGGCGCTGTTCGTCCTGTCGTTCATCCCCATGCTGAACATCATCGCCGCGCCTCTGTGGCTACTGTTCGGTGTGTGGATGATGGCCATCCAATACATCGACTACCCCGCCGACAACCACAAGATGAGCTGGCAGGACATGCTCGCCTGGCTACGCCAGAAGCGCTGGCGCAGCCTGAGTTTCGGCGGCATCGTTTACCTGGCGCTGTTGATTCCGGGGGTCAACGTCCTGATGATGCCGGCCGCGGTGGCAGGGGCGACGTTGTTCTGGGTGCGTGAGCGGGGGTGAGTCATTGCGGTGCGACCGATCACGGCTCGCACCGCTGGTGATGGCGTCATGAATTCCTCACGAATGCGCCACACCAACGCAATACAAGTCCCCGAAACTGTCTGAATGACAGCGCTCCCACTCCATATCACCCTCGTCTCCGAAACCTTCACCCCCGAGATCAACGGGCTTGCCAGCACGCTCGACCATTTGTGCCAGGGATTGCGCGGCCGTGGACACCATGTGGATGTGGTGCGACCCCGGCAAGTGCAGGACAGCGCGCCGAGC
This sequence comes from Pseudomonas coleopterorum, assembly GCF_900105555.1. Lineage (NCBI taxonomy): Bacteria > Pseudomonadati > Pseudomonadota > Gammaproteobacteria > Pseudomonadales > Pseudomonadaceae > Pseudomonas > Pseudomonas coleopterorum. The sequence continues at coordinate 3,746,698 of NZ_FNTZ01000001.1, forward strand.
GATGATGTGATGCTGTGTCGTGGCTGGCCGATTCCTGGCTACCCTGGGCTGCAGTGGGGCGAGTCGTCCATGGGGCGGCTGGTGCGGCGCTGGCGGTCGAGGCGGCCCGATGTGGTGTATGTCGCAACGCCCGGCCCCTTGGGCTTGAGCGCGCTGCGTGCCGCCCGGCGCTTGGGTGTCCCGGTGGTCAGCGGCTTCCACACCAACTTTCAGCAATACGCTGCGCACTGCGGGCTGGGACTGCTGGCACGTCTGGTGACCCATTATCTGCGCTGGTTTCACCGTCGCACCTGCATGACCCTGGTGCCCTGCACCAGCCAACGTCTGGAGTTGCAGCGGCGAGGCTTCGAGCGGTTGCATCTGCTGGCGCGCGGTGTCGACAGCCAGCTGTTTCATCCCCGGCGGCGCAGCACGGCCCTGCGCCATCGCTGGGGGCTGAGCGAGGGCGACCTGGCCGTGCTCTATGTCGGACGTCTTGCGCAGGAGAAGAACCTGGACCTGCTCGCACGCACGTTTGCCCACCTGCAGGCGCAGCATCCGCGGCGACTTATCCGGCTGATCGTGATCGGCGATGGCAGTCGGCGCAGCGATCTGCAGCGGCAGGTGCCCGAGGCGGTTTTCTGTGGGGCATTGCGTGGCGAAGCGCTGGCGGAGCATTACGCCAGTGGTGACATCTTCGTGTTTCCCAGCCTCACCGAGACGTTCGGCAATGTGGTGCTGGAAGCGCAGGCATCGGGCCTGGCCGTGGTGGCCTACGATGAGGCCGCCGCAGCGCAGCACATTCGCCACGGCCACAGCGGCGCGCTGGCCATGCCTGGCGACGAGGCGGCCTTTCTGGAAGCCGCTGGCTGGTTGCTGGAGGACGAAGAGAACCTGCGCAGGGTCCGCCTCAACGCGCGGCGACATGCCCGGCTTCAGGGTTGGGGCGCGATCGTCGAGCAGTTCGAGCAGCAGCTGACGAACGCTTGCTCGCCGATACCTTCGGCAAGCTTTGCAAGGACTGCAACGAGTCCCCAGGGCTGAACCGTACGCTGCGTGTCAGCCAGACCGCGTTGACCCTTCGCGGCCGATGACCGCTCCTACAGGGGGCCAAAAAAACAGGGGGCACGTCGCTGACGTGCCCCCTGTTTGCATCTGCGCCAGGTAGCTCCGAAGAGGAGCACAGTGCTCAGATCAATGGTGGTGACCACCTTCGCCGTGCACGTGGCCGTGCGCGACTTCTTCCTGGCTGGCGTCGCGGATGTCGACGACCTTGACCTTGAAGTGCAGGCGCTGACCGGCCAGCGGGTGGTTGCCGTCGACGGTGACATCGTCGCCGTCCAGGTCGCGAATGGTCACGATCTGCATCTGGCCATCGGGTGCGGAAGCGTGGAACTGCATGCCCACTTCCAGCTCGTCGACGCCTTCGAACATGCTGCGCGACAAGGTGCTGACCAGTTCGGCCGCGTACTCGCCGTAGGCATCTTCGGGCTCGATCGCCACGTCCAGGTCGTCACCGACCTGCTTGGCTTCCAGAGCCTTTTCCAGGCCAGGAATGATGTTGCCAGCGCCTTGCAGATAAACCAGCGGCGCGCCGCCGGCGGAGCTGTCGATAACCTCACCAGCGTCGTTGGTCAGGGTGTATTCGATGGAGACAGCCTTGTTGGCGGCGATCAGCATGAGGTAAGACCTTTTGCATAAGAATGTAGAACGACCAAGTGTAACCAAGGGTTGGCTCGAAAGCGAACCCACTCGGCCGACGGATGACCCGAGGCAATGTGCCCAGCCCGTGAAGGCCTTGGCACCTGCCATGAAATTATGACTGTGCACGGCGCGATTCGTTTCTACTTGCGGGCCGTGGCGTGAAGCTTGTAGCGTGCAGCCCAAAGCTCACCCGAGAAGCTCGCATGCAAACTTTCTTCATCGCGCCGACTGACTTTGGCGTAGGCCTGACCTCCATCAGCCTGGGGCTGGTAAGAACCCTGGAACGCGCCGGCCTGAAGGTCGGTTTTCTCAAGCCCATCGCCCAGCCACACCCCGGCGACCTGGGCCCGGAACGCTCGACCGAGCTGGTTGCCCGCACCCATGGCCTGCAGCCGCCCAGGCCCTTGGGCCTGGCCCACGTCGAGCGCATGCTAGGCGATGGGCAGCTCGACGAGCTGCTCGAAGAGATCCTCACCCTGTACCAGCAGGCCTGCGTGGGCAACGACGTGGTCATCGTCGAAGGGATGGTGCCGACCCGCAACGCCAGTTATGCCGCCAGGGTCAACCAGCACCTGGCGAAAAGCCTGGATGCCGATGTGGTGCTGGTGTCGAGTGCCGAAAACGAGGTGCTCGCCGAGCTCTCCGGCCGGGTCGAGTTGCAGGCGCAGTTGTTCGGCGGCCCGCGCGACCCGAAGGTACTGGGCGTCATCCTCAACAAGGTGCGTACCGATGAAAGCATGGAGGTGTTCGCCGCGCGCCTCAAGGAGCACTCGCCCCTGCTGCGTAGCGGTGATTTTCGCCTGCTCGGCTGCATCCCCTACCAGGCCGACCTGAACGCGCCGCGCACCCGTGACGTGGCCGAACTGCTTGGCGCGCAGGTGATCAACGCCGGTGACTACGAGCAGCGGCGGATGAACAAGATCATCATCTGCGCCAGGACCGTGCTCAATACCGTGCAGTTGCTCAAGCCGGGCGTTCTCGTGGTGACCCCGGGCGATCGTGACGACATCATCCTGGCCGTGAGCCTGGCGGCCATGAACGGCATGCCTCTGGCCGGGCTGCTGCTGACCAGCGACACCCTGCCCGACCCACGCATCCTCGAACTGTGCCGGGGCGCCCTGCAGGCCGGTTTGCCGGTGCTGTCGGTGAGCACCGGTTCCTACGACACCGCCACACGTCTGAACCAGCTGAACAAGGAAATCCCCATCGATGACCGCGAGCGTGCGGAGATCATCACCGATTTCGTTGCCGGCCATCTGGATGCCCAGTGGCTGCACCAGCGCTGCGGCACGCCGCGGGAGCTGCGGCTGTCGCCGGCCGTGTTCCGCTATCAGCTGATCCAGCGCGCGCAGCAGGCCGACAAGCGCATCGTCCTGCCCGAAGGCCACGATCCGTTGACCATTCAGGCAGCGGCCATCTGCCAGACCCGCGGCATTGCCCGCTGCGTGCTGCTGGCCAAGCCCGCCGACGTGCAGGCGGTGGCCAGTGCCCAGGGCATCGAGCTGCCCGAAGGGCTGGAGATCCTCGACCCCGACCTGATTCGCAGTCGCTACGTGGAGCCGATGGTGGCGCTGCGCAAGAGCAAGAGCCTCAATGCGCCCATGGCCGAGCAGCAGCTGGAAGACAACGTGGTGATCGGCACCATGATGCTGGCCCTCGATGAAGTCGACGGTCTGGTCTCGGGCATCCTCCATTCCACCGCCAACACCATCCGTCCGGCCTTGCAGTTGATCAAGACCGCACCGGGCTGCAGCCTGGTGTCGTCGGTGTTCTTCATGCTGTTTCCCGATCAGGTGCTGGTGTATGGCGACTGTGTGATGAACCCCCACCCCAGCGCTGCCGAACTGGCGGAAATCGCCCTGCAGAGCGCCGACTCCGCCGAAGCGTTCGGGATTGCCGCGCGGGTAGCGATGATCAGTTATTCCAGCGGCAACTCGGCCAGCGGCGAAGAAGTGGAGAAAGTCCGCGAGGCGACCCAGCTGGCGCAGGAGGCCCAGCGTGATCTGTTGATCGACGGCCCGCTGCAATACGACGCCGCCGCTAACGAAAACGTCGCACGCCAGCTGGCTCCGGACAGCCAGGTCGCTGGCCGGGCGACGGTGTTCGTGTTTCCCGACCTGAACACCGGCAACACCACCCACAAGGCGGTCCAGCGCAGTGCCGATTGCGTCAGCCTGGGGCCGATGCTGCAAGGGCTGCGCAAACCGGTCAACGACCTGCCGCGCGGCGCCCAGGTCGACGACATCGTCTACACCATTGCCCTGACCGCCATCCAGGCCAACCGCACCCTCGACCTCTAGGAACATCATCTTGCAGATTCTTACCGGGCTGTGCGCCGCCCTGCTGCTGGCCCTTAACACCATCGTTTGCTGCACGCCGCTGTTCATCGTCAGCCTGATCAAACTGTGCCTGCCCTTCGCGGCGGCGCAGCGCCTGACCGACGAACTGATGCGCCACATCCACGAAGCCTGGATCAGCAACAATAAGGCCTGGATGAACCTGCTCGGCGGCATTGGCTGGAAGGTCGAGGGCTTGCAGGGGCTGGACTACCAGCATTCCTACCTGGTGACCAGCAACCACCAGAGCTGGGTGGATATCCTGGTCCTGCAATACGTGCTCAACCGACGCATCCGGCCGCTGAAGTTCTTCCTCAAGCGCGAGCTGATCTGGGTACCCGTCATCGGCCTGGCCTGGTGGGCGCTCGGTTTCCCGTTCATGAAGCGCTATTCCAAGGCCTACCTGGCCAAGCATCCGGAGAAGAAAGGCGAAGACCTGCTCACCACCCGCCGCGCCTGCGCCCGCTTTCGCGGCAAGCCGACCGCCATCTTCAACTTCGCCGAAGGCACCCGCTTCACCCCGGCCAAACATGCCCAGCAGGCCTCACCGTTTCGCCACCTGCTCAAACCCAAGGCTGGAGGCATCGCCTTCGTGCTCGATGCCATGGGCGAACAGTTGCAGTCGATGGTCAACGTGACGATCTACTACCCACAGGGCGCACCGGGATTCTGGGACCTGCTGTGCGGTCGAGTGGGCGAAATCCACGTGCTGTTCGAGGAGCTGCCAATCCCCGAGCAATTCATCGGCCACAGCTATGACCAGAACGAGACGTACCGCGCGCTGTTCCAGACCTGGGTGAATACGCTGTGGACACAGAAGGACGCGACGTTGGAGCGGCTGAAGAAAGACTGATCGCCCATGAAAAATCCCGCTGCCAGAGCGGGATTTTTTTGCAAGCCTTGCAGTGATTACTGCTGCTGGACCGGCTGCGAGTACTGCTGGCCGGGAATCGGCTTGAGGTTGACTTCGACACGGCGGTTCTGGGCACGGCCGTTGGCGTCGGCGTTGCTGGCGATCGGCTGGTCGGGACCTGCGCCGCGTACCGACAGGCGTGAGCCATCCACGCCCTGCGCAGTCAGGTAGTTGCTGACCGCCTGGGCGCGCTGCAGCGACAGGTCCATGTTGTGCTGACGGCTGCCGGTGCTGTCGGTGTAGCCGACGATCTCGATGTTGTTCTCGTTGAACTGCTTGAACGAATTGCCCAGGTTGTTCAGCGGCGTGTAAAAGCTGCTGGAGATGTTCGACGAGTCGGTGGCGAAGGTGATGTTGCCCGGCATGATCAGCTTGATCTGATCGCCCTGGCGCTGCACTTCCACACCGGTGTTGGCCATGCTTTCACGCAGCGCCGCTTCCTGACGGTCGGCATAGTAGCCGTAGCCTGCCGAAGCGGCGCCGGCCACGGCAGCGCCGATCAGCGCCCCCTTGCCACGGTTGTTGTGGTCGATGGCGGCACCGGCCACGGCGCCGGCCAGTGCACCCAGCCCGCCATACTTGGCGGTTTTGCTGATGCCCGACGAACCCTGGGCCTGGCCCTGGTTTTCATACGGATTCTGCGACGCGCACCCGGACAACAGGGCGATGGCAGCGGCGGCAGTGATCAAGCGACGCGAGGTAAACATGGGCAACTCCTACTACATGAAGGCGGAAATCTGCTGAAAAAATGCGGCGACGGGTCGTGAACGTGTGACTGACTTGGAGGGCAAAAACCGGGAAAGATTCCCGTGTCGCGCTCTCAGCCCTCGTCAGCCATGGCCTGCAGCCTGCTAGCGTACACCGTCCTGGCGCAGCGCCGCCGGGGTGAAATCGGAAGTGGTGGCGGTGAAGCCGAAGTCGTAGGACTGCTTTTCCTCGTTCTTCATGCCCAGCGCCAGGTAACGTCCCGACTGCAGGTCATAGAGCACCTCCAGAGTGGTCCAGGGCACCTGCTGGTCGTAGTAGTTCTGCGCGTGCGCTTCGGCCACGCGCCACAGCTGTCCACGGCCATCGTAATGATCGATCACGGCCGCCTGCCAGGTGTCCTCGTCGAAGTAAAAGTCACGCTTGGCGTAGATGTGCCGCTGACCGGGCTTGAGCGTGGCGACCACGTGCCATACCCGGCGCAGTTCGTAGCGGGCCAGATCCTGGTTGATGTGGCCGGCTTTGAGGATGTCCGCGTATTTGAGATTGGGCGAATCGAGCCGGTGGCTGTTCTGGGCGATGAACATCTCCTGCTTGCCTACCAGTTGCCAGTCATAGCGATCCGGAGCGCCATTGAACATGTCCAGGTTATCCGAGGTGCGCAGACCATCGGCCGCGGTGCCGGGACCGTCGTAGGCCACCTGCGGCGCGCGTCGCACACGGCGTTGCCCGGCGTTGTAGATCCACGCCTGACGCGGTTCGGCCACCTGATCCAGGGTCTCGTGGACCAGGAGCACGGTGCCCGCCAGACGCGCCGGCGCGATCACATCCTGCTTGAAATATAACAGTACGTTGCCGGGATGCTGCGGATCGAAATCCTTCATCCTGTCGCGAAACACGAACTGGTCCTGGAAGTACACCAGGCTGTAGGAACCATTGGGTTGCGGCGTGGCCTGGGTCACGCGCCGTGAGACGCTGCCGCCACGGTAACGAATAATGTGATTCCAGATGACCTCGATGCCGGTCTTGGGAATGGGGAACGGGGTGGCCATCTGAAAGCCTTCCACACCGTTGCCGTCACCGATCAGCCGAGCATGGGTCGCGTTGACCTTGATCGCACTCGCAACCTCGTCCGGCACACTCGCGCCGCGATGGGAGGGGTAGACCGGCATCGTGAAGGTGTCCGGATAGCGCTTGAACATCGCATACTGGCCAGGCGCTAACTTGGCCTTGTACTGCTCGACGTTCTGCGCGTTGATGGTGAACAGGGGCTTCTCGCTGGCGTAGGGGTCGGAGAGAAACCCTTTGCTGTCGACCGTACCGGCGGTGCGCGGCATCGGCGACCAGGCCGGAATGGAGCCGTCGGCATTGCCGGCCTTCTCGGCGCCTAGAGGGGTCAGGCGGGTGCCCAGTTGGTCGGCCTCCTGTGCGCTGACCGCTGCCATGGCAGCGCCGGCCCACAGGGACAGACCGAAGATCCCGGCCTGCATCAGCATCGTTCTTGTATTCATGGCCGATCGTCTCGAACAAGGTGGCTCAGAAATTCACGCCGAAGCTGAGCGCAACGAAGTCGCGGTCATCCACCGTGGTGTACTTGCCGTCGAAAAAATTGGTGTACGACAGACTCGCCGTGTAGGTGTTCTGGTACTCGGCATCGAGCCCGAGGCTGACCGCCTTGCGGCCTTCCTCGAAGTTGCCGCCGGGGCTGGGCGAGTAGCCGGACACATCGTGCGACCAAGCGATACTGGGCCGCAGGTTGATCCCGGCGAACACGCTGTTGTAGTCCCAGATGGCGCGGGCGCGATACCCCCACGAGGTGCTGGTGGTGAAGCCGCCATTGGTGCAGTTGCGCGAGCGGTTACTGGCCGAGGTGCCCGGCCCAGCCGCGGCGATGGTGCCGGTGTTGAGGATGGCGGCGCAGGTGTCCAGGCCACCGGTGGCAGGCAAGGCGCCAGGGCCAAAGATCGCGTCACGCCCATAGCGCATCTGCGAAGAGCTCTCCAGACCGCCGATATGGGTGACCCCGACCTCGCCCACCACCGTCAGCCGCTCGGCGCCCATGACCTGATCGAAAAAATGAGTCAGGGTGGTTTGCAGCTGGATGATCTCTTTGCGGCGGTAGCCTTTCAGGTCTTCTCCGGGCGTGCCGTCGAGCACTGACGCGTTGCTGTACGCGCCGCCCAGCGGACGCACACCGGCAAAGAGAATGTCGGTGGTGTTGAGTTGCACCGGCGCATTGGGCCGGTAGCTGACCTCGCCACTCCAGGCCGTGCCAGTGGGCAGCGTGGTGGCGAAGCTCAGCCCGTAGAGGCGGATGTCCTCGGGAAAGTCGTAGAAGTAGCTGGAATCGCCCGCCACCAGCAACGGGCCCAATGCGCCGGCCCGTGACGCTGCCGCATAGGTCGCGGCCGATGCCCCGGTGGCGTTGAACAGCGGCAGGCGGCTGTGGTAGTTCATGAAGTAGGCACCGAATTCGGTGTCCAGCGGATCGTAGTTGTAGCGCAGCGCCACGCCGAACTGGCCGCTGTCGCGCGCGTCGCGGTCCCCGCTGCGGCGCACCCGTACGCCCTCCTCGTTGATATCCACACCGGCAGCGGTCAGCGCTGGCAGGGCCGCAGCCGGCAGGCTCGAACGCTTGGCCAGCAGGCGCAGATTATCGCTGCAGCCATCGGCCGCGACGTCTGCCTGGGCGAAGAACGTCCCGCAGTTGTCGGTCACCGTCTGGTCCCACTCGAGCTGGTAGAAGGCTTCGGCGGAAAGGTTGTCGGTCAGGCTCTGGGAGACGTAGAACAGGTTGACCGGGATCAACCCCTCCTTGACCTCGGCACCGGGTCGGCGAAAGGCCGAGACGTCGATCGGATTGAGCGCATTGATGCCGTTCTGGATGAACGTGCTCTCGCCCCAGCTGACCACCTGCTTGCCCAGGCGCACGGAGCCCGGTTGATCGGCGATGGCGTAGTTGTGGTAGACGAACGCGTCGAGAATCTGCCCACCGGAGGACTGCGCAGCTTCCTTGCGGTTGCTGTCGCTGATGTCCTTGAAGGGGCGGCCTTCGTCCTTGAGTTCGAAGTCGTACCAATACTTGCCGCGAATGAACACGCCGGTGTCGCCGTACTTCAGCTCCAGGTCGTGCAGCCCCTTGAAGATCTTGGAAAAGGTTTCGCCTTTCTTGAAGTTCAGATGACCGTCGTCGGTGGTCTGCGACAGGCCCGATCCACCGTTGTTGACGCCGATCAGGTTGCGATTCGCACCCGCGGTGGACCAACTGGCGCCGACCGACAGCGAGGAATCGAACTGGCCTTCGATTTCGCCGATGTTGAAACTGACGGCAAGCGCCGGCCCGGCAAGCGTCGCCAGACCGACCGCCAGGGGTAATCTGGCTCGGCGACAGGGCAGGTTTACTGAATTCATCGACGCTGTTCCATGTTCGTTGTGGTGCTGGCGAGGGCGCTGCCCGGCCATTATAAGCAAGGCCGGCTATCCGGCGAGCATGCCAAGCCGATTCAGCGTATTTCGCTCAGGGCGATCTTCACCCCCAGCGCCACCAGAACCACACCCATGGCGCGGTCGAACCAATGCCCCATTCTAGCGAAGCCTTCGCGGACCCGACGCTGGCTGAACAGCAAGGCGATCATGCAGAACCACAGCGCCGTGGCAAGCGCCAGGTAGACGCCGTAACCGGCCTGGATGACCACTGGCGTGTGGGGGCTGATGACCACGGTGAACAAGGACAGAAAGAACAGCGTGGCCTTGGGGTTCAACCCATTGGTCATGAATCCGGCCACGTAGGCGGCCTTGGGTGTGCGCTGTACCGGTGCCGCATTGCGAGTGGGCTCGCCGAGCGGCGCCGGCTTCGCGCGCAGGGCCTTGAAGCCGATGTACAGCAGGTACGCGGCGGCGGCCCATTTCAGGACATTGAACAGCACGATGGACTGGGACACGATCAGGCCGATGCCGAGCAGCGAATACCCCACGTGCACGAAGATCGCCGTGCCCACACCCAGCGCTGTCCACAGCCCGGCCTGACGGCCATGGCTGACGCTTTCACGCACCACCACCGCAAAATCCGGTCCCGGGCTGGCCACCGCTAGCAGGTGAATGAAGGCAACGGTGAGAAATTCGGTCCAGTACATGACAGCAGGCTCCTAGCGGTAGTGGCAAACGCGGTGATGACCTCAGGCAGCCCGGACGCTACCTCACGTCAGCAGGCCAGGCTACAAGATTTTCATCCGGCAGCTATGGTAGAACATCCTCAACCACTTCAAGAGGTTCACCCATGCCCGCTCACCGTGCCGCCTTCCTCGACTACAGCTCCCTGGACCTGGGTGACCTGGACCCTGCCGCGCTCAAGGCCTGCTTCGACGACCTGCAGCTCTACCCCAGCACGACGCCTGAGCAACTGATCGAGCGCCTGCGCGGCGTGACGGTAGCCATCAGCAACAAGATCGACCTGGACGCCGCGACCCTGCAGGCCTGCCCGGATCTGAAGCTGGTGCTGGTGTCGGCCACCGGCACCAACAACGTCGACCTGGAAGCGGCGCGCAAGCTGGGTATCACCGTGTGCAATTGCCAAGGCTACGGCACCCCCTCGGTGGCCCAGCACACCCTGATGCTGTTGCTGGCCCTGGCGACCCGACTGCCCGATTACCAGCGCGAGATCGCGGCCGGCCAATGGCAGCGGGCCAAGCAGTTCTGTCTGCTGGACTTCCCCATTGTCGAACTCGACGGCAAAACCCTCGGCCTGCTGGGCCATGGCGAACTGGGCGGCGCGGTCGCCAAGCTGGCCGAAGCCTTCGGCATGCGCGTGCTGCTGGGGCAGATTCCCGGTCGACCGCCACGCGCCGATCGCCTGCCGCTGCATGAGCTGCTGCCGCAGGTCGATGCCCTGACCCTGCACTGCCCGCTCAACGAGCACACCCGACACATGATCGGCGCGCCGGAACTGGCTCTGCTCAAGCCCAGTGCCTTCGTGGTCAACACCGCGCGCGGCGGCATCATCGACGAGCAGGCCCTGGCCGATGCCCTGCGCCGTGGCCACCTGGGCGGAGCGGCCACCGACGTGCTCAGTGTGGAGCCACCCGTGGACGGCAACCCCCTGCTGGCCGACGATATCCCGCGCCTGATCGTCACCCCGCACAGTGCCTGGGGCAGTGTCGAGGCACGCCAGCGGATCATTGGCCAACTGGCGGAAAACGCCACGGCCTTCTTCGCCGGACAGCCCATCCGCAGCGTCTGACAAGGGCCGTGGTCTGTTAGAATCCGCGCTTTTGCCAGGAGCCCTCCCATGGACCCGCGCAGTGAAGTGCTGCTTCGTCAGGCCAATTTGTTCCAAGGTCAGCTGTTGTTGGCCGGGCTGCCTGCCGATGACCTCTTCGGCCAGTTGCCGAACGCCGCCGGCTGGTGCTGGCACGCCGGCGATCAGGCGGCGCTGGACGCGCGCTTCGAAGGCCGCAGCCATTTCGGGGTGAATGTCCCTGAGACGGCGTTTGAAGGCGCGGTAGTGTTCCTGCCCAAGTCGCGCGAGCTGACCAGTTATCTGCTCAATGCCCTGGCCGCCCGCTTGCCGGGTCGCGAGTTGTATCTGGTGGGCGAAAAGCGCGGCGGCATCGAAGGCGCGGCGAAGCTGCTGCACGCCTTCGGCAAGCCGCGCAAGCTGGACAGCGCACGCCATTGTCAGTTGTGGCAAGTGACGGTCGAACAGGCGCCGCAGGCCGTGGAACTGGAAAGCCTGGCGCAGCGCTATCAACTGGACATCGCCGGCGAGCCGTTGACCGTGATCAGCCTGCCGGGCGTGTTCAGTCACGGTCGACTGGACCGTGGCACCGAGCTGCTGCTCGAACACATCGACGGCCTGCCTCGCGGCCATCTGCTGGATTTCGGCTGCGGTGCCGGGGTGGTAGGTGCCAGCCTCAAACGTCGCTACCCGGACAACCAGCTGACGTTGCTCGATGTCGATGCCTTCGCCACTGCCAGCAGCCGTCTGACCCTGGCGGCCAATGGGCTGGAAGCCTGCGTCATCACCGGCGACGGTATCGATGCCGCGCCGTTGCATCTGGATGCCATCATCAGCAATCCACCGTTCCACTCGGGCGTGCACACCAGCTATCACGCCGCCGAAAACTTGATGGAAAAATCCAGTCAACATCTGAAAAAAGGCGGCGAACTTCGCTTGGTTGCCAATAGCTTCCTGCGCTATCAGCCGTTGATCGAAGGCGCTTTCGGGCGCTGCCAGACGGTAGCCGAGGGCCGCGGTTTCAAGATTTATCGCGCCGTCAAATAGCGAAATATTTTCTTGCCCTATCGAGATCGCCTAGGCAGAATCCGCACCGTCCTAGGGGAGTAGTCTCCCGCGAGCGCCAGCTCGCCAGGCACGCGTCAACATACTTGGCCCTCAGGCCATGGCGCGTGCGACCCAGCGGCCGCACAGACGGCCCGGGTTTGACAAGACCTATGACACGCACACCTTACCCGGGGCGGGGAGGCTGTTCGTGTCATAGCCGTGTCGACCCGCCCCCATAGGAACGCTCCTGATGTTGGAATCCCTACTTGTCCCTACCGGGCTGGTGGCCTTGGCCGAAATCGGCGACAAGACCCAGTTGCTCGCCTTGATCCTTGCGGCGCGCTTCCGCAAGCCCTGGCCAATCATCGCTGGCATCGTCGCGGCCACCTTGGCCAACCATGCAGCAGCCGGTGCGGTAGGCGCCTGGTTCAGCAGCTTCTTCTCCGATGTCGCCCTGCACTGGATCCTGGCCGCAAGCTTTGCCGCCACCGCGCTGTGGACCCTGATACCGGACAAGATCGACGACGACGAAGCCAACACCGCAAGGCGATACGGGCCGTTCATGACCACGTTGATCGCATTTTTCATTGCCGAGATCGGCGACAAGACCCAGGTCGCGACGGTGATGCTGGCCGCGCAGTATCCGCACTTGCTGATGGTCATCATCGGCACCACCCTGGGCATGCTGATTGCCAACGTGCCGGTGGTGCTGGCGGGCAATTTCGCTGCCGACAAACTGCCACTGACGCTGATCCGCCGATTGGCCTCGGGAGCGTTTTTCATTCTGGCGTTCGTAGCGGTGTATCAGGCGATGAAGGTCAGCGGCTGGGTTTAGATTGGCGGTGAGGCCTTCGCGGGCAGAGACCCGCTCCCACAAGGGGACCTCGGTATCAAGGCTCTTCTGTGGGAACGGGTCTCTGCCCGCGAATCAGCCGCCACGGTACATCAGGACTTCTTCGCCTGCTCATACAACGGCATGACCTTGGGGATCGCCGCCTGCAATGAAGAAATCCGGCTCGCCGATGCTGGGTGAGTGCTCATGAATTCCGGTGGCGAGTTGCTGCCTGCCGCTGCGGTCATCTTGTTCCACAAGGTGATCGCGGCGTTGGGGTCGAACCCGGCACGCGCCGCCAGCTCAAGGCCGAACAGGTCGGCTTCGTTCTCGTTGCTGCGGCTATTGGGCAGGGTCAGGCTGTAGTTGACCACGGTGTCGGCCAGTTTCAGGCTGTCTTCGCCCAGCCCCAGCAAGGCTCCTGCCCCGCTGCGCGCCATCTGGATGCCGTAGGCCTTGGACATCGCTTCGCGACCGTGCTCGCGCAGGGCGTGGGCGATTTCATGGCCCATCACGGCGGCGATTTCGTCGTCGGTGAGTTTCAGGGTGTCGATCAGGCCGGTGTAGACAATGATCTTGCCGCCGGGACCGCAGTTGGCGTTGAGCTCGTCACTCTTGATCAGGTTCACTTCCCATTGCCACTGCGCTGAATCCGGGCGCAGCTTGGGCGCCTGGGCGATCAGCCGATCGGCGATCGCCTGCACGCGCTTGGCCTCGGCGCTGGTCTTGTCGAGCACACCCTTGCCGCTGGCCTCGGTCAAGGTCTGCTGGTAGGACTGCGCGTACATCTTGTTCACTTCATCGGTGGACAACATGCTGAACATGTATTGCTTGCGATCGACACCCACGGCGCCGGAGCTGGTGGTATTGACGGCCTGACAACCGGCCAGCAGCACGCTGACGGCCAAGGTGGCCGGAATGAAGAACTTGCCCATTGGGACTCTCCTGGTAAACCTGGCGGTATCCTACACGGTGCATATCGGACACGACACCTGCGCAGGTGCTGGGCCTGATGCACCGTGAAAAGAGCGACGCGGTCCCTGGAAAGACATCACGCCGGGGTGAGGCATTCAGGGGCATCGAGTTTGGGGTCGTTGACCAGGTTCGCCAAGGGGCGTTCGCGCAGCGCAGCCTGGGGCGCGGCGAGCAGCGATTGCAGGGTGGCCATGGGCGTTTCCGGATCCAGCCAGGCCGCTTGGCCTGCGGCATCGAGGATCAGCGGCCGACGCTGGCTCATCGCCGGCTGAGTCACCACCGCCGTGCTCAGCCAGACCTGCTCCTGCACCGGGTAGGCTTCCCAGATTCCCGCGAAAAACAGCGACGACCCTTCTCCCGGCGTCAACCAGAACGGCCGCTTGCGCACATTGCCCCGCCATTCGTAGAAGCCGTTGGCCGGAATCAGGCAGCGGCGCAGGCGCAGGGCCTCGCGAAACATCGGCTGTTCGGCCACCGTCTCGGCACGCGCGTGGGCCGGGGTCCGCGACAGGTCGGTCAACCACGGAGGGGTCAGCCCCCAGCGTGCCTTGGCCAGGGTCGAGCGCTCACCTTCGCGGCGCTGGATCAGCACCGAGTCACCCGGCGATATGTTCCATTGCGCCTGCTGGCCTTCGGGAAAGCCCTCCTGCGCAGCGAAACCGGGTGACCAGCGAAACAAGGCAAAACGTCCACACATCAGGAAAAAACTCTTGAGGGGTCTAGCACAGCAGAACCCCGGGAAAACTGTCGGGCTCCTCGCCCGACATGGGCAGCGCGGCATTGTACTCACCGATCAGCTGCCGTGCGTAATCGGCCTGCTCGTCGGCCACCAGCAAACCCAGCAGGCCCATGGCAGGCAGATCGCCCATCCCGCCGACCAGATCCCGCCCTGCCAGGTGCGCACCCACCCCTTCGTTTTCCAGCATGCCCAGAAGCATCTGTGCCTCCAGCAGGCTGGCGGGCTCGTAGATGCGCTGCATCACTCGTTCTCGCTGCGCACGTGCAGCGACCAGTCTTCGCCATCGGTCTGCAGGGCGAAGACGATGGGTCGGCAGCACACCGGGCAGTCTTCTATATAGTCCTGATCGCCAGCGGACAGGTCGAGCACCGCTTCGGCCGGCTCGCCGCAATAGGGGCAATCGTAATCTTGGGTTTCCAGCATCGCGGCCTCCACGGCTCACTTGTGCGTATAATCGCCACTCTGTTTGCAGGCCGTTGGCTACATGGGCCCCTACCCTTTGCCCACAACCTTGCGCCTGTACCTTTACCTTAGCCGTTTCCAACAAGAGAGCATGATGGGCGAATTCGATGCCATCCGACCGTACGACGACGCTGAAGTACCTGCCGTTCTGGCACGGTTGCTCAGCGACCCGGCATTCCTGGATATCCTCACCCACTTCCGCTTCCCGCGTCAGGCCAAGACCTTTGGCTGGCTGCTCAAGCCACTGATCGCGCGGCGCCTGCGCCGCGAGTTCAAGGATGTCACCAACGTGGCGACCTTGCAGGACAAGGTCGAGTTCTACGTCGACCACACCATCGACCGCGCCACCGACGGTGTGACCTACACCGGCGTCGAGCAGTTCAAGTCCGGCAGCGCGTACCTGTTCCTGGCCAACCATCGCGATATCGTCATGGATCCGGCGTTCGTCAACTACGCGGTGTATCACGCCGGGCTGCCGACGCCGCGCATCGCCATCGGGGACAACCTGCTGCAGAAGCCCTTCGTCAGCGACCTGATGCGTCTGAACAAGAGCTTCATCGTCCATCGCTCGCTGGTCGGGCGCCGGGAAAAACTGGCGTCCTACCAACTGCTGTCCGCCTACATCAACCACTCGATCCGCAACGACGTGGCCTCGATCTGGATTGCCCAGGCCGAGGGCCGGGCCAAGGACGGTGACGACCGTACCGATTCGGCGATCCTCAAGATGTTCCACATGAGCCGCAAGGACGAGCCCTTCGGCGAAACGATCAAGGCGCTGAACCTGACGCCGGTGTCGATCAGCTACGAGTACGACCCCTGTGACCAGGCCAAGGCGCGCGAGCTGTACATTCGCGCGACCAAGGGCGCCTACAACAAGGCGCCCGGCGAAGACGACGTCAGCATTGCCCAGGGCATCACCGGCTACAAGGGCCGCGTGCACATCAACTTCGCACCACCCATCACCGAGCTGTTCGAAGACACCAAGCAGCTGGCCACGGAAATCGATCGACAGATCCTGGGCGGCTATCGCCTGTTCCCGGTGCACTACCTGGCCTATGCGCAGTGGGCCGATGCCGACCCTGAACTGCAGGTGCCGGCGGCCGCCGATGTGTTTCCCGCCGCCGAGCTGGAAAAGGCCCGCGCCGAATGGCTGCGCCGGCTGCGCGAATGCCCGGTGGAGCAACGACCATTCCTGGTGCTGCAATACGCCACGCCGGTGCGCAACCAGTACCGGGTCAAGGCGGGACTGCCTCTTTAGGGTCGACCAGTGCAAGGGCGTAACGGGACGGTCATGGGTCCGTCACGCCCCCTTCATACAAAGCAGGCATCGTGTTGCACCCTTACCCAACACGCTTTGGATGCCCGTCATGCTGCACGCCCTGAACCAGGATCGCCTCTATCACATTGCCGCCAGCGACGAGCAGGAAGCCCTGATCGACGCCTTGGCCTTCAATGTCCAGGATCGACAGTGGCTGGTGTACTGCGCGCTCGGCGGTCATCAGCATGGCGACTGGCCGGAGCTGGACCTGGGCACCGGCATCAGCCTGCTCGACTTTCACATGCGCGCTGCCTGAATGCTGCACCCGATAAAACCCGACCCACAAAAAAGCCCGCGATGAACGCGGGCTTTTTCATACCTGGCCGACGCTGTCAGAAATTGCGCTGGGACAGGGTCTGGCCGATGGTGGCGTCCTTGAAAACACGGGTCAGTGCGTCGCTGAGGACGTCGCTGACCAGCTTGGTGTTGGTTTCCTGATTCGGCGCCATGCCGAAGCGCTGGTTCAGCGAGGCGCCGTAGCGGCCGCTGTAGTGGCGACCACCGTTGGTGACGTCGGCCTTGAAGGTGGCGCCGATGTTGGCTTCGGTGACGTACATCTTGTCCTTGGGCGACTGGTACTTGAGTTCGGCCAGGGTGATGGTCAGCGTCGGCGCGCTGCCGTTGTTCGCAGTGGGCGTGAAGCCCAGCAGGCGAACGGCTGCTTCGGCCTGGGCCTGCAGTTTGGGCAATACGTCGTTGGGGGCCACGCTCACCGCGCTGGTTTCCGGATACAGGCCACCACGGGTGCCCAGGGTGGGCGAAGGTCGGCCATCGACGACGCGCACGGCCACGGCCTGGCCCTGGCCGACGGCGGCGAACTGCGAGGTCAGGCGCGGCTGCGGGCTGAGTTGTTGCGGGCTGTTGGCACAACCGACCAACGTCAGACTGGTCACAGTGATCATGGTGAACAACAGGCGGTGCAACATGCGCATCTCTCCGGCAACGGGCAGTGAATAAGCCGGGAGTATAGCGGGGCCTGGAGGCAATGGACCAGCCATGAAACATGCGCATGCAACCGCGATGCGCGGCGTGTCATCAGCCTGTCACCGTCCTTGGGCAGTATCGGCTCCACAGTCCACCGCACGGAGAAACACTCATGGGTTTTCTCAAGTCTCTGTTCTGGGCCAGCCAGCCCTACCGCTGCTACGTCGCGCTCGACCGGCAGGGTCTGTGCCGCGCCTTCAAACAGTGCCAACTGCCCCCCAGCGGTGACGGTTGGGTCGAGGTTGGCGATATTCGCCCACAATGGTTGGGCCAGCCATTGCCCGCCCATGCCCGCGTCAGCGCCCATGCCACGGGGGCTGGCGGCATTCGAGCCGTGCATGCCTGACTGCCCGGTCACCAAAAGCCTGTAAATAACGATCAACTCGCCACGTTTCATCGCTATAATCTTCCCCCGATTATAAGGACGTCTCCTGATCGGGCCTCGCATCACCGCCAACGCACTCGTCTTGGCTTCCGCACCGCCCACAGAGAGCCGCCCACGCAGGTCACGCGCTGGCGTTTCCATTTGCTTGCGCCACCCCTGCCGCTGCCGGTTTCCCAAGCAGCCTTCTTGAGGTTCACGACTCCAAAAGAGCGTGAAAAAACGGGTTTCACAACTTCACAAGAGTGTGGCGAGCAAATGAAAAGTCTTGGATCTGTACCAGCACTATCTGCGTCCCGAACGGCCCAACGAGGAAGGATCGAACGCTTCGCATGAAGGGTTACGGTCGCTGAGCGCGCGTATCGACCGGGCTCCATGAACCTTGGTCCTATGGCGCTGGCGGGTCAGACGTGAGTTCATGGGCCATGCCCGACGAACCCGTCGGCACAGGCCATTCAGCGATGCAGTTGCGAAGTTTCGGACATGGCGACCCAGGCCTGCACAGACGTACCGGGGTCCCATGCTGTCAATGGGTGCTGAAGATTTTGGAGACGCGTTAAATGGCGCAAAACGAAGCAGTCGACGTGGTATTGGTAGGGGCCGGCATCATGAGTGCCACCTTGGCCGTACTGCTCAAGGAACTCGACCCGGCATTGAAGCTGGAAGTCGTCGAGCTCATGGATTCCGGTGCCGCGGAAAGCTCCAACCCGTGGAACAACGCCGGTACCGGCCACGCCGGTCTGTGTGAGCTCAACTACACGCCGCAAGCCGCCGATGGCTCCATCGATATCAAGAAAGCCGTGCAGATCAACACCCAGTTCGAGGTGTCCAAGCAGTTCTGGGCCTACCTGAGCAAGAAGAGCAGCTTCGGTTCGGCGCGCTCGTTCATCAGTCCGGTACCGCACCTGAGCTATGTCGAGGGTGACAAGGGCGTGGCCTTCCTCAAGAAGCGCTATGAACTGCTCAAGACCCACCATGCCTTCGCGGACATGGAATACACCGAAGACAAGGCGAAGATGGCCGAATGGATGCCGTTGATGATGCCCGGTCGGCCTGCCGACCAGCACATCAGCGCCACCCGTGTGATGGGCGGCACCGACGTCAACTTCGGCGCCTTGACCAACAAGCTTCTGGCCCACCTGGCCAGTGCGCCGGGCGCGCAGGTCAAGTACTGCAAGAAAGTCACCGGCCTTGCCCGCAAGGGCAGCGGCTGGACCGTCACCGTCAAGGACGTCAACAGTGGCAACACTCGCGAGATCGATGCCAAATTCGTGTTCCTGGGCGCCGGTGGTGCGGCGTTGCCGCTGCTGCAGATGTCGGGTATCGAGGAAGGCAAGGGCTTCGGCGGTTTCCCGGTAAGCGGCCAGTGGCTGCGCTGCGACAATCCCGAGGTGGTTAAGCGGCATCAGGCCAAGGTCTACAGCCAGGCTGCCGTTGGCTCGCCGCCCATGTCCGTGCCGCACCTGGACACCCGCGTGGTCGATGGCAACAAGTCGCTGCTGTTCGGGCCGTATGCGGGCTTCACCACCAAGTTCCTCAAGCATGGCTCGTTCCTCGACCTGCCCCTCTCGGTACGCGCGGCCAACATCGGCCCGATGCTGGCCGTGGCACGGGACAACATGGACCTGACCAAGTACCTGATGAGCGAAGTGCGTCAGTCCATGGAGCAGCGTCTGGAATCGTTGCGTCGCTTCTACCCCGAGGCCCGTGCCGAAGATTGGCGCCTGGAAGTGGCTGGCCAGCGTGTGCAGATCATCAAGAAGGATCCGAAGAAAGGCGGCGTGCTGCAATTCGGTACCGAGCTGGTGTCCGCAGCCGATGGCTCGCTGGCGGCGTTGCTGGGCGCCTCTCCTGGGGCGTCGGTGACCGTTTCGATCATGCTCGATCTGCTGGAACGCTGCTTCCCCGAGCAGACGCGCTCACCGGCCTGGGCGACCAAGCTGGCGGAGATCTTCCCGGCGCGCGAAAAGGTGCTGGCGGTGGATGCCGAGGTTTATCGTCGTGTCAGCCATGACAGCGACGTGGCGCTCGAACTCACCGAGAAAACCGACGGGGTGCAGTATTACGCCTGAGTGCCGGCGTGTTCCTGCCGGTCCATTGCGTATACCGCCGACGCGGCTTGCGCCGCTGCTACACGGGATCGCGTCGCCCCTGTAGCAGCGGCGCGAGCCGCGTCCAGGGACACCGCGTTTTTCCAGATACACCGTATGTGCCGCCGACGCGGTGTTCTTGATACACCGCGTCCGGGGGCACTGCGTTCTTCCTGATGCACCGCGTTGACCGCCGACGCGGCTTGCGCCGCTGCTACAGGGGGTCGCGCGTCAGGCCTGGGCCTGCTGGATCAGGTCGATGTATTCCTGGGCGTTGCGCTGATCGCGAATCAACGCGACAAAATCGTTGCCGTGTTCGTCCTTGCCGTCCAATTCGTAGCCGGCTTCCTTGAAGAACACCAGAAAGCGCGCGAAATCATCGACACGCAAACCACGATACGCCTTGATCAGCTTGTGCAGCGACGGCGAGGTGGCATCGACCGGCTCGAAATTCAGGAACAGCTTGATCTGCTCATCGCCGATCTCGTCGCCAATCAATTGCTTCTTGTCTTTACGCATTACCGACTCCATTGGCTATCACGGTCATTCACGGGGCTGGCAGTCTACCTTTGGCACCGCCATGGGCTCAACGCGCGCGTACGCTTGCGGTATGCAGATCGGCCCAGACATGGCCATTCGGATAGCTGAGAAATTGTACATAGACGGTATCGTTGCGCAGCAGATCGAGCAGGATCCGGTACTGACTCAGCGGATAGGTCAAGGCCAGGGTACCGCTGGCTTCGTCGAAAGCCGGCCGCTTCAGGCTTTTGCTTTCGCCGTCGAAGGTAATCAGCACTTCGGCCAGCTTTGCGTCCTTGCTGAGCGCCTTGCCTTTCAAGCGCAGCAGCATCGGTGCGGTCACGGGGATGGGCTGCTGGTTGGAAAGCCGCTGATTGCCCATGACCACCGAGTAGCTGGTCACCTGCAGCAGCTGTTGTTGCGGATCGCCCTGACGCAGGGATTGTTCATCCGGCGGCAGGAATTGTTCGTGCAGGGGCCCATGCGCAGGCGCGGCGACCAGCGGCAGGCAGGTCAGCAAGGCAATGGTGGCAACGATCAGGCGCATGAGCGGCTCCTTGTGAAAGAGCCGCTGACTTTAGCATGTAGCAAGGGTTTGAATCCGTTGCGAGGCCGGACGCGGCTTGCGCCGCTGCTACAGGGGGTCGCGGTGTTCCTGTGGCGGCGCCGCGGGACGCGGCTTGCGCCGCTGCTACAGGGATCGCGGTGTTTCTGCGGCGGCGGCGCGGGACGCGGCTTGCGCTGCTGCTACAGGCGATCGCGGTGTTCCTGTAGCAGCGGCGCGAGCCGCGTCGGCGGCGCATGAGGTGCTGCGGGCTTTACAAGCCTTTGACGGCAAAGATGCCAGCGGCGTTGCGCCAGTAGCCCTTGTAATCCATACCGTAGCCAAAGATGTAGCGGTCGATGCACGGCAAGCCCACGAAGTCGGCCTTGAGGTCTGGGCTGGCCTTGCGGTCGTGGTCTTTATCGATCAGCACCGCCGTGTGCACAGCGCGCGCGCCGGCATGCTTGCAGAAGTCGATGATGGCGCTGAGCGTATGGCCTTCGTCGAGAATGTCATCGATGATCAGCACGTCGCGGTCGATGAATGAGATCTCCGGCTTGGCCTTCCAGAACAGGTCGCCACCGCGGGTTTCGTTGCGATAGCGGGTGGCGTGCAGGTACGACGCCTCCAGCGGAAAATTAAGGTGAGTCAGCAGCTTGCCGGAGAAGATCAGCCCGCCGTTCATCACACAGAACACCACCGGATTGCGCTCGGCCAGTTCAGCGTTGATCTGCGCGCCAACCTTGGCGATGGCGGCCTCGACCTGGGCTTCTGTATATAGGCAGTCGGCCTCTCGCATGACTTGACGGATGTGCTCGAGATCAGCGGACATGACGCTCTCCAAGGGGGGCGGTGGAAGAAAAGCGGGCAAAGGTACGCACACACCCGGCACGAATCAAGCACAATCCAAGGTTTCATGTACTAACGTGCAGCATGTCTATAGGACACCTCGATACAATAGATTAATCTACCGCCGTTTTTTTGCCCGTTCGGAGCCTTTCCCCATGCCTATCCGTGAGATCCGCCACCCGCTGATCCGCCACAAGCTCGGCCTCATGCGCCGTGCCGACATCAGCACCAAGAACTTCCGCGAACTCGCCCAGGAAGTCGGAGCACTGCTCACCTACGAGGCTACCAAGGATCTGCCCCTGGAAAACTACGAGATTCCAGGCTGGGCCGGCCCGGTGCAGGTCGAAAAGATCGCCGGCAAGAAAATCACCGTGGTGCCCATCCTGCGCGCCGGCATCGGCATGCTCGACGGCGTGCTCAGTCTGATTCCGGGCGCCAAGGTCAGCGCCGTCGGCGTTGCACGCAACGAAGACACGCTCGAAGCGCACACCTACCTGGAGAAGCTGGTACCCGAGATCGACGAGCGCCTGGCGATGATCATCGACCCGATGCTGGCCACCGGCAGCTCGATGGTTGCCACGATCGACCTGCTGAAGAAGGCCGGCTGCAAGGAAATCCGCGCCATGGTGCTGGTGGCTGCTCCCGAGGGCATCGCCGCCGTGGAGAAGGCGCATCCCGACGTGCAAATCTACACCGCCTCGATCGACGAACGCCTCAACGAACACGGCTACATCATCCCCGGCCTGGGCGACGCCGGCGACAAGATCTTCGGCACCAAGCAGAAGGACGCCTGACCCATGCAGGACGAGTTCAACGACCCGCTCTGGCGGCAGGTGCTCTCTGGCGCGCAGATGCTCTTCGTAGCGTTCGGCGCGCTGGTGCTGATGCCGCTGATCACCGGCCTGGACCCCAACGTAGCGCTGTTCACCGCGGGCCTGGGTACGCTGCTGTTCCAACTGGTGACGGGTCGTCAGGTGCCGGTGTTCCTGGCGTCGAGCTTTGCCTTCATCACGCCGATCATCTTGGCCAAGGGTCAGTTCGGCCTGGCCGAAACCATGGGCGGGATCATGGCCGCCGGTTTCGTCTACACCTTTCTCGGGTTGGCGGTGAAGATCAAGGGCACCGGCTTCATCGATCGCCTGCTGCCACCGGTGGTGATCGGCCCGGTGGTCATCTCCATCGGCCTGGCCATGGCGCCGATCGCTGCCAACATGGCGATGGGCAAGGCCGGCGACGGCACCGAGCTGATCCCCTACAGCACGGCCATGTGGATTTCGATGCCGGCGCTGCTCACCACCATCATCGTGGCCGTGTTCGGCAAGGGCATCTTCCGATTGGTGCCGATCATCGCCGGGGTACTGGTCGGGTTCGGCATGTCGTTCGCCTTCGGTGTGGTCGACACGGCCAAGATCGCTGCAGCCTCGTGGCTGGCGCTGCCGCACTTCACCGCGCCGGCGTTCAACTGGCAGGCCATCCTGTTCATCGTACCGGTAGCCTTGGCGCCGGCCATCGAGCATATCGGTGGCGTGATCGCCGTAGGCAGTGTGACCGGCCGTGACTACCTGAAGAAACCCGGCCTGCACCGTACCTTGCTCGGCGATGGCATCGCCACCACCGCTGCCGGGCTGTTCGGCGGCCCGCCCAACACGACTTACGCGGAAGTGACTGGCGCGGTCATGCTGACCAAGAACTACAACCCCAAGATCATGACCTGGGCCTCGATCTTCGCGATCAGCTTGGCCTTCGTGGGCAAGTTCGGCGCGCTGCTGCAGAGCATTCCGGTGCCGGTGATGGGCGGCATCCTCTGCCTGCTGTTCGGCTCCATCGCCGCTGTGGGCCTGAACACCATGATTCGCCACAAGGTTGACATGGCCGAGGCACGCAATTTGGTGATCGTCTCGGTGACATTGGTATTCGGTATCGGTGGCGTGCTGGTCGGCACCGGGACCGGGCCTGACGACTTCGGCCTCAAGGGCATTGCCTTGTGCGCCGTGGTGGCCATTGCCTTGAACCTGCTGTTACCAGGGCACGGCGACTGGAAGAAGACACCGCAAGCCTGAGCCCGGCCGGGAGCGCCGCAACAGTGCTCCCGGCTTTCCATTCCTTCGTTACAGCATCAAAGGCGCCCGTTCGCACAGGGTATTCAAGGCTTCACCCCATTGCGGATGATCGTTGAGGCACGGCACCAATACCAACTCCTCGCCGCCCGCCTCGCAGAACTGCTCGCGCCCACGGTCGCCGATTTCCTCAAGGGTCTCGATGCAGTCGGCAACGAAGGCCGGGCACATCACCAGCAGTTTCTTTACGCCTTGTTTGGCCAATTCGTCGAGACGTGCCTCGGTGTAGGGTTCGATCCACTTGGCCCGACCCAGCCGGGACTGGAACGACACCGACCAGCTGCCTTCGGCCAGCCCCATGCGCTCGGCGAAAGCGCTGGCCGTGCGCAGGCACTGGGCGCGGTAGCAGACGGCAAGCACTTCAGGTGGAGCATTCTGGCAGCAATCGGCGGTACGCAGACAGTGGCTGCCGGTCGGGTCGATCTTGGTCAGGTGCCGCTCGGGCAAGCCATGGAAGCTCATCAACAGATGATCATGGGGTTGCGCCAGGTAGGGCTTGGCACTGGCCACCAGTGCATCCAGGTATTCGGGCTGGTCATAGAACGGCTGCAGCACGCTGAACTGCATCGCAAGCTTGCGCTCGCGCACCACCTTGCGAGCTTGCTCGATGACCGTGGTCACAGTGCTCTGGGCGAACTGGGGATAAAGCGGCGCGAGGGTCACCTTCTGCACACCCTGCCCGGCCAGACGCGACAATGCCGTGTCCAGCGAGGGCTCGCCGTAGCGCATGGCGACCTCCACCGGGCCATGGCGCCATTGCTCGGTCATGATCGCTTGCAGGCGCCGGGTCAGCACCACCAGTGGCGAGCCTTCGTCCCACCAGATCGAGGCATAGGCATGGGCTGACTGCTCGGGGCGCTTGATCAGGATCAGCGACACGATCAGCCGCCGCACCGGCCAGGGCACGTCGATGACATAGGGGTCCATCAGGAACTGGTTGAGATAGCTACGTACATCGGCCACCTGGGTCGATGCGGGCGATCCCAGGTTGACCAGCAGCAGGGCGTGATCGGTCATGCAGCATCCTATTTCCAGATTCTGTGGTTAGAGCTCAAAGCCGTCGGGACAGTTCGGTCAGCGCGGCAGAGAGTTCGCTGTAGCGAAACGTGAACCCGGCCGCCTGCAACGCCACCGGGCGCGCACGCTGGCCGCCGAGCAGCAGCCCCGACAGCTCGCCGAGCCCGGCCTTGAGTAGCAGCGATGGCAGCGGTAGAAAAGCCGGTCGATGCAGTACGCGTCCCAGTTGCCGAGCGAATTCGCGATTGCGTACCGGTTCCGGTGCGCAGGCATTATAGGGACCGCGGCACTGAATCTTGTGCAAGAGAAAATCAATCAGGGCGATTTGATCGTCGATGTGAACCCACGGCATCCATTGCCGACCACTGCCGATCGGGCCACCGAGCCCCAGCTTGAACGGCAATGTCAGACGCTTGAGAAAGCCGCCCTGGCTGGCCAGTACCAGCCCGGTACGCACCAGCACCACGCGAATACCCAAGGCTTCGGCGCGCAGGGCGGTCTCCTCCCAGGCGATGCACAGGTGACTGGCAAAGTCTTCCTTGACCGGTTGCGACGTCTCGTTTAACTCGCGTTCGCCACCGTCGCCATACCAGCCTACCGCCGAGCCGGAAATCAGTACTTCGGGGCGTTGCGCGCGGCTTTCCAGCCAGGCCAACAGACGCTCGGTCAGGGTGATGCGGCTGCTCCATAGCAACGCACGGCGCTTGGCCGTCCAAGGCCGATCGGCAATCGGCGCGCCGGCCAGGTTGACCACGGCGTCGACCGTTTCGTCGCCGATTTCTTCAAGCTGCGCCACGCCACGCACACTGGCCCCGCACAGCTGTTTGACCTGCCCGGGCTGGCGACTGAGCACGGTCAGCCGATGCCCTTGGCCCACCCAGTGCTGGCAAAGCTTGCGGCCAATGAGCCCAGTGCCGCCGGTCAGCAATATGTGCATAAGGTTTTCTCCAATGTGGCGTTGCGTCTGCAGCGCTAGTCTATTTTCAAGAGAGAGGCACTTTCCCTACACGGGGCTCTCTCATGAACCATAGGACACCTGAGCGAAAAGGATCCCGTTAACTTATACTTATTAAGACTTTTGTACAGGTTTGTTTGTTCCGAACACACGTGTGCATAGCGCTTACGAAGCTGTTACGAGGGCACTATGAGTTTATTTGCTGGGAGTTTATCTGCTGGAAGTTCATCTGCCGCGCCTGTCCCCATCGCGATCATCGGCACCGGCATGGCCGGGCTGTCGGCTGCGCAGGCTTTGCGCAAGGCCGGTCATACCGTGTATCTCTTCGACAAGGCACGGGGCGTAGGCGGCCGCATGTCCAGCAAGCGCAGCGAGGTGGGCTCCATCGACCTGGGCGCACAGTACTTCACCGCTCGCGACCGGCGCTTCGTGGCGCAGGTCCAGCAATGGCAGGCCGAAGGCTGCGTACAGCCGTGGTCACCTTCGCTGTACAACGCCAAGCAGGGTCGCCTGAGCCCATCGCCCGACGAACAGGTTCGTTGGGTCGGTGCACCACGCATGAGCGACATCGCCAAGGCCATGGCTGCCGACCTCCCCGCGTTTTTTTCCTGCCGAATCGCCGAGGTGTTCAAGGGCGAGGAATTCTGGGAACTGCTCGATGCCGAGGGCATCGGCCATGGGCCCTACAGCCACGTCGTGCTCGCTGTGCCCGCGCCTCAGGCCACCGCCCTGCTGGCCAGCGCACCGAAGCTCGCCACTCAGGTAGCCGGGGTCAAGATGGACCCGACCTGGTCGGTGGCACTGAGCTTCGATACGCCGCTGGATACCCCGATGCAAGGCTGCTTCGTGCAGGACAGCCCACTGGACTGGCTGGCGCGAAGTGGCAGCAAGCCAGGACGCGAGGACAGCAGCGACACCTGGGTGCTGCATGCCACCAGCGCATGGAGCAAGCAGCATATCGACCTGTCCCGCGAGGCAGTCATCGAACAGCTGCACGGTGCCTTCGCCGAACTGGTCAGTTGCCCGATGCCCCCGCCCAGCCTGAGCCTGGCCCATCGCTGGCTCTACGCGCGCCCGGCCCAGCCCCATGAGTGGGGGGCATTGGCCGATCCCGACCTGGGCCTGTACGTCTGTGGCGACTGGTGCCTGTCGGGCCGCGTCGAGGGCGCCTGGCTCAGCGGCCAGGAGGCCGCGCGGCGCCTGCTCGAGCATCTGCAATGAACGCTCGACACCGGCTCAATCCGCGCAAACTGATGCTGTCGAAATGGACCGCCGTACGCCCGGTCAACCGCGAGAAACACTTTCTGGTGAGCGAGGTGTTCTGCGACGACGAAGGCGTCGTGCTGGAAGTAGAGTTGCAAGCGGTCCTCACCCACCGTGCCCAGCGCTTGCCATGGCAAGCGCTGCAGGACGTGCAGACCTGGAAGATGGGCTGGCAGTGAGTGAAGGCCCCTCTTTCCGCCTGCGAATACCTGTACAAAGAATTTAGCCTGTACAAACCCGGATTTATGATGAAACTATGCTGTACAGCGTTGTCAGTATGTACAGGTTTCAGAAGAGGTCCGTCATGCAAGAGCCCAGCGTTAGCAAACCCAAGATTGGTATCAGTGCCTGCCTGCTCGGTGCGCCTGTGCGCTATAACGCCGGGCACAAGGAATCGCGCTGGTGCAGCCGGATTCTGGTCGAGCACTTCGAGTTCGTCCCGGTCTGCCCCGAGGTTGCCATCGGTCTGGGGACGCCCCGCGAGCCAATTCGCCTGGTCGGTGACAAGGATCACACCCAGGCGGTCGGTACTGTGCACCGCGACATCAATGTCACCGCCCCATTGGCTGCCTACGGCGAACAGATGGCCGGTGAGCTGACCGATCTGTGCGGCTACATCTTCATGCAGAAGTCGCCCTCCTGCGGCCTCGAACGGGTGAAAATCTACCGCGACAACGGTGCCCCCCAGCGCGAAGGCGGCCGAGGGATCTATGCCCAGGCCTTCTGCTCGCGCCATCCGGACCTGCCGGTGGAAGAAGAAGGTCGCCTGTGCGACCCGGTACTGCGGGAAAATTTCCTGGTGCGTGTAGGCGCCTATGCCCAATGGCAAGCGCTGCTGGCTGAAGGCTTGACGCGCCGTGGCTTGACGGAATTCCACTCGCGCTTCAAATACCAGCTGATGGCCAACAACCCCCTGCAATACAAGGTGCTGGGCAAACTGCTGGGCAGCATGGGCCGCGGTGACGCCGAGCAGATCGGCCCGCGCTATTTCAGCGAGCTGATGCAGGCGCTTAAACGCTGTGCCACGCGTGGCACCCACAGCAATGTGTTGCAGCACATCAGCGGCTACCTCAAGCGCGATATCGATGCGCAGGACAAGCAGGAACTGCAACAGCTGATCAACCAGTACCGCGAGGGCATCGTTCCGCTGGTGGTGCCGATGACCCTGCTCAAGCACCTGTTCCGTATCCATCCGGACCCTTACATTGCCCAGCAGACCTACCTGCAGCCGCACCCCGAAAACCTGAGCCTGCGCAATGCCATCTGACGCCAACGGCACCGACTGGCTGCCGATCCGCGAGGTCACTCGGCAGACCGGCGTGCACCCGGTCACCCTGCGCGCCTGGGAACGGCGCTACGGGCTGATCGTGCCGCACCGCACGGCCAAGGGCCATCGCCTGTACGACTCAGCGCAGATCGCACGTATCCACCATGTGCTGACCTGGCTCAACCGGGGCGTGGCCGTCAGCCAGGTCAAACAGTTGCTCGATGCGCCACGCGACGCAAGGCCCCAGGTACAGAACGACTGGCAGCAACTGCGCCAGACACTGGCCCAGGCCATCAGCGACATGGCCGAGCGGCCGCTGGATGATCTATTCAACCAGACCATGGCGCTGTATCCACCGGCAACCCTGTGCGAGCAGCTATTGCTGCCGTTGCTCAGCGATCTCGAGCAACGCTGGGCCGGCCAGTTCGGTGGGCAGATGGAGAAGGTGTTTTTCCACGGCTGGCTGCGCAGCAAGTTGGGCACGCGGATCTATCACAACAACCGCCAACTCGGCGGTGCGCCTGTGGTGCTGGTCAACCAGGCCGATGTCACGCCGGACCCGTACCTGTGGCTGGGCGCTTGGCTCGTCAGCAGCAGCGATTGCCCGGTGCAGGTGTTCGACGCGCCGCTGCCGGCAGGTGAACTGGCCTTGGCGTGCGACAAACTCCAAGCCCGCGCCCTGATGGTCTATGCCGACAAGGCGCTCAACCTGGCCACGCTGGGTCGGCTGCTGGTCGGCTGTGCCTGCCCCAAATGGCTGGTGGGCTCGGCCGTGCTCATCCACCGCGCCGCTACCGGAGACAGCCCTCCCTCGATGGCCGACCTGAACCTGGCGACCGATCCGTTGCACGCCCAGCAATCGCTGCAAGCGTCTGGCGTATTGGCCGACCGGCAACCCTGAATTCGAACGATGAGGCCCCCATGCAATTGATCTGGCTGCGCAGCGACCTGCGAGTGCACGACAACCCCGCCCTGGCGGCCGCCTGCGAGCAGGGCCCGACCGTGGCCGTGTTCCTGTTGAGCCCCAAGCAATGGCTGGAACACGATGACTCGCCGAACAAGGTCGATTTCTGGCTGCGCAATCTCAAGGAGTTGAGTGCCAGCCTCAAGGCCTTGCACATTCCACTGCTGCTGCGTGAGGCAGATACCTGGGACAAGGCGCCCAAGGTGATTGCCGCGCTGTGCACCGAGCACAAGATCGAAGCCGTGCACTGCAACGACGAATTCGGCGTCAATGAAAACCGCCGCGACGAAGCAGTGGAAGCCGCCTTGGCCAAGGCAGACATCCCCCTGCACCGCTACCTCGATCAAGCATTGTTCACGCCGGGCAGCGTGCTGACCAAAGGCGGCACCTACTTCCAGGTCTTCAGCCAGTTCCGCAAGGTCTGCTACGAACGCCTGCATCAGTCCGTCCCGGCGCTGGCAAAAAAGCCTCGCGCGCAGAAGCCGGTGCACATCGCCGCGGACAAGGTTCCCGACCAGATCAAAGGGTTCGCCACGCCCGACGAAGCACTGCGCAAGCGGTGGCCTGCCGGTGAAAAGGAAGCGCACAAGCGCCTGGACACCTTCACCGACCAACCGATCGAAGACTACAAGGTCGAGCGTGATCTACCGGCCCACCCCGGAACCAGCCAGATCTCGGCCTACCTGACCTCGGGCGTGGTTTCCCCGCGCCAGTGTCTGCATGCGGCGCTCAACAGCAACCGTGGCGAGTTCGAGAGCGGCAACGTCGGCGCCGTGACCTGGATCGGCGAGCTGATCTGGCGCGAGTTCTACCGGCACATCATGGTCGGCTATCCGCGGGTGTCGATGCACCGGCCGTTCCGCGAAGAGTACGCCGCCCTGCCCTGGCGCAATGCGCCCAGTGAGTTGCAGGCGTGGAAGGAAGGCCGCACAGGCATTCCCATCGTCGATGCGGCCATGCGCCAGCTGGTGACCACCGGCTGGATGCATAATCGCTTGCGCATGATCACGGCGATGTTCCTCAGCAAGAACCTGCTGATCGACTGGCGTGAAGGCGAGCGTTTCTTCATGCAGCACCTGATCGATGGCGACCTGTGCTCCAACAACGGCGGCTGGCAATGGAGCGCGTCCACCGGGACCGATTCGGTGCCGTATTTCCGGATCTTCAATCCGGTAAGCCAGTCGCAACGGTTCGATGAGCAAGGCGTGTTTCTCAAGCAGTGGCTGCCCGAGCTGGAAGGACTGGATCGCAAGCAGGTCCACGCACCGACCGCCGACGCACTCAAGCAGAGCGGCTATCCCCGCCCGATCGTGGACCTGAAGCAAGGACGTGAACGTGCCTTGGCGGCGTTCAAGAATCTGCCACGCAAAGCCAAATAGAAAAAGTTATTGGAAGACGATCGCGGGCAGACGACCCTGCCCGCGCGACGGCCAATGCTGGCCGAGAAAAAGCTTACAGCGGCATGCGGTAGTTCAGGGTGTAGGCTTCGATACCATCGTTCGGCTCTTTGATGCCGGCGTTGGAGTAGTGGATCGCTCTCACGCCCAGCTCGTGACCGCCGCCGAAGCGCACGCCGAAGCCGATGCGGTCTTCGAAGTTGAACGAGGAGCCCAGCTTGTTGCCTTCGATCTGAGTATGAGCGAAAGCCGCGACGCCGATGCCGGCCTCGATGTAGGGCTTGATCGAACCACCGCCGAACTCGTAGACGAACACCGGAGCGAACGACAGGCTGTGGTTGTCCTTGAAATCCTTGCCATCCCAGTAGGTATAGCCCGCGTCCCAGTAGCCGGTCAGGCGACCGACGTCGGTCTGGAACCAGCTCTTGTCCCAATTGGATTGCAGACCAATGCGGTAGACCTGGGACGATTCGCCCGTCTCACCTGCAGAAAACGATAGGTCAGCCGCGTTCGCGGTTACCGATTGCCCCAACATCAAGGCTGCAAGCGCAGCCAAACTGAACAGTCTCTTCATGAGAAACATCCTACCGAATGCAGTTGTAAGAATTTTTGTCGAAAAATTGGACAAGCTATAGAAACCGGAGTTGGAACGTAAGTTCAGCGTTACACATCGATTTTTTCACATTTTTTTTACAACGTGAATCTTTGCACATTGTCAGAAAAATTCCACAGCTTCGGTAGGACATTTCGGAAAATATCTACGGACCCGCTCGTCCAGAACTGTGCAGGTCGTGCCGGACCCTTGGCCAGAAGTGCCCCGCTGCTCAATAACCGTTGCAGTTGACGAGCCACCGCGGCCCCGGTGTCGACCAGCACCACGTCAGCCGGGACCAGGGTGGCCAGCAACGGCTTCAGGAAGGGGTAATGGGTGCAGCCCAGAATGAGCGTATCGCAACCCGCTGCGAGCAGCGGCTGCACATAGCCTTGCAGCAGCAGGCGCAGTTCTGGGCTGTGCAGATCGCCGGTTTCGATCAGCTCTACCAACCCAGGGCAAGGCTGGGTGATGACCTGAACTTCGTTGGCAAAGCGATCGAGCAGTGCCACGAATTTGGCGCTGCGCAGGGTACCGGTGGTCGCCAGCACACCGACGATACCGCTGCGAGTGGCCGCAGCCGCAGGCTTGACCGCCGGCTCCATGCCCACGATCGGCCAGTCGGGATAGCGTTGGCGCAGATCGGCCACGGCAGCGACCGTGGCCGTGTTGCAGGCCAGCACCAAGGCCTTCGCGTCTTGTTCGCGGAAAAATTGCGCGACCTGGACACAACGCTCGCGAATGAATTCCGGAGATTTCTCGCCATAGGGCATGTGGCCGGTATCGGCGACGTACAGCAACGACTCATCGGGCAACAGTCGCTCGATTTCACCCAGCACCGACAAGCCGCCGACACCGGAATCGAACACGCCGACCGGTGCTTCAGACATGCCGTGCGCTGCAGACCGGGCATTTGAGGTCGCGCTTGACCCGCATTTCGCGGAAATGCGTGCCCAAGGCATCGATCAACAGCAGCCGACCGACCAGTACATCGCCAAACTGTGCCAGCAGCTTCAAGGCTTCCAGCGCCTGCAGGCTGCCGACCAGGCCCACCAATGGGCCGACGACGCCAGCTTCACTGCAGGTCAGCTCGGCGTCACTGCCTTCACCGTACAGACAGTGGTAGCAGGGGCTTTCCGGACGCCGCGGATCGAACACCGACAACTGCCCTTCCAGGCGGATCGCGGCGCCACTGACCAGCGGCTTGCCGGCCGCGAAGCAGGCAGCGTTCACCGCCTGGCGCGTGGCAAAGTTGTCGGAGCAGTCGAGCACCAGGTCGAGCCCGGCCACGGCGGCACTCAGTGAATCTTCATCCAGTGCGTTGCGATGCGCGATCAGATCGATCTCGGGATTGATCGCACTCAACCGGGCGATGGCCGAATCGACCTTGCTCACGCCGACCGAGGCGCTGTCGTGCAGGACCTGACGTTGCAGGTTGGTCACATCGACCGTATCGAAGTCCGCCAGGTGCAGCTCACCGACGCCTGCAGCGGCCAGGTACATCGCCACCGGCGAACCCAACCCGCCCAGACCGACGATCAGCGCACGACTGTTCTTGAGCCTCAACTGGCCCTCGATATCGATTTGCGCCAACAGCACCTGCCGGCTGTAGCGCAGCAGCTCCTGGTCGGTCAGCACAGCAACCGTCCGAGCGTGATGCGTTCATGGCCGCCGAGATCGACGCGACTCTCGATCTGCTCGAAATCATGCTGCGCCAGCAGCTCACGCACCACCGGCGCCTGGTCGTAGCCATGCTCCAGCAACAGCCAGCCGCCCGGCTGCAGGTGTCCCGGTGCCTGACTGATGATCAGCCGCAGATCGTCGAGGCCATCCTCTCCGGCCACCAGCGCGCTGGCGGGCTCGAAGCGCACGTCACCGGCACTCAGATGCGGGTCGGCGCTGGCGATGTACGGTGGGTTGCTGACGATCAGATCGAAACGCTCGCCTTGCAGGGCGCTGAACCAGTGGCTCTCCAGTACCCGAGCATTGCCCAGGTTCAGACGCACCCGGTTGCGCTCGGCCAACGCCACGGCGTCGGCGACACGGTCGACGGCAGTGACCTGCCAGGCACCGCATTCGGACGCCAGGGCCAGGGCGATTGCCCCGGTACCGGTGCCCAGGTCGAGCACCCGCGCCGAACGAGGCGGCAGCAACTGCAGCGCAGCTTCCACCAGCAGCTCGGTTTCGGGACGCGGGATCAGCGTGTGCGCAGCCACTTCCAGGTCGAGTTTCCAGAAACCCTGTTGGCCGAGGATGTAGGCAACCGGCTCGCCCGCCTGGCGACGGCGCATGAAATCAGCGAACGCATGGGCGGCTTCGCTCGGCACGATACGCTCGGGCCAGGTGTGCAGGTAGCTGCGCGACTTGCCCAGCGCGGCGGCCAGCAACAGTTCGATATCCAGGCGCGCGGTCGGTGATTCCGGCAGTTCGGCGGCGCGCAACAGGCTGGCAATGATGGTCATGTTCTATTCACCCAACGCGGCCAACTGATCGGCCTGGTATTCAGCCAGAAGCGGCTCTATCACTGCATCGACTCCGCCGGCCAGAACTTCATCCAAGCAATACAGGGTCAGGTTGACGCGATGATCGGTTACCCGGCCCTGCGGGAAATTGTAGGTGCGGATGCGCTCGGAACGATCGCCCGACCCCACCAGCAGCTTGCGTTCGCTGGCGATGGCATTGGCCGCGGCACTGCTCTGCATGTCATTGAGCTTGGCCGACAGCCAGCTCATGGCACGGGCGCGGTTCTTGTGCTGCGAACGTTCTTCCTGACACTCCACCACGATGCCGGTCGGCAAGTGGGTGATGCGGATGGCCGAGTCGGTCTTGTTGACGTGCTGGCCGCCGGCGCCGGAGGAACGGTAGGTGTCCACGCGCAGGTCGGCCGGATTGATTTCGATGGCGACCTGCTCGTCCGGCTCGGGCAGCACGGCGACCGTGCAGGCCGAGGTATGGATGCGACCCTGGGATTCGGTTTCCGGCACGCGCTGGACGCGGTGTGCCCCGGACTCGAACTTCAGCTTGCCGTAGACGCTCTCGCCTTCGACCCGGGCAATGACCTCCTTGTAGCCGCCATGCTCGCCTTCGTTTTCGGAGAGAATCTCCAGACGCCAACCGCGACGTTCCGCATAGCGCGAATACATGCGGAACAGATCGCCGGAAAAGATCGCCGCTTCATCGCCACCGGTACCGGCGCGGATTTCGAGGAAGACATTGCGGCCGTCGTTGGGGTCCTTGGGCAGCAGCATGCGCTGCAAGGCGCTTTCCAGTTGCACCAACTGCTCGCGGGCCTCGCGCACTTCCTCGGCGGCCATTTCACGCATGTCCGGGTCGCTGTCCTTGAGCAGCGCCTGCGCGCCTTCGAGGTCCGCCATCACCTTGGACCACTGCTGGTAGCCCAGCACCACCGGTTCAAGTTCGGCATATTCCCTTGAATAGGCGCGGAAACGGGTTTGCTCGGAAATGACTTCAGCGTCGCCCAGCAAGGCGGTCAGTTCCTCGAATCGATCCTGGATCGTGTCCAGCTTGTTGAGCAGTGACGCTTTCATTGCGGCGGTTTATCCGTTGAGCCCTCATTGAGGGCAAAGAGTTCCTGAGCCATGGCCAGCGCATCGACGCGGCCTTCGGCGGAGAGCTTTTTCATGTGCACGCTGGGGGCGTGCAGCAACTTGTTGGTCAGGCCCCGCGCCAGTTGCGCGAGCACCTCTTCGGCATTGCCGCCGTTGGCCAGCAGGCGCATGGCTTTCTGCAATTCTTCGTCGCGCAGGCGTTCGCCCTGCTGGCGATAGGCCTTGAGCACATCCACGGCCGCCAGCTCGCGCAGGCGCAGCATGAAGTCGTCGGCGCCCACGCTCACCAGTTCTTCGGCCGCCTGAGCGGCACCCTGGCGGGTTTTCAGGTTCTCGGCAACCACTTCGTGCAGGTCGTCGACCGTATAAAGGTAGACGTCATCCAGCTCGCCGACCTCGGGCTCGATATCACGTGGCACGGCAATATCGACCATGAAGATCGGTTTGTGTCGGCGCAGCTTGAGCGCACTTTCGACCGCACCCTTGCCCAGAATCGGCAGCTGGCTGGCGGTCGAACTGATGACGATGTCGCTGTTCACCAGCTCCTGCGGAATGTCGGACAGCAGCACCGCATGGGCGCCGAACTGCGCGGCCAGGGTGCTGGCACGTTCCAGCGTGCGGTTGGCCACCACGATGCGCTTTACACCCTGCTCGTGCAGATGGCGTGCGACCAGAGTAATGGTTTCGCCCGCGCCGATGAGCAACGCCTGGCTGCGGGCCAGATCGCTGAAGATCTGCTTGGCCAGGCTCACGGCGGCGAAGGCCACCGACACCGGGTTTTCGCCGATGGCGGTGTCGGTGCGCACCTGCTTGGCAGCGCTGAACGTGGCCTGGAACAGGCGCCCCAGCAGCGGCCCGATGGTGCCGGCCTCGCGGGCCACGGCGTAGGCGGATTTCATCTGCCCCAGAATCTGCGGTTCGCCCAGCACCAGTGAATCGAGCCCGGAAGCGACCCGCATCATGTGACGAACAGCCGCATCCTCTTCATGCACATAGGCGCTCGCGCGCAGCTCGTCGACGCTCAAACGGTGGTATTCGGCCAGCCAGCGCAGCACGGCATCGGCGGCCAGGTGATCCTGTTCGATGTACAGTTCGCTGCGATTGCAGGTCGAGAGGATCGCAGCCTCACGGCTGTCGGTCAGTCGGCAAAGCTGCTGCAGGGCCTCTACCAGCTGCTCCGGGGTAAACGCCACGCGCTCACGCACGTCTACCGAAGCAGTCTTGTGGTTGATACCGAGGGCGAGAAAGGCCATTCAAGGTCGCTGATGATGTCGAGGAGCCGGTAATTGTCCTACTTCGTCCGGTCCAGAACAACCACCGCTATCTATTGTCCTAATAGGCAACCTCGAGTTATGGGTTTGACCTGTGGCTTGTGTCATGATGATCCGACCGCAGGTAAGCCGCCAAAATCCCCTCTATGAATAGAACCTCCACGTTGCTCCTCGCCTTCGCCTTGCTGCAGGGCTGCCAGTCCTGGCCAGCCAGAGAGCAAGCGACTCCGGTCCCCGTGGCGCAGCCGGCACCCACGCCGGACGAGACGCCCAAGGTCTACGGCTCGTTCAGCGAGGAAACCGTGTTCAGCCTGCTCAGCGCGGAACTGGCCGGCCAGCGCGACCGTTTCGATCTTGCCTTGGGCAATTACGTAACCCAGGCCCGCAAGACCCAGGACCCGGGCATTTCCGAGCGCGCCTTCCGCATCGCCGAGTACCTGGGCGCCGATCAACCTGCGCTGGAAACTGCCTTGCTGTGGGCCAGGAATGCACCCACCGACCTGGACGCCCAGCGCGCTGCCGCCATTCAACTGGCACGCAATGGCAAGTACGACGAGTCGCTGGTGTATATGGAAAAAGTCCTGCAGGGCCAGGGCGATACCCATTTCGACTTTCTCGCGCTGTCGGCCGCCGACACCGACGAAAGCACCCGGCGTGGCCTGCTGCAGAGCTTCGAACGCCTGCTGGGCAAATATCCTGGCAACGGCCAGCTGATCTTCGGCAAGGCCTTGCTGATGCAACAGGACGGCAATACCGAGGGCGCCCTGACCCTGTTGGAAGACAACCCGCCGCAGGAAGGCGAAATCGCCCCGATCCTGCTCCGCGCCCGCCTGCTGGCCGCGCTCGATCGTGGCAGCGAAGCGATGCCGCTGCTGGAGAAGAACCTCAAGAAGATCCCCGACGACAAGCGCCTGCGCCTCACCTATGCCCGCATGCTGGTCGAGCAGAACCGCATGGACGATGCCAAGGTGCAGTTCGCCATTCTCGTCCAGCAATACCCCGACGATGACGAACTGCGTTACTCGCTGGCGCTGGTCTGTCTGGAAGGTAAGGCGTGGGACGAAGCCTACAACTACCTGCAACAGCTGGTGGAACGTGGCAGTCACGTCGATTCCGCGCACCTGAACCTGGGCCGCATCGCCGAAGAGCGCGGCGATCCGCAGGCCGCGCTCGAGGAGTATGCACAGGTCGGCGTGGGCACCGACTACCTGCCCGCGCAGCTGCGCCAGGCCGACATCCTCATTGCCAACGGCCGCGCCGACGAAGCTTCACGGCGCCTGGCCGCAGCGCGTGATGCCCAGCCCGACTACGCCATCCAGCTGTACCTGATCGAAGCCGAAACCCTGTCGAACAACGACAAGGATCAGTCCGCCTGGCTGGTGCTACAGAACGCTTTGAAGAAGAACCCCGACGATCCGAATCTGCTGTACACCCGCTCGATGCTGGCCGAAAAGCGCAACGACCTGGTGCAGATGGAGAAGGACTTGCGGGCCATTCTGGCACGTGAGCCGGACAATGCCATGGCGCTCAATGCCCTGGGCTACACGCTCTCCGACCGCACCACCCGCTTCGAAGAAGCCCGCGCACTGATCGAGCGGGCGCATCAGATCAACCCGGAAGATCCGGCCGTGCTCGACAGCCTGGGCTGGGTCAACTATCGGCTGGGCAACCTCGACGCTGCCGAAGGCTATCTGCGCAGCGCGCTCGAACGCTTTCCCGATCATGAGGTGGCAGCCCACCTGGGCGAGGTGCTGTGGGCCAACGGCAAACAGCGCGAGGCCCGCCGCATCTGGGGCAAAGCCCTGCAAGAACAACCCGACAGCCCTATCCTGCGCAGCACCATCCTGCGCCTGACCGGTTCAGAGAATCTTTAATCCATGTCTGTTCGTCCTACCTCCTACCTGCGTCACCTGCTGGTTGCCACGTTCATCGCCGTACTCACCGGCTGCGCCGGCATGGGCTCCCACGAAGCGCTGCAAGGCCAGGGCAACCCCCAGCAGTGGCAGGCGCACAAGCAACAGCTGACCCAGCTCGACGGCTGGGAAATCAACGGCAAGATCGGCATCCGCGCGCCCAAGGACTCCGGTTCCGGCACGCTGTACTGGCTGCAGCGCCAGGACTATTACGACATCCGCCTGTCTGGCCCATTGGGCCGCGGCGCAGCGCGTCTGACCGGACGTCCGGGCGATGTCAGCCTGGAAGTGGCCAATCAGGGCCGCTATCAGGCGGCCACTCCCGAAGAATTGCTGGAACAGCAACTGGGCTGGAAGCTGCCGGTGTCGCACCTGTCCTGGTGGGTCCGCGGCCTGCCGGCTCCCGACAGCAAGAGCCAGCTGACCCTGGACGGCAACAGCCGCCTGGCGGGCCTGGCGCAGGACGGCTGGACGGTCGAGTACCTGAGCTACGCCGAACAGAACGGCTACTGGCTGCCCGAGCGCATCAAGTTGCATGGCCAGGATCTGGACGTGACCCTGGTGGTCAAGGATTGGCAGCCGCGCCGGTTAGGGCAGTGACGTGAGCGAAAGTCTTTCCATGAATCCCGTACTGACCCTGCCCGCCCCTGCCAAGCTCAACCTGATGCTGCACATTCTGGGACGTCGCCCGGACGGCTATCACGAGCTGCAGACCCTGTTCCAGTTCCTGGACCACGGCGACGAACTGGACTTCTCTCTGCGCAGCGACGGCGTCGTGCATCTGCACACCGAAATAGCCGACGTGCCTCACGACAGCAACCTCATCGTCAAGGCTGCGCGCCAGTTGCAGACGCTCACCGGCACAACCCTGGGTGCGGACATCTGGCTGCGCAAGGTGCTGCCCATGGGCGGCGGTATCGGTGGCGGCAGCTCGGATGCCGCCACTACGCTTCTGGCCCTGAACCACCTGTGGCAGACCGGCTGCAGCGAAGATCAGCTTGCCCAGCTGGGTCTCGCCCTGGGCGCCGATGTGCCGGTATTCGTCCGTGGCCACGCGGCCTTCGCCGAGGGTGTGGGCGAGAAACTCACCCCGGTCGAACTGCCCGAGCCCTGGTTTCTCGTGCTGGTACCGCAAGTCTCTGTTAGTACAGCGGAAATTTTTTCCGATCCGTTGTTGACACGTGACTCGGCGCCCATTAAAGTGCGCCCCGTTCTTGAGGGAAACAGTCGTAATGACTGCCAGCCAGTAGTAGAGCGCCGTTACCCAGATGTACGTAACGCACTGAATTTGCTCAACAAATTCACTGAAGCTCGGCTAACAGGCACTGGAAGTTGTGTGTTTGGGGCCTTCCCAAGCAAAGCGGAAGCTGATAGAGTTTCGCACCTTCTTGCAGACACCCTTTCAGGGTTCGTAGCCAAGGGAAGCAACGTTTCGATGTTGCATCGCAAGCTGCAAAGTCTGTAACAGGAAACGAGTGCTGGGCACTCGGAGGTTTCAAGCTACAGGGGCGTCGCCAAGCGGTAAGGCAGCAGGTTTTGATCCTGCCATGCGTTGGTTCGAATCCAGCCGCCCCTGCCATTTTCCTATACTCATCCAGGTATACCCTCAGCCGGCAGGTACTGCGCGTGTCCAAGATGATGGTCTTTGCGGGGAATTCAAACCCCGATCTGGCTCGACGCGTTGTGCGTCAGCTGCATATCCCTCTCGGTGATGTCTCCGTCAGCAAGTTTTCCGATGGTGAAATCAGCACCGAGATCAATGAAAACGTTCGCGGTAAAGACGTCTTCATTATCCAGCCTACATGTGCGCCGACCAACGATAACCTGATGGAACTGGTGCTGATGGCTGATGCCTTCCGCCGCTCCTCGGCTTCGCGAATCACCGCCGTGATCCCCTACTTCGGTTACGCTCGGCAAGACCGCCGTCCGCGCTCTGCCCGTGTGGCAATCAGCGCAAAGGTCGTCGCCGACATGCTGACCGTCGTGGGCATCGACCGTGTACTCACCGTCGACCTTCACGCGGACCAGATTCAGGGCTTCTTCGATATCCCGGTAGATAACATCTACGGCTCCCCGGTTCTGGTGGACGATATCGAAGACCAGCGCTTCGAGAATCTCATGATCGTTTCCCCCGACATTGGTGGCGTCGTGCGTGCACGCGCCGTGGCCAAGTCCCTCGGCGTCGATCTGGGCATCATCGACAAGCGCCGTGAAAAGGCCAATCACTCCGAAGTGATGCACATCATCGGTGATGTCGAAGGTCGCACCTGTATTCTGGTCGACGACATGGTCGATACCGCCGGCACCCTGTGCCATGCGGCCAAGGCCTTGAAAGAACATGGCGCGGCCAAGGTGTTCGCCTATTGCACCCACCCGGTTCTGTCGGGCCGTGCGATCGAGAACATCGAGAAATCCGTGCTGGACGAGCTGGTGGTGACCAACACCATCCCGCTGTCCGCAGCCGCACAAGCCTGTGGGCGTATCCGTCAACTGGATATCGCTCCGGTTGTTGCCGAGGCGATGCGTCGCATCAGCAACGAAGAATCGATCAGCGCGATGTTCCGCTGAGGGCCCTGCCCTTCGCAAGCACCGCTCTGACGAAAAGCGCCCCGGCCCGACACTCTTGTCGGGCCGGGGCTTTTTTGCCCGTATCGCCTTGGCGCTGGTCGCAAACGCTGGGCGAACGTGGTTATTTTGGAGAAACACATGAACGATTTTACTTTGAATGCCGAAGCGCGTTCCGACCTGGGGAAAGGTGCGAGCCGCCGCCTGCGTCGTCTCGCCAGCCTGGTTCCAGCTGTTGTCTACGGTGGCGACAAAGCCCCTGAGTCCATCAGCATGCTGGCCAAGGAAGTCACCAAGCTGCTCGAAAACGAGGCTGCCTTCAGCCACGTGATCGAACTGAACATCGGCGGCACCAAGCAGAACGTCCTGATCAAGGCACTGCAGCGTCACCCAGCCAAGGGTCACGTCCTGCACGCTGACTTCGTACGCGTGATCGCCGGCCAGAAACTGACCGCCATCGTGCCTCTGCACTTCATGAACCAGGAACCGGCTGTCAAGAAAGGCGGCGAGATCTCGCACACCGAGACCGAGCTGGAAGTGACCTGCCTGCCGAAAGACCTGCCTGAGTTCATCGAAGTCGACATGGCTGACGCTGAAATCGGCACCATCATCCACCTGTCCGACCTGAAGGCTCCGCAAGGCGTCGAGTTCGTGGCACTGGCTCATGGTACCGACCTGGCAATCGCCAACGTCCACGCTCCGCGTATCGTTGCCGACGAAGAAACCGAAGAAGGCGCTGCCGAGTAATTTCACTCGCACGCCGAGCTCTGGATGACACCTTCGGGTGTCGTCCACGACTCGAAAAGGAAGAGTCCCTGACGTGACCGCCATACAACTGATCGTTGGCCTGGGTAACCCCGGCCCCGAATACGAACAGACCCGGCATAACGCAGGGGCTCTTTTCGTTGAGCGCATCGCCCAGGCCCACCGTGTGAACCTGGTAGCCGATCGCAAGTATTTCGGCCTGACGGCGCGTTTGAGCCATCAGGGCCATGACGTTCGTCTGTTGATTCCCACCACCTACATGAACCGCAGCGGTCAATCCGTCGCGGCGATGGCGAATTTCTTTCGCATACCGCCGCAAGCGATCCTGGTGGCCCACGACGAACTCGACCTGCCCCCCGGCGTCGCCAAGCTCAAACTGGGCGGCGGGCACGGTGGGCACAACGGCCTGCGCGACATCATCGCGCAGCTCGGCAATGACAATGGCTTTCACCGTCTGCGGCTTGGCATCGGCCACCCGGGTGACAGCAAGTTGGTGTCCAATTTCGTTCTTGGCCGCGCCCCGCGCGCCGAACAGGAAAAGCTGGACGCCAGTATCGATTTCGCCCTCGGTGTGCTGCCGGATATCTTCGCCGGCGAGTGGAATCGCGCGATGAAAAACCTGCACAGCCAAAAGGCCTGACTCTTCGAAGAGGGATTCACCATGGGATTCAACTGCGGCATCGTCGGCCTGCCCAACGTCGGCAAGTCCACTCTGTTCAACGCCTTGACCAAATCCGGGATTGCGGCCGAGAACTTCCCGTTCTGCACCATCGAGCCCAACAGCGGCATCGTGCCGATGCCCGATGCGCGCCTGGAAGCCCTGGCTGCCATCGTCAATCCCAAGCGCGTACTGCCGACCACCATGGAGTTCGTCGACATCGCAGGCCTCGTGGCCGGCGCCTCGAAAGGTGAAGGCCTGGGCAACAAGTTCCTCGCCAACATCCGTGAGACCGACGCCATCGCCCACGTGGTGCGCTGCTTCGAAGATGAAAACGTGATCCACGTTTCCAACAGCGTCGACCCCAAGCGCGACATCGAGATCATCGACCTGGAACTGATCTTCGCCGACCTCGACAGCTGCGAGAAGCAACTGCAGAAGGTCGCGCGCAACGCCAAAGGCGGTGACAAGGACGCCGTGGTGCAAAAGGGTCTGCTGGAGCAGCTGATTGCCCACTTCACCCTGGGCAAACCGGCCCGCAGCCTGATGAAGAACATGGGCGCCGACGAGAAGGCCGTGATCCGTGGCTTCCACCTGCTGACGACCAAGCCGGTGATGTACATCGCCAACGTCGCCGAAGACGGCTTTGAGGACAACCCGTTGCTGGACGTAGTACGCGCCATTGCCGAAGAAGAAGGCGCCATCGTGGTGCCGGTGTGCAACAAGATCGAAGCCGAAATCGCCGAGCTCGACGATGGCGAAGAGAAGGACATGTTCCTCGAGGCCTTGGGCCTGGAAGAGCCCGGCCTGAACCGCGTGATCCGCGCCGGCTACGACCTGCTCAACCTGCAGACCTACTTCACCGCAGGCGTCGAGGAAGTCCGCGCCTGGACCGTGAAGATCGGCGCTACCGCGCCCCAGGCCGCCGGCGTGATCCACACCGACTTCGAGAAAGGCTTCATCCGCGCCGAAGTCATCGCCTACAACGACTTCATCCAGTACAACGGCGAAGCCGGTACCAAGGAAGCCGGCAAGTGGCGTTTGGAAGGCAAAGAGTACATCGTCAAGGACGGTGACGTGATGCACTTCCGTTTCAACGTCTGAGTCGGCCTGCAACACCGCTTCGCGCGTCCCCTGAAAGCCCCGCTGTCGCCTTGCGATGCGGGGCTTTTTGCGTTCAGGCTTCGGCCGTGGCCCAATCTTCGAGCCGAAGCCCAGGCACGCGCACGAACGCTCTCGTAGTGTTGCTGACCAAGATCAATCCTCTGGAACGAGCATGTCCGGCGATCATCTGGTCGCATGCTCCGATCGACGTACCCGATCGCGTCAGCTCGGCACGTCGCTGCCCGGTGTGGGCAGCGGCGATCGACCGAACTTCGCATCCGCTAGACCTTGCTGGTCCTCGGCAGCAGGATCGTCAGGATGCCGAACAGCGGCAGGAACGAGCATAGCCAGTACACGTACTCGATGCCGTGTATGTCTGCCAGATGGCCCAGCAGCGCTGCGCCGATGCCACCGAAGCCGAACATCAGGCCGAAGAACACGCCCGCGATCATGCCCACGTTGCCTGGCACCAGTTCCTGCGCATACACCACGATGGCGGAGAAGGCGGAGGCCAGGATGAAGCCGATGACCACGCTCAGCACGCTGGTCCAGAACAGGTCGACGTAGGGCAGCATCAGGGTGAACGGCGCCGACCCCAGGATGGAGAACCAGA
Organism: Pseudomonas coleopterorum; assembly: GCF_900105555.1. NCBI lineage: Bacteria > Pseudomonadati > Pseudomonadota > Gammaproteobacteria > Pseudomonadales > Pseudomonadaceae > Pseudomonas > Pseudomonas coleopterorum. Next base: position 3,790,339 of record NZ_FNTZ01000001.1, read on the forward strand.
TCACCGCCTTGCGGCCGATCTTGTCGCCGATGGGGCCGCCGAAAAACGTGCCGGCCGCCACTGCGCCGAGGAACAGGAACAGGTGCAGTTGCGAACTGGCCACCGAGAGGTCGAACTTTTCGATGAGGTAGAAGGTGAAGTAACTGGTGAAGCTGGCCATGTAGAAATACTTGGAGAACACCAGCAGCGCCAGCACCACCAGCGCCGCCTTGACCCGCCCCTTGGACAGGCCATGGGTGGCGCGCTGGCCGGCTCGGGCCTTGAACTGGTTGAGGTGGCCGCGGTACCAGCGGCTGATTGCGTACAGCAATGCCACGGCGAACACTGCAATCAGACCGAACCAGGCCACGTGTCCCTGGCCGTACGGAATGACGATGGCGGCCGCCAGCAGCGGCCCGAAGGCCGATCCGGTGTTGCCGCCTACCTGGAAGGTGGACTGCGCCAGACCGAAGCGTCCCCCCGAAGCCAGGCGCGCGACCCGCGAGGTTTCCGGGTGAAAGGTGGAGGAGCCGATGCCGATCAGGGCCGACGCCAGGAGGATCATCGGGAAGCTGCCGACAGTGGACAGCAGCATGATGCCGATCAACGTGCAGACCATGCCAGCTGGCAACAGCAGCGGCTTGGGATGGCGATCGGTGTAGAAACCGATCCAGGGCTGCAGCAGCGAAGCGGTGACCTGGAAGGTCAAGGTGATCAGGCCGACCTGGGTGAAGGTCAGGCCGTAACTGGCCTTGAGCATGGGGTAGATCGACGGCAGCACGGCCTGGATCAGGTCGTTGACCAGGTGTGCGAGCGCACAGGCGCCGAGGATGCGCATGACCAATGGGCTGGTCTGTGCCGCGCCGGGCACGCTGGCAGGGTTGCTTGTTGTTGTAGGGGTGGCCATGGGGATTCCGTTGGCAGGCAGGCATGGCCGGACACTCTGCCATTTTGCGTGCCTCGTCGCCAGTTGCCGACGCAGGTGAAACTGGCACGGCACAATGGCGTCAACGAATACAACAACGACCGGGCGGTGATAAACTGGCGCCAGTCACTAAAAACCCATGAAGAATCGATAAAGTTCCAGAAACCCTCCGCATGAGGCAATGGGGTTTCGCCAGAATCAGGAGCGATCATGCCCAAAGTTTCTCACACGGCCCTGCGTCGCCAGTTCCGTGAGCTGCTTGCTTCAAAACAGTGTTATCACACCGCTTCGGTGTTCGACCCCATGTCCGCCCGCATCGCTGCCGACCTGGGCTTCGAGGTTGGCATCCTCGGCGGCTCAGTGGCCTCGCTGCAAGTGCTTGCTGCCCCCGACTTCGCTCTGATCACGCTCTCAGAGTTCGCCGAACAGGCCACACGCATCGGTCGTGTCGCGCAATTACCGGTGATTGCCGACGCCGATCACGGCTATGGCAATGCGTTGAACGTCATGCGTACGGTGGTGGAGCTGGAACGTGCCGGCATCGGTGCGCTGACCATCGAAGATACCCTGCTGCCGGCGCAGTTCGGTCGCCGTTCCACCGATCTCATCTCGGTGGCCGAGGGCGTTGGCAAGATCCGCGCGGCGCTGGAGGCCCGGGTCGACCCCGAGCTGACCATCATCGCCCGTACCCATGCCGGTGTGCTCTCCACCCAGGAAGTCATCAGCCGGACCCAGGCCTACCAGGCCGCTGGTGCCGACGGCATCTGCATGGTCGGCGTGAAGGACTTCGAGCACCTGGAGCAGATTGCCGAAAACCTCAGCGTGCCGCTGATGCTGGTGACCTACGGCAATCCGGCGCTGCACGACGACGAACGCCTGGCGGCATTGGGTGTGCGGGTTGTGGTGGCTGGCCACGGTGCCTATTTCGCGGCCATCAAGGCCACCTACGATTCGCTGCGCGAACAGCGTCAGCAGTTCAGCAAGAGCACCGACCTGAGCGCCACCGAACTCACCCACACCTACACCCACCCGGAGAGCTACGTCGGCTGGGCCAAGGAGTTCATGAACGTGAAGGAATGACCGGCGGGGCGCCGGGGCGGGAACATCATGCGGTCATGTGGGTCGGTTAAAAGGGAACCGTCGAAGGGTTCCGCTACCGGCCCCATCGGCCACGTACGAAAAGGCGACATTTTTAGTTGCTCTCAAGCCGTCCACGCCCTACAGTTCGCGCCGACCGTCCATGCTGGAAACGATCCATCCGGCTCAAGTACTGACGACGAGACAACAGGCCATCGGAAAGCAGCTTTCCGTGGCCTTTTTGCTTTCGCCCGACATGCCTTGGGAAGTAGGCGAACCAAAGTGGGGATACGGAGGATGGTCATTTGAGCCCATTTATATTCACGACGTTTGCCACCAGGAGTCCCTAGCATGTCGATCAACGTCGAAGACTACTTCGCACGCGATACCTTCAACAAGATGAAGGCCTTCGCCGACAAGCAAGAAACCCCCTTCGTACTCATCGATACCGCCATGATCAGCAAGGCCTACGATGACCTGCGCGCCGGTTTCGAATTCGCCAAGGTGTATTACGCAGTCAAGGCCAACCCGGCCGTGGAAATCATCGACCTGCTGCGCGACAAAGGCTCGAACTTCGACATCGCTTCGATCTACGAGCTGGACAAGGTCATGAACCAGGGTGTGGGCCCGGAGCGGATCAGCTACGGCAACACCATCAAGAAGTCCAAGGACATCCGCTACTTCTACGACAAGGGTGTACGCCTGTACGCCACCGACTCCGAAGCCGACCTGCGCAACATCGCCAAGGCCGCACCGGGTTCGAAAGTCTACGTGCGGATCCTCACCGAAGGCTCGACCACGGCCGACTGGCCTCTGTCGCGCAAATTCGGCTGCCAGACCGACATGGCCATGGATCTGCTGATCCTGGCGCGCGACCTGGGTCTGGTGCCCTACGGCATCTCCTTCCACGTGGGCTCGCAGCAGCGCGACATCAGCGTGTGGGATGCGGCGATCGCCAAGGTCAAGGTGATCTTCGAACGCCTCAAGGAAGAAGACGGCATCGTCCTCAAGCTGATCAACATGGGCGGTGGCTTCCCAGCCAACTACATCACCCGTACCAACAGCCTGGAAACCTATGCCGAGGAAATCATCCGCTTCCTCAAGGAAGACTTCGGTGACGATCTGCCGGAAATCATCCTCGAGCCCGGCCGTTCGTTGATCGCCAACGCCGGCATCCTGGTCAGTGAAGTGGTACTGGTAGCCCGCAAGTCGCGCACCGCGGTCGAACGTTGGGTGTACACCGACGTGGGCAAGTTCAGCGGCCTGATCGAAACCATGGACGAGTCCATCAAGTTCCCGATCTGGACCGAGAAGAAAGGCGAGATGGAAGAAGTGGTGATCGCCGGGCCGACCTGCGACAGCGCCGACATCATGTACGAGCACTACAAGTACGGCCTGCCGTTGAACCTGGCCATCGGTGACCGCCTGTACTGGCTGTCCACCGGTGCCTACACCACCAGCTACAGCGCGGTGGAATTCAACGGCTTCCCGCCCCTGAAGTCGTTCTACATCTGATGCACCGCAAACCTGCGGGCAGCCATCGGCTGTCTGCAGGTCTACTGTTCCAGCGCCTGCAGGCGCTGCGCATAGAGCGTTGCCATCGCCCTGATGGCCGGCTGCCTGGCCTGCTCCAGCACCGCCAGACTACTGCGTAGAAAATTGCTGTTCCCGCCTTCAAGAGCTCGATGCAGCCAGATCAGCGCCGTGTCGACATCTCCCTCCTCCGCCAGTAAGGCGGCGTGGCTGAACTGCCCGCGGAAATCACCTGCCTGCGCCGAGCGCATGTACCAGACCTTTGGCTTGGGCAGGTCAGCACCCACCACCAGTCCCTGTTCCAGATAGCGACCGACCAGATTCATGGACTTGGCATGACCCATGGTCGCCGCCTGCAGGTAGCACGCGAAGGCCCGCGCATGGTCGAGCTCAACGCCACGTCCGGTGCCGAGCAGGTTGGCCAGGTTGTACAGGCCCCAGTCGAGCCCTGCCTGCGCCGCCTGCAGATAGTGCCCGGCGGCACGCTCGACGTTGGCCTCGCAGCCCCAACCGTGCTCATGGCAGCGCCCGAGCATGTTGTGCGCCATGGGGTGGCCTTGATGGGCCGCGATGGCAAACCACTTCACCGCGAGCGCTGTATCGCGTTCGATACCGCGGCCATCGAGCAGGATCTGCCCGAGCAGCGCCTGGGCGTCGACAACGCCCTGCCCTGCGGCGATCAACAGCGCCTGCGCAGCCTTGCGCGGTTCAGCGGTGAGCATCGCCTGCAGCTGTTCGTTGTCCAGGACTTCCAGGCGACGCAGGCGCCAGTCGGCGCTCATACGTCCACCCAACGCCGCAGCAGGTTGTGATAAGTGCCGGTGAGTTGGATCAGTGACGGATGATCGGGGACATCACGAGTCAATTGCTGGATCGCGCCGTCCATCTCGAACAGCAGCGCACGTTGGCTGTCCTCGCGGACCAGGCTTTGCGTCCAGAAGAAAGACGCGAAGCGGGCGCCGCGGCTGACGGCGCGCACCTTGTGCAGGCTGGTGGCCGGATACAGCAGCAGATCCCCTGCGGGCAGCTTGACCTCGCGGGTGCCGAAGGTGTCCTGGATCACCAGTTCACCGCCGTCGTAATCCTGCGGATCGCTGAAGAACAGCGTCGAGGACAGGTCGGTGCGCACGCGTTCCACGCCGCCCTTGGCCTGGCGCACGGCGTTATCGATGTGGAAGTCGAAACTGCCGCCTGCCGTGTAGCAGTTGAGCAGCGGTGGAAAGACCTTGTTCGGCAACGCCGCCGACATGAACAACGGATTGGCCCACAGACGTTCGAGCAGCGCGGCGCCTATTTCCACGGCCAGCGGATGGCCCTCGGGCAGTTGCAGGTTGTGCTTGGCCTTCGCCGACTGGTGGCCAGCGGTGATTCGACCATCGGCCCAGTCGGCCTGCTCCAGAGCCTGGCGGATGCGCAGCACTTCGTCGCGCGCGAACAATCCGGGAATGTGTAGGAGCATGGAAATTCACCGCAGGCCGAGGGGCAGCAATGGTATTGATTCCCATTGCCAATGCACAAGGGCGATGCTGTGGGAATGCGACGAAGACTGCGCGGGAAATTGTAAAGAATGTAAGTACTTCGCGAATAGCAATATTTCGCAATTGCTACAAATATTCACTTACATTATTCTCCGCCGCCTCATAACCTTGGGGAAGGTTTCCATCATGTCGCGCCAACACCACTTCATTCCGGGCTCATCGCCACGGCTGCTTGCCTCTGCCATCGGCATGGCGCTGGGCGCCACCTGGGTAGCGCCCACCGCGTACGCGGCTGACGCCGACGAGGCAAAGGCCGCTCCGCTGTCGCTGGGTGCCACCAGCATTACAGGGGAGGCCCAGGAGCCGACGTCCTATCAGACCGAACGTGCCTCATCCACCAAGTACACTGCGCCGCTGGTGGACACACCGCGCTCGGTGACGGTGGTGCCGCAACAGGTCATCAAGGACACCGGCGCGCTCAATCTGCAGGATGCCCTGCGCACTGTGCCCGGCATCACCTTCGGTGCCGGTGAAGGCGGCAACCCGCAGGGCGACCGGCCTTTCATCCGCGGCTTCGATGCCCAGGGCGACACCTACCTGGATGGCGTACGCGATGCCGGCGCGCAGAGCCGGGAAATCTTCGCCGTGGAATCCATCGAGGTCAGCAAGGGGCCCAACTCGGCCATTGGCGGGCGTGGCGCGGCCGGCGGTACGATCAACCTGGTGAGCAAGAAGGCACACTTGGGTGACTCGCTGGACGGCGGCTTCACCTGGGGTTCGGACCAGACCCAGCGCTACACCCTGGACGGCAACTACCAGTTCAGCGACAGCGCCGCCGGGCGACTCAACCTGATGAGCCACCAGAGCAACGTGGCCGGCCGCGATCAGGTCGACTACGACCGCTGGGGCATCGCGCCGTCGCTGGCCTTCGGCCTGGGCACGCAGACGCGAGTCTTCCTCGACTATTACCACCTGGAGAGCGATGACCTGCCCGACTCGGGCATTCCCTACAGCATCCCGGCCGCCGGGAACGCCGGCCGTACCTCGGCCAATCCGGACACACCGCAGGACGGCGGGCGCAGCAGCAACTTCTATGGCCTGAGCGACCGTGATTTCCGCAAGACCCGCAGCGACATCGCCACCTTCGCCATCGAGCACGATCTGACCGACGCCTTGACCGTGAAGAATACCCTGCGCCACGGCAATACCATGCAGGACTACATCCTCACCCAGCCCGACGACAGCCAGCGCAACGTCAGAAACGGCAGCGTCTGGCGCCGGGCCAACAGCCGCGTCGGCAATACCGCGACCACCACCAACCAGACCGATCTGTTCGGCGATTTCTATGTGGCCGGATTCAAGAACAGCTTCTCGACCGGTATCGAGTTCAGCCGCGAAGACAGCGACCGCAGCAGCTACACCGTCAACACCGACACCACGCCGCGTACCGCCGGCTCCAGCAGCAACTGCAGCCTGGGCAGCATCGTCTCCAGCGGCTATAACTGCACCTCGCTGGCCAATCCCAACCCGGACGATCCGTGGAACGGCGCCATTGCCCGCAACTATGCCGGCACCGACACGTCGAGCAAGACGCGGGCAATCTACGTGTTCGACACGCTGGAGCTGAGCCCGCAATGGCAGGTGAACGCCGGCCTGCGCTACGACCACTTCGAAACCGACTACCGCACCTATACGGCCGCTGGCGTCACCACGGCCAAGAGCGAGGACACCAGCGAGTTCGTCACCGGCCAACTAGGGTTGGTGTGGAAACCGGCCGAGAATGGCAGCGTCTATGTGTCCTATGCCACGTCCGCCACGCCACCCGGCTCGCTGGTCGGTGAAGGCATGGAAGGCAATCCGTTGGGTGGTGCACCGGACCGCTCCGGCAACCTGCTGAGCAGTGACCTGGAGCCAGAGGAAACCACCAACTACGAAATCGGGACCAAGTGGGATCTGTTCGACCAGCGCCTGTCGCTGACCGCCGCGCTGTTCCGCACCGAGAAAGACAACACCCGGGTGCAGACCAATACCTACGCCTACGAGAACGCGGGCAAGACCCGTGTCGACGGCCTGGAGCTGTCGGCGTCCGGCAAGCTCACCGAGCAGTGGCAGGTGTTTGCCGGCTACAGCTACCTGGAAGCACGGGTGGTGGACAACGGCCCGCTGGGCGCGGCGAACAACGGCAACCAGATGCCCAACACGCCGAACAATAGTGCCAGCCTGTGGACCACCTACAACCTGACGCCCAAGCTGACCATCGGTGGCGGCGCGTTCTACGTCGATGACGTGTTCGGCAACCTTGCCAACACCACGATGGTCGACAGCTACGTGCGGCTCGATGCCATGGCCAGCTACAAGATCAACAAGCATTTCGATGTGCAGTTGAACGTGCAGAACCTGGCCGACAAGACCTACTACGACAAGGCCTTCAGCACCCACTTCGCCAACCAGGCGGCAGGTCGTACGGCACTGCTGAGTACCAACTTCCACTTCTAGAGGCCGCCTGGCCGTTTCTGCGCCCTGCTCGTTCACGCGACGCAGGGCGTTTTACGTCGCAACGGCAACGAACCGAATCGGTACGGTTGAGACCGATTCTCAGCGCGTGTTGCATAATGCCGTCCGCCTTCCTTTCGATTGGCCCGCCCAAGGTGATCCGTGTTCAAGAACGTCCTCTTCCAGCTGCACTGGTTTTTCGGCATCACTGGTGGCCTGGTGCTGGCCCTGATGGGCATCACCGGCGCGAGTTATTCGTTCGAGGATGAAATTCTGCGCGCGCTCAACCCGCAGAGCCTGACGGTGCAGATCCGCGACACGGGGATCCTGCCTGCCGCTGAGCTGGTGGAGATTCTCGAGCGGCGCCAGGGCAGCAAGGTCGCTGCCTTGCGCGTGGACCTGGTCGAGGGTAGCGCCGCGCGGGTGTCCTTCACTCCGCCGGCGGGACAGCGGCGTGGACCATCGGCCTATTTCGATCCGTACACCGGAGAACTGCAGGGCGAGGTGTTCGGCGAAGGTTTCTTCGACCTGATGCTGGACCTGCACCGCTTCCTGGCCATGGGTGGCACCGGCCGCCAGATCACCGGGGCCTGCACCCTGATGCTGGTGTTTTTCTGCCTCTCGGGCCTGTACCTGCGCTGGCCGCGCAAGGCATTGAACTGGCGCACCTGGCTTACGTTGGATTGGGCCAAGAAAGGGCGCGCCTTCAACTGGGACCTGCACGCGGTGTTCGGCACCTGGTGCCTGCTGTTCTATCTGCTCGCCGCCCTGACCGGCCTGACCTGGTCGTATCAATGGTTCGGCAACGCCGTGAACAGGATGCTCTCCGACACCCCCACCGCCCCGCGCATCGAACGGCGCACGGCCTCGTCTTCCGACGTGGCGCCGGTGGTCGACTACGACGCACTGTGGGCCAATATTCGCGCAGCGGTCGGGCCCGAGCTGAGCGTGATCAATGTGCGCATACCCGGCAATGTCGGTCTGCCGGCGACGGTCTTCTACCTGCGCAAGGATTCGCCGCACGACCGCGCGTTCGGCTTGCTCAGCCTCGACCCCACTACCGAGCAGATCAAGGACATCCAGCGTTACGAAGACAAGTCGCTGAAGGCGCAACTGCTGACCAGCATCTATGCCCTGCACGTGGGTAGCTACTTCGGGCTGGTCGGGCGCATTCTGATGATGCTGGCCAGCCTGACGATGCCGTTGTTCCTGATCACCGGCTGGTTGCTGTACCTGGATCGGCGCCGCAAGAAGCGCCAGGTGCGCCTAGCGCGCGATGCCTTGAACGTGCAGGACGATGCCTCTGCAGGTTGGTTGGTCGGCTTTGCCAGCCAGAGCGGCTTCGCCGAGCAATTGGCATGGCAAACCGCCGGGCAATTGCAGTCGGCGGGCCACAGCGTTCAGGTCCGCGCCTTGGGTCAGGTGGACGAAGCGCAGTTGCAGCAGGCCGACAGGGTCTTGTTCGTGGTCAGCACCTTCGGCGACGGCGAGGCGCCCGATACCGCCCGCGGCTTCGAGCGCAAGGTGCTGGGCAGTGCCTGCGCCCTGCCCGGCTTGCGCTACGCCGTGCTGGCCCTGGGCGACCGGCAATACCAGCAGTTCTGCGGTTTCGCCCACCGTCTCGATCAATGGCTCGATGCCCGGGGTGCGCAGCCGCTGTTCACCTCGATCGAGGTGGACAACGCCGACCCGGCGGCCTTGCAGCAGTGGCAGCAGCAACTGAGACTGCTGACCGGGGGTGTGGCACAGGCCGTATGGCAGGCACCGGCATTCAGCCCGTGGACCTTGGTCGAACGTCAGCTGTTAAACCCCGGCAGCTCAGGCGATCCGGTCTACCGCATCGCCTTGCGCAACGATGGTCAAGCCCAGTGGGAGGCTGGCGATCTGGTTGATGTGCTGCCGCGCAACGGCCGCCTGGCCATCGAACAGTGCCTGTCGGGGCTGGGCCTGGAGGCGTCGACCCCGGTCTGGGTCGATGGCCTGCAGGAGCCGCTGGGGCAAGCGTTGGCCAGCCGCCAGCTTCCAGCCAGCCGCAGTCATCTGGTCGGGCTTCATGCGCAGGCGCTGGTGGACGCGCTGATACCCATCACGGTGCGCGAGTATTCCATCGCCTCCCTACCCGGCGACGGTCGCCTGGAACTGATCGTGCGTCAGCAACGGCACGACGACGGTGGTTTGGGGCTGGGTTCGGGCTGGCTGACCGAGTACGCTGAACTGCATGGCGCAGTCAGCCTGCGCTTGCGACGCAATGCGGGGTTTCATCTGCCGCAGGAGCCAGTGCCGGTGATTCTGATCGGCAACGGCACCGGTCTGGCAGGCTTGCGCAGCTTACTCAAAGCGCGCATCGAACAGGGACAACAGCGAAACTGGTTGTTGTTCGGCGAGCGCAACCGGGCCCATGACTTTCACTGCCGGGAGGAGTTACTGGGGTGGTTGGCCAGTGGTGACCTTGCGCGCTTGGACGTGGCGTTTTCGCGTGATCAGGCGCACAAGGTGTATGTGCAGGATCGGCTGCGCGAGGCGGATGACGAGTTGCTGGAATGGGTGGAGAACGGCGCGGTGATCTACGTGTGCGGAAGCCTGCAGGGGATGGCCAGCGGCGTGGATCAGGTGCTGACCGATGTGTTGAGCCGCGAACGCCTGGATGTCCTCATCGAAACCGGCCGCTACCGCCGCGACGTCTATTGACCCACCGCGTCGGCGGTGCGTGCGGTGTATCTGGAAAACCGCGTCAAGGCCGGACGCGGCTTGCGCCGCTGCTACAGGGGATCGGGGTATTTCTGTAGCAGCGGCGCGAGCCGCGTCGGCGGTGCATGCGCTGTCTCTGGCTCACCGCGGTGAGGCCGGACGCGGCTTGCGCCGCTGCTACAGGGTCAGGCTTTTGCCGGTTCTACGGCAATTTCTTGGATCTCCGGCTTTTTGATCACGGCATACACGACCGCGGTCAACAGGGCACCGGCGACGATGGCCATCAGATACAACAAGGCATGGTTGATCGCGTTCGGAATCAGCAACACGAACAAGCCACCGTGCGGCGCCATCAGCTTGCAGCCGAAGTACATCGACAATGCACCGGTCAAGGCCCCACCGACAATGCTCGCCGGAATGACCCGCAACGGGTCCTTGGCGGCGAACGGGATGGCGCCCTCGGAAATGAAGCACAACCCCAGCACCAACGCCGCCTTGCCCGCCTCACGCTCGGTCTGGGCGAATTTGCGCCGGGCGAAGAAGGTCGCCAGCCCCAGACCAATCGGCGGCACCATACCCGCCGCCATGGTTGCGGCCATTGGCGCATAGCTCTGCGACGCCAGCAGCCCCACCGAAAACGCATACGCCGCCTTGTTGATCGGCCCGCCCAGGTCGACGCACATCATCGCCCCCAGCAGCACCCCCAGCAGCAACGCGTTGGTGGTGCCCATGCTGTCGAGGAACGTCGTCAGACCTGCCAGCATTCCAGCCACCGGCTTGCCGACGACATAGATCATCACCAGGCCCGTGAACAGACTGGCCAACAGGGGAATGATCAGGATCGGCTTCAAGGCTTCCAGACTGGCCGGCAGCTTCGCATAGCGGTTGATCGCCTTGGCCGCGTAACCGGCAATGAAACCCGCCGCGATACCACCGATGAAGCCGGCACCCAAGGTGCTCGCCAGCAAACCACCGATCATGCCCGGTGCAAGCCCTGGACGGTCGGCGATGGAATAGGCGATGTAGCCCGCCAGCAACGGCACCATCAGCTTGAACGCGGCTTCGCCACCGATTTGCATCAAGGCGGCCGGCAAGGTGCCGGGCTCCTTGAACGCCTCGATACCGAACACGAACGACAGCGCGATCAGCAAGCCCCCCGCCACCACCATTGGCAGCATGAACGACACACCGGTCAACAGGTGCTTGTAGACGCCGGTCTTCTCCTGCTTCTTGGGCGCACCGGCAGCACTGCCGGTGGATTCCACTTCACCTTCGGCGAGCGCTTTGTTGAGGGTCGCTTGAGCCTGTTTCAGGGCAATGCCGGTGCCGCAGCGATAGATCTTCTTGCCGGCAAAACGCTCGGTGGCCACTTCGATATCGGCGGCCAGCAACACCACGTCGGCCTCGTCGATGGCCTGCACGCTCAACGGGTTGCGCGCGCCCACCGAGCCCTGGGTTTCCACCTGCAACTCGTAGCCCAACTGCTTGGCGCCCTGCTGCAACGCTTCGGCCGCCATGAAGGTGTGCGCGACCCCGGTCGGGCAGGCGGTGACCGCCACCAGACGCGGTGCACGCGACGCCGTTGCGGCTGCCGCCGGCGCGGCTGCGTAGGGCTTGGCCTGTTCGGCAGCCTGCCGCAGAAAGCCGTCGACATCCTGCAGGGCGTGGGCCGGGCTGCTCTGGAACAGACGCTTGCCGACGAAACGGCTCAGGTCCATGGCGCCGGTGTTGACCACCAGCACCCAATCCGCGGCTTCGATATCGGCCTCGGTCAGACGCTGCTCGGGGTTTTGCGGGTCGAACACTTCAACGCTGGTGCTCCAACCCTGGCGACGGGCCGCCGCGTCGAGCAGACGTGCGCTCAAGACGCTGGACACCCGCCCGCTGGGGCACGCGGTGACAATAGCTAGTTTCATCTTCAACCCTCTTATTGTTCTGTCAGCGGACGTACACTGACGCCGCTTTCAAGCCGCGCCAGGTGCGCGGCATCACTGATTCCGAAGCCGATCTGCGTCACCGCCATGGCGGCGATCGCGGTGGCCGTGCGCAGGCTGTGTTCCGGCGTCCGTTCGCTGAGCAGACCGTGTACCAGCCCGGCCAGCAACGAGTCCCCGGCACCTACGGTACTGGCCACGTCGACGGTGGGCGGCAAGGCCTGCAAGGCCAGGTCGGCCGCGAACCAATTGACGCCGCGCTCGCCCTGGGAAATCACCACGTTGCCGACCCCGTCGGCCAACAGGCGCTGGGCCGCAGCGGACTGCTCGGCAGGCGTTTCCACCGAGCTGCCGAGCACCTCGGTGAGCTCATGGGTATTGGGCTTGACCAGCCATGGACGGGTCAGCAAGCCGGCGCGCAGGGCCGCGCCACTGGTATCGAGCGCCACTTTGAGGCCCATGCGCGCAAGCGCTTCGAGCAGCGCCTGGAACCACTGCGGATTCACCCCACGCGGCAAGCTGCCAGCGACCACGACCGCATCGTGCCCCGGCGCAATGTCCTGCAGACGAGCCAACAGCGCCGCCTGGGCCTGGTCGTCGACCACCGGACCCGAACCGTTGACGTCGGTGACACGGCCACTGCGCTCGGCCAGTTTGATGTTGCTGCGCGTCTCACCCGGCACGCGAATGAACGCATCGGTAAAACCGCGCTGCGCGAACAGCGCCTCGAACGGCTGCGCATTGGCGTCGCCGAGAAAACCACTCACGGTCACCTGATGGCCAAGGTCGGCCAGCACTTGGGCGACATTGAGGCCCTTGCCAGCGGCGTGACGGTGCAGGGCATTGCTGCGATTGACTTCGCCCAGTTCCAGGCCGTCGATCTCCACGGTCAGGTCCAACGCCGGATTGAGCGTCAGGGTCAGGATGCGTGCCATCAAGATTTCTCCACCAGGGCACGCACCTGCGTGGCGGTGCCCAACCCGAGCGCATGCCGGGCCAATTGTTGCGCGTGGCTGAGCGTCAGCTCGCGTATCCCCGCCTTGACCTCGGCAATGCTGCGCGCCGAGACACTCAATTCATCCACACCCAGGCCGACCAGCAACGGCACAGCCAACGGGTCGGCTGCCAGCTCACCGCAGACGCCGACCCATTTGCCGTAGTCATGGGCTGCACGCACGGTGATGTCGATCAATTGCAGTACGGCCGGGTGCAGGCCATCGGCCTGGGCCGACAAGGTCGGGTGGCCACGGTCGATGGCTAAGGTGTACTGAGTAAGGTCGTTGGTGCCGATGCTGAAGAAGTCGACCTCCCGGGCCAGTACCGGAGCCAGCAAGGCCGCCGATGGCACTTCGATCATGATGCCCAGTTGCAGGTCCTTGACCGGAATCTCGCGACGCACGCGCTCGGTCATGTCCTTGGCCTGGCGCCACTCTTCGACACTGCCGACCATGGGGAACATGATCCGCAGCGGACGGTTGTCGGCGGCGCGCAGCAGCGCGCGCAGCTGGCCTTCCATCACGTCGGGGCGCTGCAGCGTGAGGCGAATGCCGCGCACACCCAGGAACGGGTTCTCTTCCTTGTCGATCGGCCAGTACGGCAACGGCTTGTCGCCGCCCACATCGAGGGTGCGTACCACCAGCGGTCGACCTTGCAGGCCATCGAGCACACGGCGGTACTCGGCTTCCTGCACGGCCTCATCCGGGGCTTGCGAATGGGCCATGAAAATCAGCTCGGTGCGCAGCAAGCCAACGCCCTCGGCGCCCTGCTCCACCGCCTTGGCAACACCGGCGCTTTCGCCAATGTTGGCGAACACTTCCACGGCGTGCCCGTCGAGGGTCACCGCGCTTTCCATGCGTCGCTCGGCCGCGGCCTGCAGGCGCTGCTCGCGGCGATCACGGTCGGCCAGGGCACGTTCCAGCACCTCGGGCGCCGGGGCCACGGTCAACAGGCCGCGCTGACCGTCGATCAGCAGCGCCGTACCGGCAGCGATCTGCAACACGCCTTCGCCTGCGCCGACCACGGCCGGAATGCCCAGAGCACGCGCGACGATGGCGCTGTGCGCCGTGGCACCACCGCGCGCGGTGAGAATCCCGGCCACACGAGCCGGGTCAAGACGGGCCACATCGGAAGGACCGACCTCGTCCATCACCAGAATGTAGGCTTCCTTGGGCTCTTCCAGCGTCGGTACGCCGCACAGTTGTGCCAGCACGCGGCGACCGATGTCGCGCAGATCGGCTGCGCGCTCGGCCAGCAGGGCATCCTGCAGCGCTTCCTGTTGCACGGCGGCAGCCTCGATCACCGTGTTCCAGGCTGCCGCAGCACTTTCACCCTGCTGCAGACGCGCGGCGACTTCATCGGTCAGCGCCGGGTCGTCGAGCATTTCCTGGTGAGTGACGAAGATCTCGCGGATGGCCTGCGCCTGGGCGCGCTGGATCAGCCCTTCGATGTCCTGACGCACCTGGCCCAGGGCCGCCTGCAGACGCTCGCGTTCGAGCGCCACGGATTCACCGCGCTGGGGATATTCGAAATCGTGCAGCACCTGGATGTGCGCCGGCCCCATGGCGATGCCGGGGGCAGCGGCGACGCCCTGGACCTGGGCCCCGGTGCGCGGTGCCTGCGGCTTGGCCTTGGGCGCCTTGGCGACCGGTGCCTGCTGCGGCGCCGCTTCGGTGACCGCTGGCAGCGGCTCCACTTCTTCGCCCAGGCCTTCCTCGATGGCCTTCAGCAGCGCTGGCAGGGCGTCGTCTGCAATGGTAGGTTCAGCCACCAGTTCCAGGGTCTGGCCGCGCTGCGCACCGAGGCTGAGCAGCTTGCTCAGGCTCTTGGCGGACACGGCAAGGCCGCCGGACTCGACCACCCGCAAGCGGATCTCGCCGTCGAAGCTCTTTGCCAGTTGCGCCAGGATCTTCGCCGGGCGGGCATGCAGGCCATGGGCGTTGGCCAGTACGATACGCGCACTGGGCCAGTCGGCTGGCAGCTCGCCACCAAGCGCTTCGAGCACTGCCCGCGTGCTGGTGGCGCCGCCCAATTCGTTGCCGCGGCCTTCGATCAGCAAGGCGCACAAACGTTCGAGCAGTGCCTGGTGGGCTTCACCCAGACTCGCCAGGCAGAACAGACCGGTCAACGGCTGGCCCAGGTAACGCAGAGGCTTGTCCGGAGTGACGAACGCCAGGCCTGGACGCTTGACCGTTTGCTCGCTGTGCAGCCACCACAGGCCATCGCCCAGCGGCAGCGCTTCGACCTGCTGCAGCAGTGCCGCGAAACCATTGCTTACACAATCGGCCTGGCGCAACAGACGCGCACCGCGCCAAACCAGCTCTTCGAAATCTTCGGCCATCACCCCCAGGCTGATCATCTGCGCATCCAGCGCCAATTCCTGCGGCGCCCCCTGCAGCAGTTTCAGCAGCGCTGGCGCATCGCTGGCCCGACGCAACGCTTCACCCAGGTCGGTTTCACCCAGTGCGCGGGTCAGCAATTGCAGCAGGCGCAGGTGTTCGTCGGATTTGGCGGCAATGCCGATGGCCAGGTAAACCATCTGGCCGTCGCCCCAATCCACGCCTTCGGGGAATTGCAGCAGGCGCACGCCGGTGGTGAACACCAGGTCGCGGGTATCGGGCGTACCGTGGGGAATGGCGATGCCTTGGCCAAGAAAGGTCGAGCCTTGAGCTTCACGCGCTTGCAAGCCGGCCAGGTAACCTTCGGCCACTAAACCATCGGCAACCAGCTTGTCGGCGAGCAATTGCAGGGCGGCGGGTTTATCCACGGCACTCTGGCCCATGGATATCTGCTCTATAGTGAGCTCCAGCATTGCCTCTCTCCTTTACAGCGGCGGCAGCGCGCTGAGGTATTGTTGTGAAGTTTGAGCATAGAGCACCGATGGGTGGGCTTTGTGCTCTCGATACGTCCGGCCTGCGTTGCCGAGGGTAAGGGTGAGACCTCGACGAGAGATGTTTTACGGCAGGAAACGCGCGGGCTGAAACGTTTAATCTAGAATGCAGCGCACGTTACTCGATAATCTTCCATGATTGAAGTCCAACCTGTCGGTTACGTTGCCTGATCACGGCCCGACGCAACCTGACCAACGATGAATAAGCGCGTTCCAGCTGCTCTGGCTCCGGCGCGCCGACCACAAGGAATCAACGGTTGAAACTCAGCGATATTGCTCGCCTGGCTGGCGTCTCGGTCACTACGGCCAGTTACGTCATCAATGGCAAGGCTGCCCAACAACGCATCAGCAAGGCGACGGTGGCACGCGTCGAAGCCATCGTCCAGGAACAGGGCTTCACGCCCAACCCCCAGGCGGCCGGTCTGCGCAGTCGGCACACGCGAACCCTGGGCTTCATCCTGCCGGACCTTGAAAACCCCAGCTACGCGCGCATCGCCAAGCGGCTCGAACAGGGTGCTCGCGCCCACGGCTATCAACTGCTGATCGCCAGTTCCGATGACGACGCTGCCAGCGAACTGCAGTTACTGCAACTTTTTCGCGCCCGCCGCTGCGACGCGCTGTTCGTCGCCAGTTGCCTGCCGGCCAGTGACGACAGTTACCGCGAGTTGCAGGCCAAGGGCACGCCGGTGATCGCCATCGACCGGATGATGGACCCGGCGCAGTTCTGTTCGGTCATCAGCGATGACCGCAACGCCAGCCTGCAATTGACCCAGAGCCTGCTGCTGCCCAAGCCACGGCACATCGCTCTGATCGGCGCTCGGTCAGAGCTGAGCATCAGTCAGGCACGAACCGAGGGCTTCAATACCGCGCTGGCCGATTTCGACGGCACGGTGCTGGTCGAGCACAGCGAATATTTCAGTCGCGAAGGCGGCCAGCAGTCCATGCTCGCCCTGCTCGACCAGCTTGGCCACCTGCCCGATGCACTGGTGACCACCTCCTACGTCCTGCTGCAGGGTGTGTTCGACGTCCTGCAGCAGCGCCCGCTGGATTCCCAGGCGCTGCACCTGGGCACGTTCGGCGACACCCAGCTGCTGGACTTTTTACCGCTACCGGTCAATGCGATGGCCCAGCAGCACGACATGATCGCCAGCAAGGCTTTGGAACTGGCCCTGGCCGCCGTTGAACAAAAGCACTACGAGCCCGGTGTGAATGCCCTGGCGCGGACCTTCAAACAGAGGATTCACGAGGCCTGATCGTGCGCTTGATCGACACTCACACCCACCTGGATTTTCCCGACTTCGATGCCGATCGCCCGCGCGTGCTGGACAGCGCTGCGGCGCGAGGCGTGGAACGGGTGGTGGTCCTGGGCGTGCACCAGGCCAACTGGCAACGGGTGTGGGACCTGGCCCTGGCGGATGAGCGGGTGTACGCGGCCTTGGGCCTGCACCCGGTGTTTCTTGAAGAACATCAGCCCGACCATGTGAAAGCACTGCGCGACTGGCTGGAACGGTTGCACGGACACCCCAAGCTCTGCGCCATTGGCGAGTTCGGTCTGGATTACTACCTCAAGGATCTGGATCGAGAACGGCAGCAGACGCTGTTCGAGGCGCAGTTGAAACTTGCGGCAGATCTGGCGCTGCCGGTGCTGCTGCATGTGCGCCACAGCCATGCCGCCGTGATTGCGACGCTGAAGCGTTTCAAGCTGCCGCGGGCCGGTGTCATCCATGCGTTTGCCGGCAGTTGGGAGGAAGCGCGAGAGTACCTGAAGCTGGGCTTCAAGCTGGGCCTGGGTGGCGCGCCGACCTGGCCTCAGGCGTTACGCATGCACAAGGTGCTGCCGCGTTTGCCGCTGGACGCCATCGTCCTGGAAACCGATGCGCCGGACATGGCGCCAGCGATGCATCCGGGTGTACGCAACAGCCCGGAGCATTTGCCGGACATCGCCGAAGCGTTGGCGCGGATCATCGGCACCGAGCTTCAGACCCTGGCCGCTGCGAGCACCCAGAATGCCAATGCCCTGTTCGGCTGGCCCGATGGGCAGTAACCCCTGACGCGATGAACCTGAAAAATCACGCCAGAACCGAAACCACCGCCAACACCGCATACCACAACACCCCGGCCCGCACGACCATTTGCCAGAGGCTGTCCAGCGTTTCCACGCCTGCCGGCCCTACCACCGGCGTAGGCACATCGCCTGCCACACGACCGACCCGGTCGATCAGTGTCGCTGCGCCAATTTCCCAGCTGAGCACTTCGTGCAACATCACTCGGCTCACTGCCACGAAGTTGCCCACCAGGGCGAAGCTGGCTGCCAGCAGGCGGACCGGCAGCCAGTCCAGGGCATGACGCAGGCGCTGCGCCCGCAACGCCACTGCGGGATGCCGAGACTGCTCGGCCACCAAGGCCACCAGCCGATAGATCAGCGCCGCCACAGGGCCCAGCGCGGCGTACCAGAAGATCACCGCGAAAAAGCTTTGATAGGCCTCCCACAGCAGATGGCCTTGCACCTTCTGCAGCAGGCTGCTGCCATCATCGGCAAGAACACCCATGTCACGCTCGGCCACATGCACTGCCGCCTGGGTATCTTCACGGCGCCAGGCGTCGCGAAACGGCCCCAGCCCTACGGTAACGTCACCACGGCCCAGGCTGTAGATCAGCACCAGCAGATGCACCGGCAACGCCAGCAAGCCATACGCGACCGGCTGCAAGACATACAGCAGTAACGCCAGCAGCAGCGCCGGCAGTGCCACGCTGACACCCAGCACCAGCCATGGCTCGCGCGCCAGGCCCGACCGCGCCTCTAGCCGGTGCAGTTCACCAAGGAAGAACCCATCACGTTGCACGCGCTGGCGCAGACCGGAAAACTTCTCCGCCAGCAAGACCAACAGCAGCACCAGAAAGATCATCGAGCATCCTCTTCATTGAGCAAGGCGGCACGGTAACGTGCCCAATCGAAACAGGGGCCGGGGTCGGTCTTGCGACCCGGGGCGATATCGCTGTGGCCGCAGATCCGGTCCAGGCTCAATGCCGGAAAGCGCTCCAACAACAGCCGGGTCACGGTGACGAGCGCCTCGTACTGGGCATCGGCGAAGGGCTGATCATCGGTGCCTTCCAGTTCGATGCCTACCGAAAAATCATTACAGTTTTCGCGGCCGTCGAACAACGACACCCCAGCGTGCCAGGCGCGGTCCAGGCAAGAGACGAACTGCGTCACCCCGCCGTCGCGCTCGATCAGAAAGTGCGCGGACACCCGCAGGTGGGAAATCCCTTCGAAATAGGGATGCTCAGTGACATCGAGACGGTTCTGGAAGAAGGCCTGCACCTTGCCCGTGGCAAATTGCGCGGGCGGTAGGCTGATGTTGTGGATGACCAACAGCGAGACTTCGCCGTCAGGGCGCTCGTTGAAGTTGGGCGAGGGACAATGCCGAGCGCCTTCGCACCATCCCGTGAAACCGTTCAACCGCATCTGGAGTCCTGCTGGCCAATCAAGGAGCCCCAGTATGAACTCTCAGACCTGAGAAGTCAGACCCAGGAAGACGGCCTGCACCCAGGGCCGGTCAATTCGCCTTGAGCTTGCGCAGGTTGGTGACCACTGAATCCAGTGCCCGGTCGAACAGCAGGGTGTCATCGAGCACTCGCACGGTACCGCGGCGGAACTCGACCGCCAGCCCCATGCGAGTTTTTTCCAGCACCTTCATGCCAGTACGGTTGACGAACACATACTTGCCCGAGGTCTCGATGATCGCGGTCAGCTTGCAGCGCAGCTTGAACTCTTCGTTTTCCTGCAGTTCCACCCACGTGCCGACGCGCAGCTTGTCGACCTGCAGCAGGCCTGGGTCATCCTCCGGAAGACGCAGCAGGGCTTCACCATCGGCGGTTTCACCGACCGGTGCCAGGACGATCTCCTCGACCACCTGCACCAGCGACTCGTCGCCGTTCGAAGTCCCCTCGACATCCGCCAGTTCGCGCTGGAATGCCTGGACATGCAGCACTTCCAGCTGGCTGAAGAATTCACTGGTGGCGAACGGATCGAACGCGGTGCTGGTGAGGCCGTCGCGCAGGGACTTGAGCAGACCCGGCACCAATTCCAGCAGGCGCATGCGCATATCCGGGTCATCGTGAGGCTCGACGCTCCAGATCAAGTCGTCGACAGTCGCCAATGCCGCCTGCCACTCTTCCGAGTTGGCCCCATGCTTCAGGCACACCAGCAACAGCACGCGGCTCCACGCGTCCTGCAGCAGATTGACCACCACCAGCGGCAGCGTGCGGCCCAGCAAGCGGCTATTGAGTTCCTTCTCCACCAGATGACGTGCAAGGTCCGCGCGGGCTCGGCCTTCTTCGGCATCGCGGGTGCGCTGTTCGAGCAACTCGCTGCGGCGGCGCTCGTCATTGCTGAAGGCAAGGAAATCGACCAGCAGTTCGGAGAACAGCGAGGTGTCGTCGACGAAATCGTTGAGCAGGCGCTGGACGATCTGCTCGATCCGCAAATACAAGGCATCGCGCTGGTAATCGTCGCGGCTGCCCCACCCCATCGCCGCCGAGGCGATTTCGTTGAGCAGGCGCCGGGCCGGGTGGGCGCCACGGCTGAAGAAACTCTTGTCCAGCACTGCGACCTTGAGCATGGGAATCTGCAGACGCGCGATCAGGGCCTTGAGCGAGTCAGGCAGATTGCGATCGTCGAGAATGAATTCGAAGAGCATGGCAACGAGGTTGATGACGTCCTCGTCCACCACCCCCACCACGCGAAACTTGCCGCTCTTGACGCTGACGCGGGTCAGCAATTGCTCCAGTTGTTGGCGCAGGTCGTAATCGTTCTGCGGCGCCTGCTGGGGAACGTGATGCTGCAGATGAGACAGCAGGCGCATCAGGTCGCTGGTCGAGATCGGCATGGCCTCGCTGGGCGGCTCCATCTTCGGCGCCATGCTGCCACGCAGATCGTGCAGCAGATCCTGCAGGGCCCCGAACACTTCCTGCACACTTTCATCGCGCTGGGCAGGCTTGCTCGGTGCTTCGGTGCGCGTTTCCGGTTCGACGGCCGCGGGGCGCGCACGGTCGCTGGAGCGATCGGCGGCGCGACGGGCCGGCGCGGCCTTGAGCTCGGGCAAGATTCCGGCGGCGATAAGCAACTGATTGGCCTCGGAGTAGAGCTGATCGGTATCGGTCAGGACGTATTTTTCGAACAGCTTGAGGATGATCAGCTTGACCTTGATCTCCACGCCCAGGCTGCGCCCGGCTTGAAGGAAATAGTCGCAGAGCATGACCGGGCCAAGGGGATTGGTGGAATCATCCAGGCGGCGCGTGAGCAGCACGTTCAAACGGGTGGTCAACTGGCCAAGGGCGAAGCTGTCACGGCTCAGCACCTTGCTGACCATGGCGTCCAGCGCCACGGTGCGCTCAAGCTCGTCGTTGGGCACCAAGGCCAGCTTGTCGTAGCTCAGCGGCGCAGGTGCATTGGTGTCGGCCGTGTCGTACTGACCCACGCGCACGAAGCTTTCGTAGAATTTCTCGAGGAAGCCGCGCTCGATGCTCTTGCGCTTGAGGCGCAAGTCGCGCATGGCTTCGAAGAAGGTGTTCTGATCGACGTTGTTCAACGCCCGGTCGGCCATTTCGAAAAGGGTGTCGTCAGCGTTGTCGAACAACACCTGAAGGGCCTGCTTGAGTTGCAGCGCGGCTTTGTCGCGCACCTGCAACAGGACGACAGGCAGGCGCACACTGGCAGGCTGGCTCGCTGGATCGACGGCCGCCTTGTTCAGTGAAACCACTTTCCCATCGTTCGCCATCAAGAACCCCCCACCCACGAAAAAGAACGTCGACATCCCTGCCAACCACGTGACGTCATCGCCCACCTGACCTCACAGACAGTGATCTCTGACTACCAAGGTGACAAGCAGTTCAGCGAGCACGGAGCTAAGTAGAAGATTGACCGTAAATAACCTGAAAAGCTCATCCAAGCCGACCAAATGCATCTCTTTTTGCACCACATTACGGCGCCAGGCGCAGGGCTTCGCTCCGAGCCGCGCAGTATCCTATAATCCGCCCCACTTTGCCGATGGAGCGCGTCATGCCCAATCTTCGTCTTGCCGATCTGACCGCTGAAATCGAAGCCAACGTGCGCCGTGCGTTGTTCGAAGATGTGGGCAGCGGCGATATCACCGCGCAACTGATCCCGGCCGAGCGCCTGGCCAAGGCCACCATCATTACCCGCGACACCTGCACCATCGCCGGCACCGCCTGGGTCGATGCCGTGTTTCGTCAGCTCGACCCCCGCGTGGCAGTGCATTGGCAGGTAGTGGACGGGCAGCAGGCACAAGCCAACCAGCCGTTGTTTCACCTCGAAGGCCCGGCACGGTCGCTACTGACCGGAGAGCGCAGTGCGCTGAATTTTCTGCAACTGCTGTCGGCCGTCGCCACCCGCGCGCAGTCGTTCGCCGAGCGGGTTGCCCACACTCAGGTCAAACTGCTGGACACGCGCAAAACCCTGCCGGGCCTGCGCCTGGCGCAAAAGTATGCAGTGACCTGCGGCGGTTGCCACAACCACCGCATCGGCCTGTACGATGCATTCCTGATCAAGGAAAACCACATCGCCGCGTGCGGCGGCGTGGCACAGGCGATCACGGCCGCGCAACGCATCGCACCGGGCAAGCCCGTGGAAATCGAGGTCGAAAGCCTGGACGAGTTGCGCGAGGCACTGGCCGCGGGCGCCGACATCGTCATGCTCGACGAGCTGAGCCTTGCGGACATGCGCGAAGCGGTGAGCATCAATGCCGGCCAGGCCAAGCTCGAAGCCAGCGGCGGCATCAATGATTCGACCTTGGTCAGCATTGCCGAAACGGGTGTGGACTACATCTCGATTGGCACCCTGACCAAGGATGTAAAAGCGGTAGACCTGTCCATGCGCCTGAGCCTGTGACAGCCCACATAGATATCGACCAGCAAAGGTATGGAGTTTTCGCAGTGACCAGCACATCCACCCAAGGCGCCCACCAGGTCTACATCGTTCGCATCGACGGCACCCGTTTCGGCCCCTTCGAATCTTCCCTGGAGCCCAACAAGGCCCTGATCTACGAGGTGACCCTCAATGCTGGCGCCGGCGATCGCATCGAACTGCACGACGCCGCCGGAGACGTGCAGACCCACGTCATTTCCAACACCCACTTCCAGCCCCAGATGAGCGACGTCCCCGCGCACTACACCGTCCGCTGGCGCTGACACCCCCGCTGGCCTCTATGCAAGCAGGTCCTGTGAGAGCCGGTCCTGTGGAAGCAGACCCTGTGGAAGTAGACCCTGTGGGAGCGGGCTCTGCCCGCGAAGAGGCCAGTAGCCCCCCTACACATCCCAAGCCCCCAACAAATCCCCCAAACAGTAAATTCCCTTGACTCCCCCCCACGAATCGCCCAATGGTGCTCAAACAAAACCCGCGTAAGGAAGCAGCCTTGAGCATCGTCGAACAGTTTCACTCAGGCCTCAAAGCCGCCCTGCCCGCCGCCAGCCTTGACGAACTCGCGTTCGCCACCGGCGCCTCTTCCACCCAACTGGATGCGCTCAAAGAAGTCTACCCCGACTGCCCGGACAGCCTCCTGCACCTGCTTGCCAAGGTGAACGGCACGCACTGGCAGAAGTATGAAAAAGGCGAAGTTTCGGTACTCATCCTGGGCTCCGACATCGCCGAGTACCCGTACTACCTGCGCTCGGTCGAGCAGATCCTCGAAGACCGCACCGCCAACGACAAAAGCATTGCCGACATCTACGACGACCTGTTCCTGGAAAACCCGGACATGGTCGACAAGCGCATCGATGCCGATGTCATCCTGGGCGAACGGCTGTGCTTCTCGCACTGCATGAACAATGGCGGTACTTCCACGCTGTTCATCGACTTCAACCCCACGAGCAAAGGCACCAAAGGCCAAGTGATCCGCTTCGTCCACGACCCGGACGAATACGTGGTCATCGCCGACAGCTTCGACGCCTACCTGAAGATGCTGATCGACGACAAGTTTGCGTTCATTCTCGAGGATTGATGTGGAATAAGGGGCAAGTGAACACTTGCCCTGACCTTCAGCGCTGGCGTATATCGCTTACAGGTGTTCTGGTCCAGCCTTTCGCTCAATGCTTGAGCGGTAGCTTGCCAATGGCAGGACGGGCGAACAGGAAGCCTTGTTGCAGGTCGATTCCCAACCCCTGCAGGGCCGTGCTTTCGCCGACGGTTTCCACGCCCTCGGCCACGACGGTGATGTTCAACTTGCCGGCCACCAGTACGATCCCCGCCACGATGGCTTGGCGCACGGCGTCATGATCCAGGTCGCGAGTCAGTGCCATGTCGATCTTCAGCACCTTGGGCTGGAAGGTCGCCAGCAGGTTCAGGCCCGAATACCCTGACCCGAAGTCATCGATCGCCGTGACGAATCCCTGTTTCTCGTATTCGCTGAAGATCGACTGCAAATGCAGCGGGTCGTCTACACGCTCGCCTTCGGTCACTTCGAACATCAGCCGATTCAACGGAAAGCCGAATTCGCGGGCTGCCTCGAGGGTGGCGCGGATGCACGTTTCAGCGCGGTAGACAGCCTTGGGCAGGAAGTTGATGCTGAGCAGGCAGTCGGGGAGGTCCAGCAGACCCCAACGGGTGGCCAACTCGATGGCCTTGACGCGGCAGGACTGGTCGAAACGGTAGCGATTGCCGTCGTTGACCTGGCTCAGGATGCTGTACGCAGACTCACCGTTGATGCCACGCACCAGGGCTTCATAGGCCCATGGCTGCCCGCTGCGCACGTTGAGGATCGGCTGGAATGCCATGGTGAAGTCAAAACCCAGGGCATCCAGGTTTCGACAGTCGGAGCAGCCAACCGCTTTGAACGGTTGAGGGAAAATGATCGGGCTCATGGCGAGGCTCCGTGGGCAAAGTGCGAATGATAGCGTAATGCCACTTTGACAGCTCGTAACCTCGTTAGGTCCATTGGCAGGGCTGAGCGGTCAGCCCAGCACGACCAACCGATCAGGCAACTCGTTGCGAGGATGGGTTACAGGTACGTGTTCACGTAATACCTCACCGCAGGCCTGGATACAACCCACGAATCCTTCCATCGTTTCACCCCGCTTGACCCGCGCGGTGAACGCCTCGACGATCGCACCCCAGGTGTCATCGCCAATTCGGCTGGAAATCCCCTCGTCCACCAGAATTTCCACGTACCGTTCCGCCTCCGAAACGAAGATCAACATTCCCGTCGCGCCCTGGGTGTGGTGCAACTTGCGCTCCAGGAACTGCCGACGGGCCATGTTGGCCGCCCGCCAGTGACGCACACGGCGCGGCACCAATGCCGTGGTCAATGCAGGAATGCGGAACAGCAGCCCCATCACGATGAAGGTCGCCCACTGCGCCAGCAACAACTGGTGAGCATTCAGCCAACCAGGGTAATAGTTGATCAGGCCCGGCACCAACAAGGCGATCAGCCCCGCCCACAGCAACGGAATGTAGGTGTAGTCGTCGGATTGCGGTGCGAGCACCGTGACCAGTTCGGCGTCGGTGTGCAGTTCGGCCTCGGCAATGGCCGTGGCCACGCGCTTTTGCGCGCTTTGGTCCAGTAATGTCATGCTGCGTACCTGCTCGATTTACCAGCCACCCGATGCACCCCCGCCGCCGAAGCCGCCGCCACCGCCACCAAAACCACCACCGCCGCCGCCGAAACCACCGCCGCCACGACCGCCGCCGAGCACACTGCCCAGCACCGCACCGGTGAGTACCGAACCGCCACCACCGCCTCGACCGCCACGTCCGCCTCCCCCACCACGGATCATCACTATCACGATGATGATCAAGATGAGAAACGCCGGCCACGGCAAGCGCTGCTGCTCCTGACCTTGACCCTGCGCATTGCTGCGCTGGGGCTCGGCCAGTGGATCACCGCCCAGCACCTGCAACATGGCGGCCGCGCCAGCACGAATGCCACCGGCGAAATCGCCCTGGCGGAACGACGGCACGATCACGTTATTGATGATGATGGAAGACTGCGCATCGGTCAGCTGCCCTTCCAGACCGTAACCCACCTCGATGCGCACCTTGCGCTCGGCCTTGGCCACGATCAGCAGGGCGCCATTATCCTTGCCCTTCTGCCCGATGCCCCAGGCGCGTCCGAGTTGATAGCCGTAGTCGGCGATGTCCGTGCCTTGCAGATCCGGTACGGTCACCACCACGACCTGCTCGGAGGTCGCCTGCTCGTGCGCTTCGAGCATCTGGCTGAGCTGACTGCGGGTCTGCCCGTCGAGCAGGCCCGCCTGGTCCACCACCCGGCCGCTGAGCGCTGGAAACTCCAGCGCTCCGGCGGTGGCGACCCACAACAGCATCAGCAGCGGCAGGCACCGCCATGGCTTCATTGGAACTTCACGCTCGGCGCTTGCTCGGCATTGGGTGCCGTGGCCTTGAAGTTCTCGCGAACCTTCTGGTCACGGTACATGGTCATCTGCCACAGCTTGCCGGGGAAAGTGCGGATCTCGGTGTTGTACTTCTCGACCGAGGCGATGAAGTCACGACGTGCCACTGCGATGCGGTTTTCGGTCCCTTCAAGCTGCGACTGCAAGGCCAGGAAGTTCTGGTTCGACTTCAGGTCAGGATAGCGCTCGACAGTGACCATCAAACGGCTCAAGGCACCGCTGAGTTGCTGCTGGGCCTGGTCGAACTGCTGCAGCTTGGCTGGATCGTCCAGGGTATTGGCATCGACCTGGATCGAGGTGGCCTTGGCCCGCGCTTCGATCACCCGGGTCAGGGTGTCCTGTTCCTGCTTGGCGTAACCCTTCACCGTTTCCACCAGATTGGGAATGAGGTCGGCCCGACGCTGGTACTGGTTCTCCACCTGAGCCCAGGCTGATTTCACCTGTTCGTCATATTGCGGAATGTTATTGATGCCGCAACCACTGAGCAGCGTGGTGAACATCAACACGGTCAGCAGCCGTGTGCGCAGAGAAATGGTCATGGCGGGGTCAAGCTCCTTGGAAGGCAGCGCAACAAGGCGCTGCAACGCGCCGACATCCGGTTCGGGTCGACGCTTGAATAAGAGAGGTTAGCAGGCCTGGGTGGGCGAAACGCCAAATCGCAGGCAAAGAAAAGCCCGCCGACGGGGAGGAAAGCGGGCTTGAAGAAGGAGCAAGGTCAACATTACGCCCGAGAATGTGAACACCGCG